>JABBOB010000002.1:0-81315 GCA_019352055.1 Acidobacteriota bacterium
GACGAGGCGACGGAGTTCGCGCCCTCGGTGCTCGACTCGCTGCGGCAGCCGCTCGAGTCCGGCCGGGTGTCGGTGCACCGCGCGGCGGCTCGCGCCGACCTCCCGGCCCGGTTCCAGCTCGTGCTGGCCGCGAACCCGTGTCCCTGCGGGCGATGGGGCTCGACGGACGGCACCTGCGTGTGCGCGCCGTCAGCGCGGCGGCGCTACCTCGCCCGGCTGTCCGGGCCCTTGCTCGATCGCATCGACATCCGGCTGCGGGTCGATCGGGTGACGGCGGCCGAGCTGCGGCTGGCGGAGGAGGAGGCACCCGCCGTCACGACGGCGATCGCCCGGGAGCGCGTGCTCGCCGCCCGCGAGCGGGCGGCCCGCCGGCTCGCCGGGACGCCATGGACGATCAACGCCGAGGTACCCGGAAGCTGGCTGCGCCACCCGGACCGGGAGCCGGCGGACCGGGCACGGGAGTCGCTGGCCGCGGCGCTCGAGCGCAACCTCATCTCCCTGCGCGGGCACGACCGGGTCCTCCGGCTCGCTTGGACGCTCGCCGACCTCGCGGGCGTCGACCGGCCCGGGCGCAACGAGGTCGGCCGCGCCCTCGCGCTGCGGAGCCCCGACGCATGAGCGATCTCGCCCCGGTCGAGGACCTGGTCCGCGGAGTCCGCCCCGGCGGACCCGATCCCGACCCCGCCGCGATCCTCGCCGCAGGAGCCTGGACGACGCTCGTCGAACCGGGTGACCGTGTCGCGGGCGCGCTCATCGGCGCGTTCGGGCCTGCCGAGGCGCTCGACGCGCTCCGGCTCGACACCCCGCCGTCGCCGAACCCCGAGCTGCGCCGCGCCTTCGACCGCTGGGCGCCCCGGTTCGACGAGGCGTCGTTCGTGCGGGCGTTCCGCAACGCCGCGCAGATCGGTGCACGGCTGCTCGTCCCCGGCGACGCCGATTGGCCGGCCGGCCTCGACGACCTCGCCGAGCACGGGCCGATCGCCCTCTGGGTGCTCGCACCGAGCGGTCCCCTCCGACGGTTCGACCGCTCGGTCGCTCTCGTCGGGTCCCGCTCCGCGACGCCGTACGGCGAGCGGGTCACCGCGGACGCGGCGTGCGGGCTCGCCGATCGCGGGTTCGCCGTCGTGTCCGGTGCTGCGATGGGGATCGACGGCATCGCGCACAGGGCCGCGCTCGCCAGCAAGGGCCGCACCGTCGCGGTGCTGGCAGGCGGCCTCGACCGTTTCTACCCGGCGCAGCACACCGATCTGCTGCACCGGATCGCTCGCGAAGGCGTGGTGCTCTCCGAGATGCCGTGCGGCGCGCGCCCCATGCGGGAGCGCTTCCTCAAGCGGAACCGGCTGATCGCCGCGATGTCCAGGGCGACGGTCGTGGTGGAGGCGGGGGCGCGCTCCGGCGCCGCGAACACCGCGGGTCATGCAGCGGAACTGGGACGGGGCCTCGGCGCGGTACCGGGATCGGTGTACTCGGCCGCCTCGGCCGGCACCCATCGCCTGGTGCGCGAGTACGGCGCGGTGCTCGTCCGAGACGCGGCCGACATGGCCGAGCTGGCACAGGACCCCGACGGCGCCGTGACCCTCGACGGCCTCGACCCGGTCCCGACCGCGGATCCCGACGAGGCACGGGTGCTCGACGTCCTGACGACGCGCCCGCGGACGGTGCTCGACATCGCGGCGCGAGCCGGCTTGAGCGTCGCGGACGCCAGCGCCGCTCTCGGCATGATCTCGCTCACCGGGGCAGCCGTCGCTGGCCCGACCGGGTGGTCGCGTGTCCCGGGCGCCACACGCGATGACCGCGGTGCTCCGCGGTAGGCATGCGGGCTGCCGGCTTCGAGGCGCCTCCAGGACCGCGACCCCACATCCGGCCGCAGCGTCGGGGGACCTCGGTAGCGTCCCGGTTGTGACCAGGGAGCCGATCGCCACCCATCGCGTGGCGCACGTCAGCGACAGCCACTTCACCGCCTCCGGGCTCATGCACGGCAGCGTGCACGTCGCGGCGACCTACTCCGCGGCGCTGGCGTCGCTCGAGGGCAGCGGGATCCCGATCGACGCGCTGATCCACACGGGCGATGTCGCCGACCAGGGCGAAGCGGACGCCTACCGCGCCGTCACCACCGTCACGGCCGGCACCACGCGGCGCACCGGCTGGCCGGTGCTGTGGGCCGCCGGCAACCACGACGTCCGGGCCGCGATGGCGGAGGCGCTGTTCGGCGAGCCCCCCACCGACGAGCCGCTCGACCGCGTGATCGAGGTGCGCGGCCTGCGCCTCGTCTCCCTCGACACCTCGATCCCCGGCCGGGTGGAGGGCGGGATCGACGAGGGCCAGGTCGATTGGCTGCGCTCCGTGCTCGCCGAACCCGCCGAGCACGGCACCGTCCTGGCGCTGCATCACCCGCCCGTCCCGGTCGAGATCACCGCCATGGCCCGCCTCCACCTCGAGCAGCAGGACCGGTTGGCGGCGGCGCTCGCCGGCGGGGACGTGCGCGCGATCCTCGGCGGCCACCTGCACTACGCGACCAGCTCGGTGTTCGCCGGCGTCCCCGTCCACGTCGCCCCGTCGACGGCCTACACGATCCGCCTCACCCGACCGCGCGGCGGCGTCATCGCCGTCGACGGCGGCCGCGCCGCCGGGATCCTCTCGCTCTACGACGACGGACGGGTGGGCTACTCGCCCGTCCCGACCGATCCGCACCTCATCCTCGACAGCACACCGGAGGACGTCTTCCTGACGATGGGCGTGGACGTCGAGCGCTGACGCCGGAGGGTCGGACGCCACCCTGGGCCACGAGGGGCCACCCTGGCCGGATGCGGTTGACGGAGGCGGTCACGGCGCATCGGGCGCACCTGACGAACGAGCGCGCCTACTCGCCGAACACGATCGGCGCGTACGGCGCGGACCTGGCGGACCTCGTCCGGTTCGCCGCGACGCAGGAGGTGGAGGAGGTCGGAGGACTCGACCTGGAGCTCCTCCGCGACTGGCTCTACGAGGGCACGCGGCGTTCGCTCGCCCGAGCGACGATCGCCCGGCGCGCTGCCGCGGCGCGCAGCCTCACCGCGTGGCTGCACCGCGGTGGCCACCTGCCCGCCGACCCGGGCACCCGGCTGCGCGCTCCCAAGGCTCAGGGGCGGCTGCCCCGCGTGGTCGGCGACGAGCAGCTGCGCGAGCTGTTCGCCGGACTCGAGGCCTGCGCCGCGGAGGACGAGCCCGGTGCGCTTCGGGACCTCGCGCTGCTCGAGCTGATCTACGGGTCCGCGCTGCGGGTCTCGGAGGCGTGCGGCGTCGATGTCGACGACGTGGACCTCTCCACCCTGACCGTGCGAGTCACGGGCAAGGGGGCGAAGGACCGGGTCGTGCCGTTCGGCGTCCCGGCGGCACGGGCCGTCACCGCGTACCGGGACCGCGGCCGTCCGGTGCTCGCCGAGCGCGGCGGGGGCGCCGCCGGTGCCGCACTGTTCCTCGGCGACCGCGGCGGTCGCCTCGGGCCGCGGAGCGTGCACCGGCTGACCTCCCGGCTGCTGGCTGCGGTGCCGGGATCCGGCCCCTCCGGCCCGCACGCCTTCCGGCACTCGGCGGCCACCCACCTGCTCGACGGCGGCGCGGACCTCCGGACGGTGCAGGCGATGCTCGGCCATGCGAGCCTCGGCACGACCCAGATCTACACGCACGTCTCGATGGAACGCCTGGCCGAGAGCTACCGCCTCGCCCACCCGCGCAGCTGACGAGCCCTCAGTCGCCCGGCCAAGCGCTCAGCGGCAGCAGCACGGCCCGGCGCATGCCGCCGAGGAGCAGCAGGGGCGACACGTAGACCCAGCCGGCCGCGGTCCGGATCCGCGCGCCGAGGTGCAGCACCCCCGCGGCGTGGGTGGCGCCGGTCGCGAGGTGCCCGATCACCTCGCCGCGCCGCACCGCTTCGCCCGCATGCACGATCGGATCGACCGGCTCGACGCTCGAGCGGACCCCACCGTGGTCGATGGCCACGACACCGCGGTCGACCACGGTCCCGGCGAAGGCGACCGTCCCGTCGGCCACAGCGTGGACGTCGCTGCCGACGGCAGCGCCCACATCGAGGCCCCGATGGCCCGCCGCGTACTCGGTCGCGGGCGCCTCGAATCCCCGGGTCACGGCGTGGGAGGCGGCCGGCCAGCTCCAGGAGGGCGCCGGTGCAGCCGCGGCCAGCGCTGCGGCGAGGACGAAGCTGCCGACGCGGAGCATCCCGTCATGGTGCCCGGCTCCCTCCGCCTCTGCGCGTGGCCCGCCTGGGGAGGACACGACCCCGGGGCCCCCAGCGCCCGCATGAGCACGACAGCAGGAAGAATCCACTCGGGCAGGAACAATCGGTCGAACGCTTCCTGCCGAACGTGCTGCTTCCTGCTCACGCGCTCCGTTCTTCCTGCTGATGTACTCGGTCGGAACCCGGGGGAGCGGCTGGTAGGCTGCTGGCCGCATCTCGCTCGCGAGGTGACTTCGCGCGCCCGTCATGCGCAGCGCCGACCATCGGTCCCCACCGTGCCGCGAGGCACCGGGGCGGTCGGGCCGCAGGGCGCCAGGGCCGGTCCACGCATCCGCGTGCCCGGCGGACCAACCGAGAACCGCGCTCCATCCAGGGCGCAGAACAGGAGATACGGCCGTGGCCGTCGTCACCATCCGCCAGCTGCTCGACAGCGGCGTCCACTTCGGGCACCAGACGAGGCGCTGGAACCCGAAGGTCAAGCGCTTCATCCTGACCGAGCGCTCGGGCATCCACATCATCGACCTGCAGCAGTCGCTCGCCTACATCGACAAGGCGTACGACTTCGTCAAGGAGACCGTCGCCCGCGGCGGCACCGTGCTGTTCGTCGGCACGAAGAAGCAGGCCCAGGAGGCCATCGCCGAGCAGGCGATGCGCGTCGGCCAGCCCTACGTCAACCAGCGCTGGCTCGGCGGGCTGCTCACCAACTTCCAGACGGTGCACAAGCGTCTGAACCGCCTCAAGGAGCTCGACCTCGTCGACTTCGACGACACGTCGAAGGGTTACACCAAGAAGGAGCTCCTCATCCAGCGTCGCGAGCGCGACAAGCTGGAGAAGACCCTGGGCGGTATCCGCAACCTGTCCAAGACCCCGAGCGCGATCTGGGTCATCGACAGCAAGCGCGAGCACCTCGCGGTCGACGAGGCGAAGAAGCTGGGCATCCCGGTGATCGGCATCCTCGACACGAACGCGGATCCGGACGAGCTCGCCTATCCGATCCCGGGCAACGACGACGCGATCCGCTCCGTCGCGCTGCTCACGAGGATCATCGCCGACGCGGCGGCCGAGGGCCTGATCCAGCGCCACCAGGGCACCAGCGAGGCCGACGCCGAGCCGCTCGCCGCCTGGGAGCAGGAGCTCCTGCAGGCGACGGAGAACCCGGAGGCGCTCGACCTGCAGGTCGAGCAGGTCGACGACCGCGTCTCGGGTCTTACCGAGGACAGCCAGGACCGCGTCGACACGGTCGTCGCCGACCAGGTCGACGCGACCGCGGTCGTGGCGGGCACCGAGCCGGTCGAGGAGAACGACGCGGACGCCCAGGCCGACGCCGACCTCGCGGCCCAGGCCGTGGACGGTCTCGTCCCCGAGCACGCGCCGGAGACCGAGGAGCAGGTGGAGGCCGAGGAGCTCGCGAAGGCGACCCCGGCGCAGCGCCGCCCGAAGAAGATCACCGACCCGGCAGCGACCGAGGACCCCGAGCCCTCCGCCTGATCCGGTCCAGCCCACCCGGCGGCCGTCCGAGCAACGAGGTCTCCTCGTCGCCGGGCGGCCGACGGTCGTTCCCCAGTACGACGACGGCCTCCGCCGTCTGTCCGACAACCCACGAAAGGAGTCAGTGATGGCAGCATTCAGCGCCGCTGACGTGAAGACCCTGCGTGACCGCCTCGGTGCGGGCATGCTCGACAGCAAGAACGCCCTCGTCGAGGCGGACGGCGACATCGAGAAGGCGATCGAGATCCTGCGGGTCAAGGGCCTGAAGGGCGTCGAGAAGCGCTCCGGCCGCGCGACCACCGCGGGCCTCGTGACCGCGGTCGCCGAGCACGGCGTCGCCACCCTCATCGAGCTCGCGAGCGAGACCGACTTCGTCGCGAAGAACGACCGATTCGTGTCCCTGGCCGCCGAGGTCCTCGGCGCGGTCGCCGCCGCCGGCGCGACCGATGTCGCGTCCGGCGTCGCCGCACCGCTGAACGGCAAGACGGTCGGCGCCTACATCGACGACGAGGCGGCGCTGCTCGGCGAGAAGGTCGAGCTCCGGCAGGTCGCGCAGGTCACGGGCGACGACTTCGCCATCTACCTGCACAAGACGAGCAAGGACCTGCCCCCGCAGGTCGGCGTCGTCCTCGGCTACGCCGGCACGGACGCGGAGACCGCCCGTTCGGTCGCGCAGCACATCGCGGTCTACGACCCGAAGTACACGACGCGCGAGGAGGTCCCCGCCGAGACGGTCGAGCACGAGCGCGCGGTGCTCACCGAGACGACCCGCAACGAGGGCAAGCCGGAGGCGGCCCTGCCCAAGATCGTCGAGGGGAAGCTGACCGGTTTCTTCAAGGAGGTCGTCCTCGTCGACCAGCCCTACGCCCGCGACAGCAAGGTCGCGACCGGCAAGGTCCTCAAGGACGCCGGCATCGAGGTCGCCGGCTTCGCCCGCATCAAGGTCGGCGCGTGAGCATCGGCTGACCGGTGCCCCGTCGCTCTCGAGCGGCGGGGCACTGCTCGTCGTGGCGGGGTTCCGCCGACGCTTCGCACGCCAGGACCTCGTGACGATGAAAAGTGAGGGTCCGATAGCCTCGGTTGCGGTCGAAGGGGGAGTGGATGCGTCGCGTCGTACTGAAGCTGTCGGGTGAGGCGCTCGGAGGGGGAACCTTCGGGGTCGCGCCGGACATCGTGAAGTCCATCGCGGAGCAGATCGCCTCGGTGTCGCAGCAGGTGCAGACGGCCGTCGTCGTCGGCGGCGGCAACTTCTTCCGCGGTGCGGAGCTCAGCCAGGCCGGCATGGACCGCACCCGCGCCGACTACATGGGCATGCTCGGGACCGTGATGAACGCTCTCGCCCTGCAGGACTTCCTGGAGCAGGCCGGCGTGCAGACCCGCGTCCAGTCCGCGATCTCCATGACGCAGGTCGCCGAGCCGTACATCCCGCGGCGCGCGATCCGGCACCTGGAGAAGGGTCGGATCGTGATCTTCGGCGCCGGCGCAGGCCTGCCCTTCTTCTCGACCGACACGGTCGCGGCGCAGCGGGCGCTCGAGATCCACGCCGACGAGGTGCTCGTGGCGAAGAACGGCGTCGACGGCGTCTACTCCGCAGACCCCCGCACGGATCCGACCGCGGTCAAGCTCGACACCGTGACGTACAGCGAAGCGCTGCGGAAGGGCCTGAAGGTCGTGGACTCCACCGCGTTCAGCCTCTGCATGGACAACGGCATGGCGATGCGCGTCTTCGGGATCGAGGGCGCGAACTCGATCGGCTCCGCGATCCTCGGCGCCGACGTCGGCACGGTCGTCACAGCCTGATCTCGGTAGTCTTTCGAGGTTCTCGACGAAAGGGGCCGCGGTGATCGCCGACGTGCTGCAGGAGGCGGGCGACCGCATGGCCAAGGCGGTCGAGGTCGCCAAGGACGACTTCAACACCGTCCGGACCGGCCGTGCCAACCCGGCGCTGTACACGCGCATCCTCGTGGACTACTACGGCAGCCCGACACCGCTCGGCCAGCTCGCGAGCGTGCAGGCGCCCGAGGCCCGCATGCTGGTCATCACGCCCTACGACAAGACGGCGCTGAAGGACATCGAGCGCGCGATCGCGACGGCTCCGAACCTCGGCGGGTCCCCCTCGAACGACGGCACGATCATCCGGGTGGTCATCCCCGAGCTCACGCAGGACCGTCGTCGCGAGTTCGTGAAGATCGTCCGCGACAAGGGTGAGCACGCGAAGGTCTCGGTCCGCAACATCCGCCGCAGCGCGAAGGACGACCTCGACGCGCTGACCGGCGAGGTCAGCGACGACGAGATCGCACGCGGCGAGAAGGAGCTGGAGGCGCTGACGAAGCGTCACGTCGATCAGGTCGACGAGGCGTTGAAGCGCAAAGAGGCCGAGCTGCTCGAGGTTTGAGACATGGCGGACGGTGGACCGGGCGCGCAGCGCCCTCGGCGTCCGCGGAACACCGCGGAGCTGCAGGAGCAGATCCGGTCGACCCGCGGTGACATCCGCGATCAGGTGCGGCACACGAGGGCGCAGTTCGACGAGGCGAACGCCCGGCTGACCGCCCGCACCGGCCGGAACCTCGTGGGTGCCGTCGGCCTCGGCGTGGTGCTCGGTGCGCTCGTCATCGTCAGCCTGGTGATCTGGAAGCCGCTCTTCGTGGTGCTGGCGATGGCGCTCGTCGGCTTCGGCACCTCGGAGCTGGCCGTCGCCGTGCGCACGGCCGGGATCCGGGTGCCCCGGGTCGGGACCGCGGTCGGCGGGGTGTTGGCGATCCCCGCGACCTACGTGTCGGTGCTGCCCGCTCCCGGTGCGCCGACCTCGCCGGCGCATCTCGCGGTGCCGCTCGTCCCGGGAGGATGGCTCGCCGCGATCGTCTTGGCCGTCGCGGTGGCCGTCGTCTGGCGGCTCGTGGAGCAGCTGCTCCAGCCGGTACCGCTCCGACGGCTCGGTCGCGACGTGCTCGTGACGACGTTCGTGCAGCTGTACGTCACCGGGCTCGCCAGCGCAGCCGTGGTGCTGCTCGCGCAGGAGGGCGGCCAGTGGTGGACCCTGTCCTTCGTGATCCTCGTCGTCTCGAGCGACGTCTTCGCCTACGCGACCGGCCTGCGGTTCGGCAAGCACCCGATGGCGCCGCGGATCAGCCCGAAGAAGACGTGGGAGGGGCTGACCGGCGCCGCGGTCGCCACGATCGTGATCGCGACCGTGCTGACGCCGTGGCTGCTGGACCGGCCGCTCTGGTTCGGTCCGCTCTTCGGCGTCATCATCCTCGCGACCGGCACTCTCGGCGATCTCGGCGAATCGATGATCAAACGCGACATCGGGGTCAAGGACATGTCCTCCTGGCTCCCGGGTCACGGGGGGATCCTCGACCGGCTCGATTCGATCCTTCCTTCCGCTTCCGCGGCGCTGCTGCTCTTCTTCGCGACCTCCTGAGGGCATCATGACGGCCATGCCGTCGACCTTCCCGCGCGAACGCAACCGCCGACTCGGCTACGACCCGCAGGAGGTGGACCACTTCATCGCGGTCGCCCGCGCCGAGTTCAACCGCTCCGACGGGCAGCTGCGGGCGGCGCACATCCGGCAGACCGCCTTCACGATGAAGCGGGGCGGGTACGCCACTCCGGCGGTCGACGCGGCGCTCGAACGACTCGAGGACGCCTTCGCGGTCCGTGAGCGCGACCTGGCGGTCCGCGGCGGCCAGGAGCGCGCGTACTACGCGGGCACCCGGCAGCTGGCGAAGGAGATCATCGGCCGGTTGGAGCGGCCGGACGGCGCGCGATTCGCGCGCGTCGGCTTCTCGCGCATCGGGTACTCCGTTGCGGAGGTCGACCGGTTCGCCCACGAGGCTCGCTCGTACTTCGAGGACGGCTCGCACGTGCCCGTCGAGCGGGTGCGGTCGATCGCGTTCCGACCCAAGCGCGGTGGCTACAGCGAGGCGCAGGTCGACCTCCTCATCGATGGGCTCGTCGAGACGATGCTCTCCGTCCGATGACGCGACGGAAGCGCTCCGTGAGCCCGGTTCGGGCTCTCGGGTAGGGTTACCGGATCGTGATCACCCAGATGAACGACGCCCAGGCGACGGCACCGGTGCCGCTGCCGGTGCGTCGCCGCACCCGGGGCCGCTTCGTGCTGAGCGTCTTCGCCATCCTCGCGACCGTCGGCATCGCCCTCGTCAGCACCATCGACCCGTACGCGGGAGCGACCGCAGCACCCTTCTACGAGCAGCCCGTCATGGTGAAGGCGTCCGGCGTGCAGCGCTACAAGATCGCCGGCGGCTACGTGCTCGTCGACGTCCGCCGCGACGCGTTCAAGGTCGTCGGCGCGCCCGTGGTGGTGGCCCCCGTCGCACCCGCGGCGAACTCGTCGTCGGCGTCCGCAGGCGGCGGCTCGCGGAGCGCGGCCGCGAGCAGCAGCAGCGCGAGCGGCGGCGGCGCGAGTTACACGACGCCGATCGGTGTCGCGCAGACCTATGCTGCGCGGGCGGTGGCCGCCCGCGGCTGGGCGCCGAGCGAGTTCAGCTGCCTCGTGAGCCTCTGGACCCGCGAGTCGGGCTGGAGCACGCACGCGTCGAACGCGAGCGGTGCGTACGGCATCCCGCAGGCGCTCCCCGGCAGCAAGATGGCGGCCGCCGGTTCCGACTGGCAGAACGACTACCAGACGCAGATCGACTGGGGACTCGGCTACATCTCGGCGTCGTACGGCAGCCCGTGCGGCGCCTGGGCGCACTCGAACGCGTTCAACTGGTACTGATCCTGCCGTGCCTCGTCGCAACCGCATCAAAGGGGACGACGGACCGCCACCGCTGCGGATCGGTGCCGGCCCGCGCGTGGAGCAGCGCGGCGGCCGCGGGTGGCACGTGCAGCCGATCTCCGCAGCGCAGGCGCTGAAGCCCTACCGCTGCCCGGGCTGCGGCGGAGTCGTGGAGGAGGGAGTGGCCCACGTCGTCGTGTGGCGTGCCGACGGCGTCCTCGGCGACCAGGCCGATCTCGAGGCGCGCCGCCACTGGCATGCGCACTGCTGGCGTGCCGCGTGACCGACGGATCCATCGAGCTCCGCGGAGCGACCGAGCTCCTCGCGGACCGGGAGGACGTCGCGTTCGACACGGCGGACGGGCTGACGCTCGTCGGCGAGCTCGCGACGCCGAAGGACCGGGCCCCCGTCGCGACGCTCGTGTGCCTCCATCCGCTGCCCACGCACGGCGGCTTCATGGACTCCCACGTGCTGCGGAAGGCGGCCGCCCGACTGCCCGCGCTCGCGGACCTCGCGGTGCTGCGCTTCAACACCCGAGGCACCTCGAGCGCGCGAGGTACGAGCGAGGGGGAGTACGACGGCGGCGTCGCCGAGCGGTACGACGTCGCGGCGGCGGTCGCCCTGGTCGCGGAGCGCGCGCTGCCCCGCCCATGGCTGCTTGGCTGGTCGTTCGGCACAGAGCTGGCGCTGAAGTACGGGCTCGACCACCCGGTCGAGGGTGCGATCCTGCTCTCGCCTCCACTCCATCGCACGTCGGAGGCGGAGCTCGTGCGCTGGTGCCGCAGCGGCAGGCGCCTGGTGGCGGTGATCCCCGAGCTCGACGACTACCTCCGTCCGGCGGAGGCGCGCCAGCGGTTCGCCGTCGTGCCGGAGGCCGAGGTCATCGCGGTCGACGGCGCCAAGCACCTGTGGGTGGGGGAGCCGCAGGTCCGGCGCGTGCTGGACGAGATCGTCCGCGTGGTGAACCCGTCGAGGTCCCCGCTCCCGACCCGGGTCCCTGACGCCCTCGTCGAGCACCGGGACGGTGCTACGCCTCCGCCTGCCTCGGGACCACCACCTGGTCGATGATGAGCAGCACGGCCGCCGCGACCGGGATCGCGATCAGCGCGCCGAGGATGCCGAGCAGGGTCCCACCCACGAGCGCCGCGATGACGACGATCACGCCAGGCACCCTCACCGCCCGGTTCATGATGTTCGGGCTCAGCACGTACGCCTCGACCTGCATGTAGACGACGTAGTAGATCGCGACCCAGAGCCACACCGGCAGCCCCGACGACGGCCACATCGGGTCGCTCTGCGAGAGCACGAGCACGACCTGACCGGCGACGATCAGCACCGCCGCGGAGACCGTGCCGACCAGGGGGATCAGGCTGCCGAGGAAGGCGATGAAGGCGAAGACGGCCGGCAGCTTCGCCCCGACGATGCTGAGGAACACGAAGCTCAGCACGCCGTTCACGAGCGCGAGCCCGATCTGACCGATGACGTATCGGCCGACCGATGCGAAGATCTGCTCCGCGATCGCCGCGAACCGCGCGCGTCGCGTCATCGGCACCATCCGGTACAGCGCGCCCTTGAACTCGTTCATCGACGCGGTGAAGTACAGGGTCAGGATGACGACGATCACCGTGCCGCCGAGTCCGCCGACGATCCCCACGCCGACCGAGAGCACCCCTCCCGTGATCGTGCCCACGTTCGACTGGAGGTAGGCGACGGCCTGGTCGATGAGCGCCTGCACCTTGATCGACGGCACGGTGGCCTGCACCTGCTTCACGAAGTCGTTCCAGCCCTGGTACTGGCTCGCGAAGTCGGCGATGCCGTTCACGAGGCTCGCGACCTGGCCCACGATGACCGGGACGACCAGGAACGCGATGGCGACGACGACGCCCACCACGACGACCACCGCGATCAGCATCGCGAGCCATCGCGGCAGCCGGAGCCGCTGCAGCTGGTTCACGAGCGGATCGAGGCCGAGCGCGAGGAACGCGGCGGCGACCACGTAGGTGAGGATGGTCGCGAGCTGCACGGTCGCGGCGCCGATGGCGAGCGCGAGCAGCACCCCGAGCGTGCCGATGAGCCCCGTCCGGAACGGGTTCTGCAGCTTCACGTGGGGCCGGGTCAGGACTCGGCGTCGACCGGCTGCGCCGTCGTCAACGCGCCACGGAGCGACTCGAAGTAATGGGCGATGCCGTCGCGCTCGTCCCGCAGCTCGGCGAGTCGGTCCTCGGCGTCACGGACGAGCTGCGAGGAGCGCTGCTCGGCCTCGGTGACGATCGCGTGCGCCGCGTCCCGCGCGGTCGCAACGAGGTCGGCGGCCTCGGCCTGAGCGGCGTCGCGCGAGCGGCGGCCGTCGACCTCGATCTGCATCTGCAGGGCGTCCGCCTCGAGCCTCTTGTCGGCCGAGCGGCGCACCGCGTCGGCGAGCTGGGCGTTCGCGTCGTCGAGGTAGCGCTGGGTGGATGCCACAGCGGCCTGGTGCCGGGCGAGGTAGTCGGTCTCGGCCTCGTCCCGTCGCGCCGTCAGCTCGACGTCGAGGTCCAGGCGGGCCTGCTCGATCTCCTGCTCGGTCGCGTCCCTGAGCTCGGCGAGCTCCGCAGCGAGCGAATTGCGGGTCGCCTCGTACTCGCCCTGCTGCTGGCGACGGAGCGCGTCCAGCTCGTCGAGCAGCTCGGCGCGCGCGACCTCGGCCTCGCGAGCGAACGCGAGGCGGGTCGTCTCCGCCTCGCGGGCGAGGTCGGTCCTGGCGAGCTCGGCCTTGCGGGCCAGGTCGGCGTGCGTGCGCTCGACCTCGAGCCGGACCTCGGCGCGGAGCCGTTCGATCTCGGCCTCGGCCTCGGCGCGGGTCGCCGCCAGCTCGCGGTCCAGCTCTGCTCGCGCGAACTCGGTCTCCCGGGCGAGGCGCAGGGCGTCCTCCTTCGCGGCAGCCGTCTCACGCTCCACGACGACGCGGAGCTCGGCGGCCTCGCGGTCGGCAGCGGCGCGGACCGCGGCCGCTTCGCGCTTCGACGTGCCGCGCAGCTCGGCCGCCTCCGTCGCGACCGCCCCGCGGATCGCCGCCGCCTCGCGGGTCGCGTCCTGCACGGTCGCCTCCGCATGCAGCTCGGCCCGTTCGACCAGCTGATCCGCTTCGGCCCTGGCGGAGGCGAGCATCGCCTCCGACTGCTGCTTCGCGTCGCCCATCAGGCGCTCGGCGAGCTCGGCGGCCTCGATGCGGAGGCGGTCGACCTCGGCCTGGGTGGAGGAGCGGAGCCGCTCGGAGTCGATGTCGGCCTGCGAGATGACCCGCGTGGACTGCTCCTCCGCGAGCCGGAGGAGGCTCTCGAGCCGGTGACCGAGGCCCGAGTAGGTCGGGCTGCCGACCTCCTCGAGCTCGCCGTCGAGCTCGTCGACACGCTGCCCGAGCCGCTTCACCTCGCGCTGGGCCTCACCGAGCGCGGTGTTCGCCTTGATCAGCTCGCGCCGCAGCTCCTGCATCGCCCGATCGACCTCGTCGCGGTTGTAGCCGCGCATCGCCGTGGTGAAGCCGGACTCGTCGGACACGTGTCGCTCCTCGTCAGCAGGAAGGTTTCGCCGTCGCGCCAGTGCACCGTGCGACGCGTCGAGTGTAGGTGCGGCATCTCCGCCGCGCCCGCCGACATGCGACGCCCGCGTGGTGCTGCCGGTTATGCTGACCCGCGTTTTTGGGCCAGGCGTCGCGGGAGCGCGGCCTGAGCAACGGCAGGCCCTTCTCGGGCCGCCGGCACCCGCTTCACCGATCCCGCCGGGACGAGAGGAGACGGTGTGCGCTTCGCGATCGCGTTGGTGACGCTGCTCATCGCCGGTGTGCTCGTCGCCACCGGCGTCGCGCAGAGGACGATCCTCAAGCCGGTCGATCACGTGACGATCAGCTCGGATGCGCCCTCCGGCGTCCACTACATGGTGGTGCCGTCCGCGGTCCTGCAGGCGCACCAGGGCCAGCAGCGGGTGCGCCTGACGGGCAGCAGCACCGTGTTCGCCGCGTACGGCCGCGCGAGCGACGTGACGGCCTGGCTGTCGGGCCAGCGCTACGCCGCTCTGCGCGTCGATGGGGCCGGCGCGATGCAGAAGCCGGCCGTGCAGACGGCTCCCGTGGTCGCGGGGCTCACGGGCGGGACCCCCGATCCGAACGGGGCCGACGTCTGGGTCGCGCAGCGCCGTGCGCAGGGCTCGATGGACTGGTCCGTGGACCTCCCGTCGAACATGTCGATGATCGTCGCGTCGACCGGGGCTGCCGCGGCGCCGTCCGTCAGCGTGACGTGGCCCGTCCGGACCGCGACGCCGCTCGCGGTCCCGTTCATCGTCGCGGGCGGCGCGCTCGCCGTCGTCGGCCTCCTGCTCTACCTCTGGGCGCTCATCCACGTCCGGCGGCAGCGCGGCCCCCGTCGCAAGGCGCCGCCGAAGACGCCGAAGCGACCGCAGCCGCCGAAGTACCGGCCCCAGCGTCCCGCTTCCGCGGCCCCGGCGCCCGGTCGCGGCCGGCGCAGCGTGCGCAACCGCACCGCGCTCGGCGTCTCCGGGATCGCCGCGGTGCTGTTCGGCGTGCTGCTCGTCCCCGTGTCGACGTCAGCGACGGCCGCGGTCACCAGGACCGGCGGCGCGTCGCTCACCGAGGGGCAGGCGACCCGCATCGTGTCGGCCGCCGCCGCGGTCGCCGCGGCGGCGGACAAGAAGCTCGACGCGACGGCGCTCGCGGTCCGGTTCGACGGTCCGGCGCTCGACCTGCGGACCGCCTACTACACCGTGAAGGCCAAGGACAAGAAGGCCGCGTCCCCCGCCACCATCCCGACCACGGGTGCCGTGTTCAAGCTGCTCGAGCCGGAAGCGACGCTGGCCTGGCCACGGACCCTCTTCGCCACCGTCGCGCAGGGCGACTCCAAGACCATCGCGCCGATCGCGGTCGCGCTGATCCAGAACGACCCGCGCTCCGACTACAAGGTCGAATACGCGATGCGGCTGATCAAGAGCGCCACCCCGCTCAACCTCCCGTCGGCCCTCGACGGCGCCAGGCGCCTGGATGCGGGTACCGCGCTGCTGGAGGTCGCGCCCGGGCAGCTCGCCGCCGCGTACGGTTCGCTGCTGCTCAGCAGCTCCAGCTCGAGCGCGAACGACTTCCAGACGGCAGGCGATCCGCTGCTGAAGGCCGTCGGGCAGTCGGCGAAGCAGTCGATCGCCAAGAAGCTCGGCAGCACCGCGAGCATCAGCTTCAAGGACCTCACAGCCGACCCGGGTGCGGTCATCGCGATGTCCACCGCGGACTCCGGTGCGCTCGTGGCCGTCCGGCTCGACGAGCAGTGGACCGTCAAGCCGACCAAGAGCGGGGTCACCGTGAAGCCCAGCGGGGGCACGCAGATCCTGTCGAAGACGTCGGCGACGTCGAAGGGCATCGTCTCGGTGTACGGCTACCAGCTGCTCTTCGCGGTGCCGTCCGCCGGTTCCAAGGAGCCCATCGTCCTGCTCGGCTACGATCAGGGGCTGGTTTCCGCGAAGGAGTCGTGACAAGAGTGGCCGCTGTTCCCGCCCCGCCGCCCGGCGGCCTCCGTGGCGCCATCGATCTCGCGCCGCTGGTCGCCAGGCAGAACCAGCAGGCCGCGCGGGGGACCGCCGCCCCGGCGGGGGAGGCCCCGACCGGCACCCCCGGCGTCGTCATCGAGGTCGGCGACGCGGAGTTCCCCCGCCTGATCGATCTGTCCCGCACGGTGCCGGTGGTCGTCGCGCTCGTCGCCACGTGGAGCACCCCGTCGCAGGAACTCGTCGCGTCCCTCCGGACCGTGATCGAGTCCGCGGCCGGCCGCCTCGTGCTCGCGATCGTCGACTCGGATGCGAGCCCGCAGGTGACTGCGGCGTTCCAGGCGCAGTCCATCCCGACCGTCGTCGCCCTCATCGCCGGCAGCCCCGTCCCCCTCTTCGCCGGCACGCTGCCCGAGGACCGGATGGTCCCGCTGTTCGAGCAGGTGCTGGAGCTCGCCGAGCAGAACGGCGTGACCGGGACCGTGCCCGGCGTCGAGGCGGACGCCGGAGCAGGGCCAGCCGAGCCGGAGCCCGAGCCGCTGCCGCCGCTGCACGTCGAGGCGTACGCCGCCATCGACCAGCAGGACTATGCGGAGGCCGCCAGGCTGTTCCGTCTCGCGATCGCGCAGGACCCCCGCGACGCCGCGGCGGTCGCCGCGCTCGCCCAGGTCGAGCTGCTCGACCGATTGCGCACGATCCCCGACGACGTCCGCGCGGCGGCCGCCTCCGACCCGAAGGACGTCGTCGCCGCGCTCCAGGTCGCGGACCTGGATGTCGCGGGCGGCCACGTCGACGACGCGTTCGACCGTCTGCTCGACGCGTTCGCAGTCGCGGTCGGCGACGACCGCACCGCCATCCGGACCCGGCTGCTCGACTACTTCGCGCTCACCGGCGCCGACGACCCCCGCGTGGCGGCCGCGCGGCGCAGGCTCGCCACCCTCCTCTACTGAGTCGACGGGAAGCTGAGTCGACGGGCGGAGGCCTCCGGCGGTCGGCTGATCGCTGGCCCGCAGCCCGCGATCCCTGTCAGTAGGCGCCCGACGAGCTGACCACGGCCTTGGCGGTGCGCCACAGGATCTGGAGGTCCTGGGTCATCGACCAGTTCTCGACGTAGTAGAGATCGAGACGGATGCCGTCGGCCCAGTCGAGATCGGACCGGCCGCTGACCTGCCACAGGCCCGAGAGACCGGGCGTGACGGCGAGGCGGCGCAGCTCGCGGCGGTCGTACTCGGACACCTCCGAGGGGAGGGCGGGGCGCGGGCCGACGAGGCTCATGTCGCCGCGGAGCACGTTCACGAGCTGGGGCAGCTCGTCGAGCGAGTAGCGGCGCAGGACATGGCCGACTCGAGTGATGCGCGGGTCGTCCGCCATCTTGAACAGGCCCTTGCCGTGATCCGCGGTCAGCTCCGCGCGGCGCACATCGGCGTCGGCGGCCATCGAGCGGAACTTCAGGATGGAGAAGGGCTCGCCGTCACGGCCGACCCGCTCCTGGCGGTAGATCACGCCGCCGGCGCTGTCCCGGTGCACGAGCAGGGCGATGACCGCGAGCACGGGTGCGAGCACGACGAGCGCGGCCGCGGAGGCGGCGATGTCGAACAGGCGCTTGGCCAGGCGACCGAGGCCGGCCTGATGCGGCGTCTCGACGTGGATCAAGGGCAGGCCGGCGACCGGGCGGAGGTGGATTCGCGAGCCTCCGACGTCCGTGAGGCTCGGGGCGACGACCAGGTGCTGCTGGGGCTCGAGATGCCAGGCGAGGTCGCGGATGCGGTCGGCCGGCAGGTGGTCGCTGCTCGTCGCCATCACGGTGTCGGCGTCGAGGGTTCGGAGCGCGTCCGGGACGTCGTCGACGCCGCCGACGATGCGCAGGTCGGCGATGGTGCCCTCCGACGGGCCGTCGGTGAGCGCGACGCCCACCACGCGATAGCCGTGGCCCGGCTGGCGGGCGAGATCGAGCGCGGTCCGCACGACGGTCTCGGTCGAGCCGAGCAGGACGACGCGGTGCGAGTCGAGGCCTGCGGCGCGGCGGGTCATGAGGTGACGACGCCACAGCCACCGGCCGGCGACCAGCAGCACCGTGCCGACCGGCACGACGGCGCCGGCCCAGACGCGGGACAGGTCGATGCCGAGGAAGAAGCCCAGCACGATCGTGATGACGAGCGTCGCGACACCGGCACGGATGACGCGGCGGTACTCCGTGGTCCCCGTGCCGATCTCGTCCTCGTCGCGCGAGTCGACGACCGCGAGCGCGGCGATCCACAGCACCGCCAGCGCGAGCGACACGACCGGATACGGCAGCGCGGCGGCGTACTCCTGCTGGTGCGACACCGGCCCGACCGAACCGAACAGCAGGAGATGCCCGACGAGCACGGTCGCCGCGACGATCAGGGTGTCGGTCGTGGCGAGCTGCAGCGCGAGGCGCCGCGACCAGCGCATCTCGGCCCGGGTACGGCTCGCGGTGGTCGTCTGGAGGGTGACGGAGGAGGCGGTCATGGTCCTTGTGGGGGTCGGACCGGGGCCGGCGGCGTTTCGGGTGCACGTCGGTCCGGGAGGACTGGTGGGTCGTCGTCGGCGCGGGGGCGCTGGACTCACCGGTCCGGGTGGGGGAGGGGCTGAGCTGGGGTGCTGCTGATCGCCCGGTGGAGCCGGGTGACCGGAGGAGCCGTGGGGCGGCTCCGCCTTCGTGTTCGTGTCGTGCTGCGGGGGAGCAGCCGGTTCGCCGAGCGGGTGATCCGAAGGTATTCCTGTCGGCCGCCGGGGGACAAGCCGTGTCCCCCGGTCTGCGGACCCCAGTTCGGGGTGCACGGCCTCCGCGACGACGCCGGTCTAGCGGTGCGCCTTGGGCTTGAGGAACAGCGCGCCGAGCGGCGGAAGGGTCAGGACCACCGACGCCGGCTGGCCGTGAGAGGGCTCCGCCTCGGCGACCGCGGAGCCGTAGTTGCCGACCCCGGAGCCGCCGAACTCCCCGGCGTCGCTGTTCAGCAGCTCCTCCCACGTGCCGGCGAAGGGCAACCCGATCCGGTAGTCGCCCACGGGGCGGCCGGAGAAGTTGAAGATGCACGCGATCGGGTTGCCGTCCCGGTCCCAGCGGAGGAAGGCGACCACGCTGTTCGCGGCGTCCGCGCCGTCGATCCAGCTGAACCCGGCGGCCGAGGTGTCCTGCTGCCAGAACGCGGGGTTGTCCCGGTACACCCGGTTGAGCTGGCCGACGTAGCCGAGCAGGGACCGGTGCGCCGGCTGGTCGAGGATCCACCAGTCGAGTCCGCGCTCCTGGCTCCATTCGCTGCGCTGCCCGAACTCCTGGCCCATGAAGAGCAGCTGCTTGCCCGGGTGCGCCCACTGGAACGCGAGGTAGGCGCGCACGTTCGCGATCTGCTGCCACGGGTCGCCCGGCATCTTGCCGATCAGCGATCCCTTGCCGTGCACGACCTCGTCGTGGCTGATCGGGAGGATGAAGTTCTCGCTGAACGCGTACACGAACGAGAACGTCAGCTCGTTCTGGTGGTAGCTGCGCCACATCGGGTCGTTCGCGATGTACCGCAGCGAGTCGTTCATCCAGCCCATGTTCCACTTGAGCCCGAAGCCGAGCCCGCCGTGGTCGGTGGGGTGCGTCACACCGCCCCAGCTGGTCGACTCCTCGGCCATCATCAGGACGCCGGGGTGCAGCTTGTAGGCGGTGGCCGTCGTCTCCTGCAGGAACCCGATGGCCTCGAGGTTCTCCCGCCCGCCGTACCGGTTCGGCACCCATTCGCCCTCGTTGCGGGAGTAGTCGAGGTACAGCATGGAGGCGACCGCATCGACGCGCAGGCCGTCGACGTGGAACTCGTCGAGCCAGTACAGCGCGTTGGCGACGAGGAAGTTCCGCACCTGGCTGTCCCCGAAGTTCGGGATGAGCGTGCCCCAGTCCATGTGCTCGCCGAGCCGCGGGTCGCTGTGCTCGTAGAGCGCCTCCCCGTCGAACTTCGCGAGCGCGAAGGCGTCCTTCGGGAAGTGGCCGGGGACCCAGTCCATGTACACGCCGATGCGCGCCTGATGCAGGCGGTCGATCAGGTACTTCAGGTCGTCGGGGTGCCCGAAGCGGGAGGTGGGGGCGTAGTAGCCCGTGACCTGGTAGCCCCATGACGGCTCGTAGGGGTGCTCGGCGAGCGGGAGGAACTCGACGTGGGTGTAGCCCGTCTCGTGCAGGTAGTCGATCAGCTGATCGGCGGCGTCCCGGTAGCCGAGCCCCTGCCGCCACGAGCCGAAGTGCATCTCGTAGACGCTGATCGGCTGCTCGATCGGGTTGCTCGCCGCTCGCGCGCTCATCCACCCCGAGTCGCCCCAGCGGTAGGAGCTCTCGGTGACCACGCTCGCGGTCGCCGGGGCCTGCTCGGCGTGCCGAGCCATCGGGTCCGCCTTCTCGATCCACTCGCCGGCGCGCGTGAGGATCTCGAACTTGTAGGCGTTGTACGGATCGAGGCCGGGGATGAAGAGCTCCCAGACGCCGGTGGCGTCGAGGCGGCGCATCGCGTAGAGGCGCCCGTCCCAGGAGTTGAAGTCGCCGATGACCCGAACGGCCTGCGCGTGCGGCGCCCACACCGAGAACGAGGTGCCCCAGGCGCTGCGATCCACGCCGTGCAGCTCGCGGTGGTGCGCGCCCAGCATCTCCCACAGCCGCTCGTGCCGGCCCTCCCCGAACAGGTGCAGGTCGACGTCGCCGACGCTCGGCAGGTACCGGTAGGGATCGTCGGCGGTCCAGGTCGAGTCGTCCTCGTAGACGGTCTCGAGGACGTAGTCCTGGAACCCCGCGATGGAGACGCCCTGCCAGACGCCCCAGCCGATGTGGCCGAGCTCGACGCGCGCACCCGAGGCGAGCACCGCGACGACCTCGCGTGCCAGCGGGCGCAGCACGCGGATCACGACGGCGTCGACGCCCTCGACCGGATGCTGCCCCAGCACCGAGTGCGGGCCGGAATGGGTGCCGTCGGCGAGGTGCGCCAGCACGTCGTCGGCGGGCACGGGCGCGACGGGGGTCGCGTCCGCGGGAGCCGCGGATGCGGCTTCGGTCTTCTTGGGCATGGTGGCGAACCTCCTGGGGGTCGCGTCGCTCCGAGCCGGAGGCACGGTCATCTCTCCTCGACGCTGAGGATGTGGACCGGCTCCGCGTAGGGGTCGAGGCGGACGAAGTCGTCGGAGCCCCACTCCCACTGAGCGCCGGAGATGAGGTCCCGGACGGTGAACGTGTCGCCGGGCAGGCGACCGATCTGCGGCAGGTCCAGGTGCACGACGGTCTCGCGCAGCCCGTGCGGGTCGAGGTTGGCGACGACGATGATCGTGTCCGACGAGCCGGTGCCGGTGAACTCGGCGTCGAGGTGCTTCGAGAAGGCGAGGACGTCGTCGGACTCGGCCCAGTGGAAGTGGATGTTCCGAAGCTGGCCGAGCGCCGGGTGATGCCGGCGGATCCCGTTCAAGCGCGCGAGGTACGGCGCGAGCGTCGTGCCGAGCATCGCGGCCTTCGCCCAGTCCCGCGGCCGGTACTCGTACTTCTCGTTGTCGATGTTCTCCTCGGAACCCGGGCGGGCGACGTTCTCGACGAGCTCGTAGCCCGAGTACACCCCCCACGTCGGTACCGCGGTCGCCGCGATCGCCGCGCGGATCTTGTACGCGGCCGTCCCCCCGAACTGCAGGTAGGGGGTCAGGATGTCGTGGGTGTTCACGAAGAAGTTCGGCCGCATGTAGTCGGCCGTCTCCTGCGACAGCTCGATCAGGTAGTCGGTGAGATCCCGCTTCGTGTTGCGCCAGGTGAAGTACGTGTAGCTCTGCTGGAAGCCGACCTTCGCCAGCCCTCGCATCATCGGCGGCTTCGTGAACGCCTCCGCCAGGAAGATCACGTCGGGGTGCGCCGCGTTCACGTCGTGGATGAGCCGCTCCCAGAACCCGAGGGGCTTGGTGTGCGGGTTGTCGATCCGGAAGATGTGCACGCCTCGGTCGATCCAGGTCTGGAAGACGCGGCGCATCTCGGCGTACGACCCCTCCGGATCGTTGTCGAAGTTCAGCGGGTAGATGTCCTGGTACTTCTTCGGCGGGTTCTCGGCGTAGGCGATCGTGCCGTCGGCGAGGGTCGTGAAGAACTCGGGGTGCGAGGTGACCCACGGGTGGTCGGGGGAGGCCTGCAGCGCGATGTCGAGCGCGATCTCCAGGTGCAGCCGCCCGGCGGCCTCGAGGAAGTCGAGGAAGTCCTGCTCCGTGCCGAGATCCGGGTGGATGGCGTCGTGGCCGCCCGCCTCCGAGCCGATGCCGTAGGGCGAGCCCGGGTCGTTCGGCCCCGCGGTGAGGGTGTTGTTCGGTCCCTTGCGGTTGGTCCGCCCGATCGGGTTCACCGGCGGGATGTACACGACGTCGAAGCCCATCTCGGCGATCGCGGGCAGCCGCTGCGCGGCGCTGCGGAACGTGCCGGAGGTCCAGGAGCCGTCGTCGTGGCGGACGGCGCCCTCGGAGCGGGGGAAGAACTCGTACCAGGAGCCGTAGCCTGCACGCAGGCGCTCGACGCGCAGCGTGCGGGTCGGGCCGGAGGTGACGAGGCTCGAGATCGGGGCGAGCGCGATGGCGTCGGCCACCCGCCCCTCGGTGACGATGCTCCATCGGGTGCCCGCGTCGGTGTCGCTCTCCCGCAGCGAGGCGGCCGTGTGGCGGAACAGGGCTGGCGCCTCGTCGCCGCGCCCGGCGTCCTCCGCGGCGCGCTCGAGCAGCCGGGCCGCCTCCTCGAACATGAGGTCGACGTCGATGCCGGCGGGGATCTTGATCCCGGCGTCGTGCAGCCAGGTGCCCCAGTCGTCGAGCCAGGCGTCGACGTGCCACGTCCACGAGCCGACCTCGTCCACCTGCACCGACGCGGTCCAGCGGCCGAGCCCCGGGTTGACCTGCACCATGGGGCGCCGGACCGTGCGACCGGACGGCGCCGTCAGCACCACGGCGGCGTCGATCACGTCGTGGCCCTCCTTGAAGACGGTCGCCGAGAACGGCACCACCTCGCCGGCGAACGACTTGGCCGGCCAGAGGTCGTCCGGCTGCTGCGGCGACAGATCGAGGATGGGGATCCGGCCGAGGACGGGGCGCCAGCGGTCCGCCTGGCGCGCGCTCTTGCGGCCCTGCCCTGCGCGCGTACCGCTCCCCGTCGCCCGCGTCGCGGATCGGCCGGTATTCGCTGCCTGGGTGTCAGCCACGTGCACACCCTACGAGAACCGATTGGAAGCCGTATGGGTGGATCCGGGGAGCGCAGCACGTCGCCGTAAGCGTTTGCATCGGTGCGACCCGGACGCCGTAATCTGACCGAGCCACCGAGGTCGAGGAGCCGTCCCGCAAGTGAAAGCCATCCGCCGCTTCACCGTCCGAACCGTCCTGCCGACGTCCCTGTCGGCCCTGGACGAGCTCGCCGCGAACCTCCGCTGGTCGTGGCACGAGCCGACGAGGCAGCTGTTCGAGGAGATCGACCCGGAGATCTGGGCGTCGGGCTCGTCCGATCCCGTCGCGCTGCTCGGCGCCGTCAGCCCCGTGCGCATCGAGGCGCTCGCCGCGGACGACGCCTTCGTGGCCCGGGCGAACGCGCTGCGCGACGACCTCACCACCTACTGCAGCGAGCCGCGCTGGTACCAGACGCTCGCCGAGGCGCCCGCGCACATCGCGTACTTCTCGCCGGAGTTCGGCATCGCGGCGGCACTTCCGCAGTACTCGGGAGGCCTCGGCATCCTGGCCGGCGACCATCTGAAGAGCGCCTCCGACCTGGGGCTGCCGCTCACCGGCATCGGCCTCTTCTATCGCGCCGGCTACTTCAAGCAGTCGATCTCCGCCGACGGCTGGCAGCAGGAGGCGTACCCGGTCCTCGACCCGGACGGCCTGCCGCTGACGCTCACCAGGCACGCGGACGGCGCTCCCGCGCTCGTCTCCCTCGCCCTGCCGTTCGGGCGCACGCTGCACGCGCGGATCTGGCAGGTCGCCGTCGGTCGCGTGACGCTGCTGCTGCTCGATACGGACATCCCCGAGAACGAGGACGCCCTCCGCGACGTCACCGACCGCCTGTACGGCGGCGGCGGCGAGCATCGGCTCCTGCAGGAGATCCTGCTCGGCATCGGCGGCGTCCGGGCGCTGCGCATCTGGACCGAGCTGACCGGCCGGCCGGAGGCCGAGGTCTTCCACACCAACGAGGGCCACGCCGGCTTCCAGGGCCTCGAGCGGATCTCGACGCTCATCCACGGCGGCCTGACCTTCGCCGAGGCGCTGCAGGTGGTGCGCGCCGGCACGGTCTTCACGACCCACACCCCGGTCCCGGCGGGGATCGACCGGTTCGACCGTGGGCTGATGCAGCAGTACTTCTCCGGCGACCTGCTGCCGGGCGTGGACGTGTGGGAGGTGCTCGCACTCGGCGGCGAGAACTACCCGGGCGGCTCCGGCGACGTGTTCAACATGGCCGTGATGGGGCTGCGCCTCGGTCAGCACGCCAACGGCGTCTCGCAGCTGCACGGCGAGGTCAGCCGGGGCATGTTCAACGGCCTCTGGCCCGGGTTCGACGCCTCCGACGTGCCGATCACCTCGGTCACGAACGGGGTGCACGCGCCGACGTGGACGGACCCGCTGCTGCTCGCGCTCTCGGAGGAGAAGCTCGGCACCTCGGACACGACCGCCGCCGACTGGGCGGGCAAGGGCGTCAGCGACGCCGACCTGTGGGCGGTGCGGAACCGCATGCGCGCCAACCTCGTCGCGGACGCCCGCCGGCGCGTGACCGCGGCGTGGCACGAGGAGAACCCCGGCGCCTCCGCACCGGCCTGGTTCCAGGACCTGCTGGACCCGGACGTCCTCACCATCGGGTTCGCCCGCCGCGTGCCGACCTACAAGCGCCTCACGCTCATGCTCGAGGACGAGGCGCGGCTCACCGCGCTGCTGACCCACAAGAAGCGGCCGATCCAGATCGTGATCGCGGGCAAGTCGCACCCGGCCGACGACGAGGGCAAGCGGCTCATCCAGAAGCTGGTCCGGTTCACGCAGGACCCCGAGCTGCGTCGCCGCATCGTGTTCCTCCCCAACTACGACATCGCGATGGCGCAGGTGCTGTACCCCGGCACGGACATCTGGCTGAACAACCCGCTGCGCCCCTTGGAGGCGTGCGGCACGTCGGGGATGAAGGCGGCCCTGAACGGCGTGCTGAACCTGTCGATCCTCGACGGCTGGTGGAACGAGTACTACGACGGCGAGGACGGCTGGGCGATCCCTTCGGCGGACGCCGCAGGCGACGCCGCTGAACGCGACAAGCTCGAGGCGGAGAGCCTGTACGACCTGATCGAGAACCAGATCGCGCCGCGCTTCTACCGGCGCGACGCCGCCGGCGTCCCGACCAGGTGGATGGCGAACGTGCGGCACACGCTGGCGACGCTCTCGCCCGAGCTGTCGGCCGACCGCATGGTCCGCGAGTACGTGCAGCGCCTCTACATGCCGGCGGCGGAGGCGGCGGAGGCGATCAGCGCCGGCGACTTCGCGGGAGGCCGCGAGCTCGCCGCCTGGAAGGGCGAGATCTCCTCGGCCTGGAACGAGGTGTCGGTCGTGCACGTCGAGTCCGGCGGCCTCGCTCCCGTCCCGCAGGTCGGCGATCGGCTGCACGTGCGCGCGCAGGTGCAGCTCGGCTCGCTGAAGCCGGAGGACGTCGCCGTGGAGGTCGTCTACGGCACCTCCCGCGAGGGCGACGACCTGGTCAACACGGCCACGGTCGAGCTCGAGCCGCTCGCGGAGGACTCGACGGCGTCCACCGGGCCGATCGTGCTCGACGGCTCGCGCACCTTCGCGGGCACGGTGACGCTGACCCGGCCCGGGTCGTTCGGCTACAACGTCCGCGTCGTGCCGAAGAACGTGTACCTCGCGAACCCGGCGGAGATGGGCCTGGTCGCGGTCGCGCACTGAGCACATCGCCGTGCTGCTCCGGTTCGCGGCAGTGGTCCCGAGCACGAGAGCAGGAAGCATCCGCTTCAGCAGGATGAATCGGGCGATTCGATCCTGCTGAAGCGCATTCCTCCTGCTTTCGCGCGCGGGAATTCCTGCTGTGGTGCTCCTGCGCCTGGGCTCAGGTGCCGGAGTAGAGGAGCAGGGTCGGGCCGTCGATGTGGATGTGCTCGCCCGGCAGCGAGTGGAGGCCGGAGACCGAGTCGTCCGCGCTCGTCCACAGCAGCTCGTAGTCCCTGATCCCCGGATGCTCGGGCAGGGCGGCGCGCATCGTCGTCACATCGCCGTGCACCACGAGCAGGGTCGTGTCGCCGGGCGCCTCCGCCAGGTGCTGGAGGGTCCGGTTCTCCGGCGCGGTCCAGGCCGCCTCGTGCATGGGCAGCCCGTCGGCGGTGAACCAGTGCATGGCGTGTTCGCTCGTCTCGTCCGCGAACCGCGTCGGACGCAGCGCCGGGTGCTCTCGTCGGATGCGGATCAGCCGCCGCACCACGTCCTGGAGCTCCTCCTGCCAGTCGGCGAGGTTCCAGTTGATCCAGGTGAGCGGGGCGTCCTGGCAGTAGGCGTTGTTGTTGCCCCGCTGCGTGCGGCCGAGCTCGTCGCCCGCGAGCAGCATCGGCACACCGGCGGAGAGCAGCAGGGTGCCGAGCAGGTTCCGCATCGCCCGGCGCCGGTCGGCGAGCACGCGTTCGACCCGCGTCGGCCCTTCGACGCCGAAGTTGAAGGACCGGTTGTTGTCCGTGCCGTCGCGGTTCGACTCGCCGTTGCCGAGGTTGTGCTTCGCGTTGTACGAGGTGAGATCGGTGAGCGTGAACCCGTCGTGGGCGGTGATGAAGTTGACGCTGGCGAGTGGACCTCGCTCGGGGGAGAAGTGCCATGCCGAGCCGGACAGCTCGTTCGCCAGCGCGCCGATCCCGGTCCGCGCGAGCCCGCCGTTGCGGGTCACGACCGTGTCGGTGAGCCAGAAGTCCCGCACGGTGTCGCGGTACCGGTCGTTCCACTCCGACCAGCCGGCGGGGAAGCCGCCCGTCTGCCAGCCGCCGAGGCCGACGTCCCACGGCTCGGCGATGAGCTTGACGTCGGCGAGCCGCGGGTCGGCGAGCAGCTCCTGGATCAGGGGCGCGTCGGGCGTGTAGGTGACGTGCTCGTCGCGCCCGAGCGTGACCGCGAGGTCGAAGCGGAAGCCGTCGATCTGCACCTCCTCGGCCCAGTAGCGCACCGAGTCGTGGATGAGGCGGCGCACCTGCTCGTGGGAGCAGTCGAGGCTGTTGCCGCAGCCCGTCGTGTCGATGTACCGCCCCTCGTCCTGCCGGTAGTAGGTGCTGTTGTCGATGCCGCGGAAGCACTGCACGGGGCCGGACGGCCCCTCCTCCGCGGTGTGGTTGTACACGACGTCGAGCCACACCTCGATGCCGGCGGCGTGCAGGTGCTTCACCATCCCCTTGAACTCGTCGAGCACCTGCTGCGGGCCCGCCGACTGCGCGGTGAGGGAGGCGTACTGGGCGTGCGGGGCGAAGAAGCCGACGGTGTTGTAGCCCCAGTAGTTCACGAGGCCCTGCTTCATCAGGCGCCGCTCGCTCGCGGACTGGTGCACGGGCAGCAGCTCGATCGCCGTGACGCCGAGGTCCTTCAGGTAGCGGACGGTCGACTCGTGCGCGACGCCCGCGTAGGTGCCGCGGAGCGCGCGCGGCACGGATCGCAGCTGCCTCGTCAGCCCCTTCGTGTGCGCCTCGTAGACGACGCTCTCCGCGAGCGGCGTGCTGGGCTTGCGCACGTCCCCCCAGTCGAACGCGTCCCGGACGACGACGCTGCGCCACGAGTCCTGGTCGATCCGCAGGATCCCGCGGGCGTAGGGGTCGAGCAGCGGGCGGGAGCGGTCGAAGGCGTGCCGCGGGCCGTCCGGGCCGCCGACCTTGACGGCGTACCGCCGACCCGGGGTGAGCAGGGCCGACCGGCCGCTCCAGATCCCGTCGTCGCCGCGTTTCATCCGCACGGTCCGTTCCACCCAGGAGGGGTCGCGTTCGGAGAGGAGGCAGAGCTCCATGCTCGTCGCGGTCTCGCTCGCGACGCGCAGCGTGCCGCCGTCCGGGTCCACTCGGACCCCCAGGTCGCGGAACCGGTCACTCGCGAGGGGCTCGGCCTGCACGCGCCTACCCTAATGACGCGATGCCCGCCTACCTCGACCACGCCGCGGGGACGACCCTCCGCCCGGCGGCCGCCGCGGCCCTCGCGGACGCGCTGGGTGCGGTCGGGAACCCCTCATCGGTGCACCGCCACGGGCAGGCGGCCCGAGCGCTGCTCGAGGAGGCGCGCGAGCGGCTCGCCGCGGCCGCGGGCTGCGACCCGGTCGAGGTGCTGTTCACCTCCGGCGGCACGGAGGCGGTGAACCTCGCGGTCGTCGGCGGCTGGCGCGCCCGTCGCGGTGCGCTCCTCCTGCCGGGCGGCGAGCACGCTGCGACCGTCGAAGCGGCGGAGGCGGTCGCCAGGGAGGGCGCCCGGGTCGTGCAGCTGCCCGTCGACGCTGATGCGCGGCTCGATCCGGGTGTGCTCGCCGGAGCGCTCGCAGGGGAGCCCGACGCATCGCTGGTCACGGTGCTGTCGGCCAACAACGAGGTCGGTACCCGCAACGACGTCCCGGCCCTGACCGCGGCCGCCCGGGCAGCCGGGGTGCCGATCCACGTCGACGCCGTCGCCGCGTTCGGCTCGGTGCCGACCCGGTTCGACGACTCCGGCGCGGACCTGATGAGCGTGTCGGCCGTCAAGATCGGCGGTCCGGCCGGGATCGGGGCGCTCCTCGCGAACCGGACCGCTCCGCTGACACCGCTGCTCCACGGCGGCGGCCAGGAACGCGGGATGCGGTCCGGCACCCCGTCCGCAGCGCTGGCGATCGCGTTCGCCGTCGCGGCGGAGGAGGCGGTCGCCGCGATCGCCGCTGAGGCGGGGCGGCTGACCGCCCTCCGGGACCGGGCGCTGGCCGGGCTGCTCGCCGCGCTGCCCGATGCGACCCTCCGGGGCGCCCCGCCCGGGGAGGGGCGCCTGCCGGGCAGCATCCACGTGACCGTCCGCGGCGCGGACGGGGAATCCCTCCTCCTCCTGCTCGACTCGGCCGGGGTCTCCGTCAGCACCGGCTCCGCCTGCCTCGCGGGCGTGACCCGGCTGTCGCCCGTGCTGCTGGCGATGGGGCTGACGGAGGAGGAGGCGCGCGGCGCGCTCCGGATCACGTTCGGCCACTCGTCGACGGACGCGGACGTCGACGCCCTCCTGGCGGCGCTGCCGTCGCTCGCGCCCGCCCTGCGCAAGGGCCGTCAGGCGCGCTGACCCTCCCGCCCGACCGCCGGCGCGCCCGGCCGCATCCGGCCCGGTACGGCTCCCGGCGGCCGGTCGCCGTCCGGGCCCGATCCTCGGGAAGTGGCGCCTAGCCTGGTCGGCGTGAAGGTGCTGGCGGCGATGAGCGGCGGGGTCGACTCCGCCGTGGCCGCGGCACGGGCCGTCGACGCCGGTCACGACGTCACCGGCGTGCACCTCGCCCTCAACCGCAACGCCGGCACCCTCCGCACGGGCTCGCGCGGCTGCTGCACGATCGAGGACGCGATGGACGCCCGTCGCGTCGCGGACCGCATCGGGATCCCGTTCTACGTCTGGGACTTCAGCGAACGGTTCGCCGAGGAGGTCGTCGACGACTTCGTCGCCGAGTACGCCGCCGGGCGCACGCCCAACCCCTGCCTGCGCTGCAACGAACGGATCAAGTTCGCGGCGTTGCTCGATCGCGCGGTCGCGCTCGGCTTCGACGCGGTGTGCACCGGGCACTACGCCGTCGTGCGCACCGACGGGCGCGGGCGCCGCCAGCTGCACCGCGCCTCCGACGAGGCCAAGGACCAGTCCTACGTGCTCGGCGTGCTGACGGGGGAGCAGCTCGCACACGCGATGTTCCCGCTGGGGGAGACCCCGTCGAAGGCGATCGTGCGGGCCGAGGCGGCGGAGCGCGGGTTCCGCGTCGCGAGCAAGCCGGACAGCCACGACATCTGCTTCATCCCCGACGGCGACACCCGCGGTTGGCTCGCGGAGCGGCTCGGCAGCGCCACAGGTCCCGTCGTCGACCGGGACGGCACCGAGCTCGGCAGCCACGAGGGCGCCCTCGCCTACACGGTGGGGCAGCGCCGCGGCCTCTCGCTGACGCGGCCGGCTCCCGACGGGCGCCCCCGGTTCGTGCTCGAGGTGAAGCCCGCGACGAACACCGTGGTGGTCGGGCCGAAGGAGGCGCTCGCGATCGGCGCGCTCGCCGGTTCCCGGATGTCGTGGGCCGGCTCGCGACCGGAGCGGCCCGAGTTCCGCTGCGACGTGCAGGTGCGCGCGCACGCCGACCCGGTGCCGGCGCTCGCCGCGTTCGAGGGCCCGGAGCTCGTGGTGCGACCCGACGAGCCGATCATCGGCCTCGCGCCGGGGCAGAGCGCGGTGCTCTACGAGGGCACCCGCGTGCTCGGGCAGATCACCGTCGATCGCACGGTCTCCGCGGCGTCTGTCGCCTGATCGGAGGGCGGTTTCCCCACCGGGCGCGCTGTCGGTGGGCGCCTCTATGCTCGCCGGATGAGCGAGACGGTGGCCGCTGCCCATGAGGAGTCGGCACTCGACGGGTCGGCACTCGAGGAGGTCGCGCAGCTCACGGCGCGCATCGACCGGCTGCGGCACGAGTACTACGAGCAGGACCAGTCGACCGCGTCCGACGAGGAGTACGACCGGCTGATGCGCCGCCTGCAGGCGCTCGAGGAGGAGCACCCCGAACTGCTGCGGCCGGACAGCCCCACGCAGACCGTCGGCGGTGCGCCCGAGACGAGGCTCTTCGACCCGGTCGTGCACCGGGAGCCGATGCTGTCGCTGGACAACGTGTTCAGCCGCTCCGAGCTCGAGGCGTGGGCGGAGAAGGTGCAGCGCGACGCCGGGAAGCTCGCGCCCGAGCGGCCCGTGCGGTGGCTGAGCGAGCTGAAGATCGACGGGCTCGCGATCAACCTCCGGTACGAGCGCGGCGTGCTCACCTCCGCCGCGACGCGTGGCGACGGCGTGACCGGCGAGGACGTCACGCCGAACGTCCGCATCATGGGCACGATCCCGCTGCGGCTCAGCGGCGGCCCGCACCCCGACCTCGTCGAGGTGCGGGGGGAGATCTTCTTCCCGGTCGCGAACTTCGACGAGCTGAACGCCCGGCAGGCCGCGGCGGGGGAGCGGCTCTTCGCGAACCCCAGGAACGCGGCCTCCGGGTCCCTCCGGCAGAAATCGGAGGGCAGGAGCGTCGAGCGGCTCGCCCTGATGGAGGCACGGATCCGCGGGCTCCGGATGCTCGTGCACGGTATCGGCGCGTGGCCCGTCGAGCAGATCGAGCGCACCGCTCCGGTCACGAGCCAGAGCCAGGTCTACGAGCTGCTCGCGGAGTGGGGCCTGCCGACGTCCAGCCATTACCGCGTGTTCGACACCGTCGAGGAGGTCTGGGGGTTCATCGAGCGGTACGGCCGCGAGCGCGCCTCCGTCGAGCACCAGATCGACGGCATCGTCATCAAGGTCGACGACCTCGACCTGCACGTCGCGCTCGGCGCCACGAGCCACTCGCCGCGGTGGGCCACCGCGTTCAAGTACCCGCCCGAGGAGGTGCGCACGAAGCTGCTCGACATCGTGGTCTCCATCGGGCGCACTGGACGGGCGACCCCGTTCGCGGTGATGGCGAAGGCCCTGGTCGCGGGCTCCGAGGTGCGGCAGGCGACGCTGCACAACCAGGACGTGGTGAAGGAGAAGGGCGTCCTGATCGGCGACACCGTCGTGCTCCGCAAGGCCGGCGACGTGATCCCGGAGGTGCTCGGCCCGGTCGTCGAGCTGCGCGACGGGACCGAGCGCGCCTTCGTGATGCCCGCGTGCTGCCCCGAGTGCGGCACGGCGCTCAAACCCGCGAAGGAGGGCGACGTCGACCTCCGCTGCCCCAACGCCCGCAGCTGCCCGGCGCAGGTGCGGGGGCGGGTGGAGCACATCGGCTCCCGCGGCGCGCTCGACATCGAGGCGCTCGGCGAGGTGACGGCTGCCGCGCTGACCCAGCCCTCCGTGCCCGAGACGCCGCCGCTCGTCACCGAGGCCGGGCTGTTCGACCTGACGATGGACGACCTGCTGCCGATCCGCGTCGTGCCACGCGACCCCGAGACGGGCATGCCCCGGCTGAACGAGGACGGCTCCGAGAAGCGGCTCGCGCCGTTCCAGCGCAACGCGAACGCGGAGGAGCGCCGGGCTGCGCGGGAGGCAGGGACGCCGCTCGACGCGGATGCCCGCTTCCCCTCGAAGCAGGCGGAGGAGCTGCTCGCCAACCTCGAGCTCGCCAGGCGCAAGGAGCTCTGGCGCTACCTCGTCGCGCTGTCGATCCGCCACGTCGGGCCGGTCGCGGCTCGTGCGCTGGCGGCGCACTTCGGCTCGCTCGACGCCATCCGGGCTGCGTCGCGCGACGAGCTCGCCGCCGTCGACGGCGTCGGGCCGATCATCGCCGATGCACTGATCGACTGGTTCGCCGTCGACTGGCACACGGAGATCGTCGACCGCTGGGTCGCGGCCGGCGTGCAGCTCGAGACGCCCGGGCATCCAGGGCCGCAGGCGGCGCCGAGCGCGCCGGCCGGGCCGCTCGCCGGCCTGTCGGTGGTCGTCACGGGCACGGTCGAAGGCTTCACGCGCGAGGAGGCCGAGGAGGCGATCCTCGCAGCCGGCGGCAAGGCCGCCGCCAGCGTCTCGAAGAAGACCGCGTTCGTCGTGATCGGGCTGAACCCGGGCGCCAGCAAGCTGACGAAGGCGGAGGCGCTCGGCACCCCGCAGCTCGACGCGGACGGCTTCCGACGCCTCCTGGAGGGCGGCCCCGCCGCGGTCGCCGACTGATCCCTGCACCGCAGCCTTGCCGGGAATCGGGGGCCCCGACGGCGTGTCGGCCCCGGTTCGAGGCAAGGCCGAGGTCGGCCGGTCGGGTGGGAGACCCGGGAGGGGGCACGGGAGGAGACGTGCACCGCCCAATAGACTCGAAGCCATGCCCGACGCGTCTGCAGAGATCACCGTCGCCGACGTCCAGCACCTCGCGGGGCTCGCTCGCATCGCCCTCGAACCCGGCGAGATCGAGCACCTCGCAGGCGAGCTGAACCAGATCGTCGACTCGGTCCGCAAGGTGCAGGAGGTCGCGACGCCCGACGTCCCGGCGACGAGCCATCCCCTGCCGCTCGTCAACGTGCTCCGCGCCGACGAGGTCGGAGCGGTCCTGACCCAGCAGCAGGTCCTCTCCGGAGCACCGGATGCGTTCGACGGCCGATTCCGGGTCCCCGCGATCCTCGGCGAGGAGCAGTAGTGAGCGACCTCATCCACTGGACCGCCGCGGAGCTCGCGGGCCACCTCGCCGCCGGCGACGTCTCGAGCGTCGAGGCGACGCGAGCCCACCTCGATCGCATCGCAGAGGTCGAGCCGGACGTCCACGCGTTCCTCCACGTCGCCGGCGAGGCGGCCATGGCCCGCGCGGCCGAGATCGACCGGCTCCGAGCCGCCGGCGAGGCGCCGAGCCCGCTCGCGGGCGTCCCGGTCGCGATCAAGGACGTGCTCTGCACCGCGGACATGCCGTCGACCGCGGCATCGAAGATCCTCGAGGGCTGGATCCCGCCCTACGACGCGACGCCGGTCGCCCGCCTCCGCGCGGCAGGGCTGATCCCGCTCGGCAAGACGAACATGGACGAGTTCGCGATGGGCTCGTCGACCGAGTACTCGGCCTACGGTCCGACCCGCAACCCGTGGGACCTGACCCGCATCCCCGGCGGCTCCGGCGGCGGGTCCGCTGCGGCCGTCGCAGCGTTCGAGGCGCCCGTCGCGCTCGGCTCCGACACCGGCGGCTCGATCCGGCAGCCCGCCTCCGTCACGGGTTCGGTCGGTGTGAAGCCGACCTACGGCGGTGTCAGCCGCTACGGCGCCATCGCGCTCGCATCGAGCCTCGACCAGGTCGGTCCGGTCAGCCGCACGGTGCTCGACGCCGGCCTGATCCACGACGTCATCGGCGGCTACGACCCCAACGACGCGACGAGCCTGAAGGACGAGTGGCCGTCGATGGCCGAGGCCGCGCGCCGCGGGGCCGCGCAGGGATCCCTGGACGGCGTCCGGGTCGGTGTCGTCAAGCAGCTGAACGGCGAGGGCTTCCAGGAGGGGGTCCGCGCGCGGTTCGCCGAGTCGCTCGAGCGCATGGCCGCCGCCGGCGCGGAGATCGTCGAGGTCGAGGCGCCCCACTTCGAGTACGCGATCAGCGCGTACTACCTGATTCTCCCCGCGGAGGCCTCGAGCAACCTCGCGAAGTACGATTCGGTGCGCTTCGGCCTGCGGGTCGACCCCGGGCGCTCGACCACCGAGCAGGTCATGTCGGTGAGCCGGGAGCGGGGCTTCGGCCCAGAGGTGAAGCGCCGCATCATCCTCGGTACGTACGCGCTCTCGGCCGGCTACTACGACGCGTACTACGGCAGCGCGCAGCAGGTCCGCACGCTCGTGCAGCGCGACTTCACGGCAGCGTTCGAGCAGGCGGACGTGCTCGTGTCGCCGTCGACGCCGACGACCGCGTTCCGGTTCGGCGAGAAGGTCGACGATCCGCTGGCGATGTACCTGAACGACGTGACGACGATCCCGGCGAACCTCGCGGGCGTGCCGGGCATGAGCCTCCCGATCGGCCTGGCACCCGAGGACGGCCTCCCGGTCGGGCTGCAGATCATGGCGCCTGCGCGCGAGGACGCACGCCTGTACCGCGTGGGGGCGACCCTGGAGGCGTTGCAGGACGCCGAGTGGGGCGCGCCGCTGCTGTCGCGCGCGCCGGAGCTGGGCCGGCCGGTGCCCGTGCCGGGCTTCGGCACCGAGCCGGACGGAGGGACCCGCTGATGGCCGGAGCGTCTGCCAAGGACGTGCTCATGGACTACGACGAGGCGCTCGAGCGGTTCGAGCCGGTGCTCGGATTCGAGGTCCACGTCGAACTGTCGACGGCCACCAAGATGTTCTCCGCGGCACCGAATCCCGCTGCGCACGGCGCCGACTCGTCGGTGCCGAACTCGATGGTCGCCCCGGTCGACATGGGGCTGCCCGGCGCGCTGCCGCTCGTGAACGCGCAGGCCGTCCGCTACTCGATCTCGCTGGGCCTCGCGCTCGGCTGCTCGATCGCCCCTTCGAGCCGGTTCGCGCGGAAGAACTACTTCTACCCGGACCTGGGGAAGAACTACCAGATCAGCCAGTACGACGAGCCGATCGCCTTCGAGGGATCGGTCGAGGTTGAGCTGGAGGACGGCGTCACGTGGACCGTCCCGATCGAACGCGCGCACATGGAGGAAGACGCCGGAAAGCTCACGCACGTCGGCGGCTCCACCGGCCGCATCCAGGGTGCGGACCACTCGCTCGTCGACTACAACCGTGCGGGGGTGCCGCTGGTCGAGATCGTCACGAAGCCGATCTACGGCACCGAGCACCGGGCGCCCGAGATCGGCAAGGCGTACGTGGCGACGATCCGCGACATCGTGCGCTCGCTCGGCATCTCCGAGGCGCGGATGGACCGGGGCAACCTCCGCTGCGACGCGAACGTCTCCATCCGTCCGCGCGGCCAGGCGCGGCTCGGGACGCGGACCGAGACGAAGAACGTGAACAGCCTCCGCTCGGTCGAGCGCGCGGTGCGGTACGAGATCCAGCGGCAGGCAGCGATCCTCGCCGCCGGCGGCTCGATCGTGCAGGAGACGCGGCACTGGCACGAGGACACCGGGACGACGAGCGCGGGCCGGCCGAAGTCCGACGCCGACGACTACCGGTACTTCCCCGAGCCGGACCTGCTGCCGGTCCAGCCGTCGCCCGAGCTGATCGAGGAGCTGCGCGCCGCGCTGCCCGAGTCGCCGGTGGCGTTCCGCAAGCGCCTCCAGGCCGACTACGGCTTCACCGACAGCGAGTTCCGCGACATCGTGAACGCGGGCGTCCTGGCCGAGCTCGAGGCGACCGTCGCGAAGGGCGCCGCCCCGGCGCAGGCCCGCAAGTGGTGGCTCGGCGAGATCCTCCGCATCGCGAACGCGCGGGGCGTCGACGCCGGCACGCTCGTGTCGCCGATCCACGTCAGCGAGCTCATCGCGCTCGTCGAGAACGGCGATCTCACGGACCGGCTCGCCCGACAGGTGCTCGAGGGCGTCGTGGCGGGGGAGGGCAGCCCCGAGCAGGTGGTCGCCGCGCGTTCGCTGAAGGTCGTCTCCGACGACTCGGCGCTCATCGCCGCGATCGACACCGCGCTCGCGAGTCAGCCCGATGTGCTGCAGAAGATCAAGGACGGCAAGGTCCAGGCCGCCGGTGCCGTCATCGGCGCGGTCATGAAGGCGATGCGGGGCCAGGCGGACGCGGCGCGGGTGCGCGAGCTGGTGCTGGAGCGAGCGCAGGCCTGAGGCGCTCTCCCCGGCCCCGAGGGCGTCGGTCGCTCCCGGCCTCCGTCCTGCTGCGGACCGCGATCGGAACCGGGCGCCGCGATTCGCGGCGGGTCAGGCACCCGGGGTGCGGTACTTCTCGAAGAACCGCGTGACCGCGGACGGCGAGTAGTTGGACGCGTCGCCGTGGGCGCCGGTCGTGTGGAAGTACGTCACCGGCGCGCCGGACGCTCTCGCTTCCGCGACGCAGACCGCCGCGTTCGTGGCCGGCGGCACGGTCGTGTCGGTGGGGGACGCCCACACGATCATGGGGGTGCTGCCCACCTGCACCGGCGCGATCGGCGCCAGGCTCCTGCCGCGCCATGAGGACCGGATTGACGCCTGGAACCGCGCCTCGCGCATGGTGCGGATGTCGCACACCGGGAACCACGCGGTAGCGGCGCGCACGCCGGGGAGCGTCCTCGCCAGCTGCATCGTCGCGAGACCGCCCATGGACTCGCCCATCAGGAACACGTCATGCAGGTGGTACCTGCCGGCCGCCCGCGCGATCAGCCGGCGGTAGTCGGCGACGCTCGCCGGATCGCCCCACGCCTCGCCGTCCGCGTCAGCAGCGAGGAGGGTGAACCCGGCATCGCTCACCCCATCGGCGACCGACGCCTCCTCCCTCCGGCTCAGCAGCGACCATCGCGTCTGCCCCCATCCGTGCAGGAAGACGACGAGGCCGCCGTTCGACTTCCTCGGCACGACGACGAGGGACGCCGTCGCCGCGTCGTCGACCACCTGCGCGCCCGCGGAGCGCAGCCGGGCGGCCTCGGCCTCGTGCGGGGCGACGAGCGGCGCCTGCGGCGGCACGGCCGAGGAGGCGGCGCATCCGGTGAGGGTCGTGAGGACCAGCAGCGCAGCCGCGACCGCCGCGACGGCACATCGCGGGCGGTGACTCACCCCGTCATTGTGCGGGCGCGGATCGGTGCGATCGGTCCACGGTCCGGGCCCGGTCGCATTCGTACCGAATCGTGATGCGTACCCCCCGGAACAGGGCGCACGACACGGTTCCGGGGCCCGCGGGCCGCCGCGTACGCTCGAGCCACTCGCCGCAGCAGACGTCCTCTTCTCTTCACTCCATGCCTGCGGCGGCCACGAGGCGGCCGGTTCGACACGGTCGCCGTGCTGCGGGATGCGCGGCATCGGCATCCCTGCGACGCCGTGCCGCGCATCCCGCCGAACCGTCTGTTGACCAGCGGTTCGCCGACCCCTCCCGGTCCGGGAGAATGGCATCGTGCTCCCAGATCCGGACCCAGAGCTGATCGCTGGGCTCCGCGCCGATCTCGACGACGCGCGGTACTCGGTCGAGGGGTTGGAAGCCGCCTGGGGCACGGTCGCGGCCGAGGCGCTGGGGCGCGACGACCCGGTACCGGCGCTGCTGGCGCTGGACCGTCGTCCTCCCGCACCGGCAGGGACGCTCGGCGCGCTCTTCGTGCTCGGAGCCGAGCGGAGCGTCGAGGCGGTGGACGCCGCCCTGCCCCGAACCGGGACCGTCGGTGCCGAGCGGCTGGGCCTGGTCCGCGTCACCGGCGGCGTGGTCACAGCCCGCGTGGACCTGCGTCCGTACGCCCTCGCCGACGAGTCCGGCGTCGCCGCGTGGTGGATCGCCTCCGATCCGGGGGAGATGGCGCTCGGGGGCGAGCTGCCCGAGGAGCACGTGCTCGGCGCCGGTTCCGCCTCCACGACGCTCGCCCAGATCCTGGTTCCGACCGGAACGGGCCGGGTCCTCGACCTCGGCACGGGGAGCGGGGTGCAGGGACTCATCGCCGCCCGGTCCGCCGCCCACGTCGTCGCGACGGACGTGTCGAGCCGCGCACTGGGGTTCGCCGGGTTCAACGCAGCGCTCAACCACGTCCCGCTGGACCTGCGCGAAGGGTCGCTCTACGCGCCGGTCGAGAGCGAGCGCTTCGATCGGATCGTCTCCAACCCGCCGTTCGTCATCACGCCGAGAGGGGCTGCGGACGTGCCGGCCTACACGTACCGCGACGGCGGGTTCCGAGGCGACGGACTCGTGGAGGCGGTCGTCCGCGGCGCCGCCGGCCGACTCGCACCCGGCGGCATCGCGCAGCTGCTCGGCAACTGGGAGGTGCGGGGCGACCAGCTGGCGGCGCGTGAGCGCGTGCTCGACTGGGCCGGCCGGCTCGACGTCTGGATCGTCGAACGCGACCTGCTCGATCCGGCGCAGTACGCCGAGACCTGGGTGCGGGACGGCGGCGCGCAGACCGGCACCGCGCGCTTCCGCTCGCTCGTGCGGGCGTGGCTCGACGACTTCGCCGAACGCGGGGTGACCGCGATCGGCGCCGGATACGTGACGCTCCGTGCGCCGAGGGGCGCCCCGACGCTGCGCCGGTTCGAGCACCTCGACGGACCCGTCGGCAGCGGTATCGGCGCGGCGATCGAGGCCGGACTCGCCGCGCACGACCTGCAGCGCGTCCTCCCGGACGACGCGCTGGCCGACACCGTGCTGGTCGTGGGCGCCGACGTCACGGAGCACCGCCACTACTGGCCAGGAGACGCCGATCCGACCGTCATCGAGCTGCGGCAGGGCACCGGGTTCGCGCGGGTGCGCCGTGTCGACACCGTGACGGCCGCGGTCGTCGGCGCCTCCGACGGAGAGCTGTCGCTCGGCGCGATCGTCGAGGCGGTGGCCCGGATCCTCGACGCGGACCAGGAGGAGACGCGCGCCGCGGTGCTCCCCGTCGTCCGCGAGCTGTGGGTCGAAGGATTCCTCGCCCTCGCGTGATCGGTCAGCCGGCGAGGACCGTCTGCGTGAACGAGTCGAGGCGCTCCTGCAGGCCGGCGATCCGGCGCTGCACGATCTCGTCCGGTGCCATCTGCATCGGGGCGGCAGGAGGCGCGATGCGGATGATCGCGGAGCAGCCGAGGTCCGCGCAGATGTAGGTGCCGACCGTGTCGCCCTTCCGGCCCGCCTCCCCGCTCCGCGGGGCCGCGAACAGCGTCACCTGCGCCCCGGGCTGCGGCATGTGGCAGAGCGAGCACATCGCGCTGATGCCGTTGCGCACCCGGCGCTCGGCGGCCCGCAGCACGAACGACACCGGGTGATCCCCCTGCCAGACCGTGACGTAGGCCCGCTGCGGCGCCTTCGCGTCGTGCCAGCCGAGGTACTCGCGCTCGTCCCACAGCACCTCGTGCAGGCCGGGCATGGGCACCCGCTCGGCCTCGCCCTTCGTGGTGTTGACGAAGGATTCGCGGATCTGTTCCTCGGTGAGCGGCTGCATCGCCGTCCAGCGTAATTCTCAGTGCGACGGGAACCGCGTGTAGTCCGGGTGCTCCGCCAGGAAGTTGCGCACCATCGAGCACCGGCCGATCGGCCGGATTCCGGCCGCGCGGGTGTCGTCGAGCCCTGCGCGCACGAGCTGGGTGCCGTACCCGTGGTGCTCGTGCTCGGGGACGATCTCGCTGTGCGTGAAGATCCGCCCCTCCGAGTCGTCGTGGTAGACGAGCTCGCCGATCGGGACGCCCTCGAGCACCGCGACGTACCGGTGGTGCTCGGCGTCGTGCTGGGTCGCGATCTCCGCCATGCCGTCATCCTGCCCGCCCGGTCCTGTGGGGGCCATCACCGCGGTGCGATCCCGGAGGCGGGAGGATCGTCCGCATGAGCACGCCGGACGTCGTCGTGGTCGGAGCCGGGCCGAACGGTCTCGCCGCCGCGGTCACGATGGCGCGTGCGGGGTTGGACGTGCTCGTCGTGGAAGGGGCCGATCGGCCGGGTGGCGCAGCCCGGACGGAGGAGGTCACGCTGCCCGGGTTCCGGCACGACCTCGGCGCCGCGGTGCACCCGATGGCGCTCGCGTCGCCGTTCCTCCGCCGCTTCGGCCTGACGGACCGCGTGCCGTTCCTCGTGCCCGAGGTGTCCTACGCGCACCCGTTCGACGACGGCGGCGCGGCGATCGCCTGGCGGGACCTCGACCGGACCGCCACGGGGCTCGGCGCCGACGGTCCCGCATACCGCCGCCTCCTGGAACCCCTCGTCGACCGGGCGCGGGAGATCGCCAGGTTCACGCTCGGTCCGATGGTGCGCGTGCCGCACGACCCGGTCACGGTGGCCCGGTTCGGCCTCGCCGTGCTCGACCAGGGCACACCGGGCTGGAACCGTCGGTGGCGCGGGCGTGACGCTCCCGCGCTGCTGACCGGCGTGATGGCCCACACCGTCCGCCCGATGCCGTCGCTGCCGTCCGCCGGGGCGGGGCTCGCGCTCGCGGTGCAGGCGCACGCGGTCGGCTGGCCGATCCCGGTCGGCGGCACCGGGGCGATCGTCGACGCGCTCGTCCAGGACCTGCTGGCGCACGGCGGCCGCGTCGAGACCGGTCGCCCCGTCGCCCGCATCGACGAGCTGCCCCGCGCCCGCGCGATCGTGTTCGACACCAGCGTGCCCGCGCTGCTCGGGATCGCCGGCAGGCGACTGCCGCCGGTGCTGCGCGCCTGGCTCCGCACCGTGCGCTTCGGGGCGGGCGTCGGCAAGGTCGATTTCGCGCTCGACGGTCCGGTGCCGTGGCTGGAGGCGACCGCCCGCATCGCGGTCACGCTCCACCTCGGGGGCGCCCGCGCGGCCGTGGCCGAGGCCGAGCGAACGGTCGCCGCTCGCGGCGTCCCGGAGCGTCCCTACGTCCTCGTCGCGCAGCCGAGCGTGCTCGACCCGACCCGAGCGCCGGCCGGCAAGCATGTGCTGTGGGCGTACACGCACCTGCCGAACGGCTCGACGCTCGACCCCACGGACCTGATCAGCGAGGCGATCGAACGCGTCGCCCCCGGGTTCCGGGACCTGGTGCTGGCGTCGAACGCGCGCAGCGCCGCGGACATCGGCGCCTGGGACCCGAACCTCGGCGGCGGTGACCTCGCCGCCGGTGCCGTGACCCTCCGCCAGCTGCTCGCACGGCCGATCCCGTCGCCGGACCCGTGGCACCTCGCCGGCGGCATCTACCTCTGCTCGGCGGCGGCGGCGCCCGGGCCGGGCGTGCACGGGCAGGGCGGCTACCTCGCCGCGCGCTCCGTCCTCCGCCGCGAGTTCGGGGTCGTCGCTCCGCCGTCACTGCGGTGATGCTCCGCCCAGGCCGCGTGCACCGCTCGCCCAGGCGACGTCGACCACGCTGATGACGTGACATCGAAGGTCTGGTTCATCACCGGCACCTCCCGCGGCTTCGGCCGGGAGTGGGCGATCGCGGCGCTCGACCGCGGGGACCGGGTCGCCGCCGCCGCCCGGAGCGTCGACTCGCTCGACGACCTCGTCGGGCGGTACGGGGACGCGATCCTCCCGCTCCCGCTCGACGTGACCGACAAGGCGGCCGTCGAGTCGGCCGTGCGGGCGGCGCTCGAGACGTTCGGTCGCATCGACGTGGCGATCAACAACGCCGGCTACGGTCACTTCGGCTTCGTCGAGGAGGTCTCCGAGGCGGAGCTGCGCGCCCAGCTGGAGACGAACCTGTTCGGTGCGCTCTGGGTCACCCAGGCGGTGCTGCCCGCCATGCGGGAGCAGGGCTCGGGCCACATCATCCAGGTCTCGTCGATCGGGGGCATCAGCGCCTTCCCGCTCGTCGGCGCGTACCACGCCTCCAAGTGGGCGCTCGAGGGGATCTCGCAGTCCCTCGCCCAGGAGGTCGCGGGCTTCGGCATCAAGGTCACGCTGATCGAGCCCGGCGGGTTCTCGACCGACTGGGCGGGCCCGTCGGCGAAGCGCTCGAAGGAGCTCCCGGCGTACGCCGAGGTGCGGAGGTCGGTGCTCGAGCAGCGGGCGAGCCGCAACGCCGAGCCGGGGGATCCCGCGGCCACACGCGGTCCGATCCTCGAGCTCGTCGACGCGGCGGAGCCGCCGCTGCGCGTGTTCTTCGGGAGGTCGCCGATCGGAATCGCCAAAGCCGACTACGCCCAGCGCATCCAGACCTGGGAGCAGTGGCAGCCGCTGTCCGAGCGCGCGCAGGGCTGAACCCGCCTGCGCGTCACCGCCGGACCACGGATTCGACCGAGCCGCTCCGGTGGCCCTAACCTGCGGCTCGTGACCACGCTCGTTGCGCCAGCCAAGCAGCCGTTCGTCGAGCCGGGCGGGATCGAGGCGATCCCGCTCGAGAGGCGGCACGGCTCCCCGTGGCAGCTGCTCGCCACCTGGAGCGCGCCGAACCTCGAGTTCGCGACCGTCTTCGTCGGCGTGATCGCCGTCGCCTTCTTCGGCCTCGGGTTCCCGCAGGCGATGATCGCGCTGATCCTCGGCAACGCGCTCGGCGCGCTCACCCAGGGGATCCTCTCGGCGTGGGGTCCGCGCGACGGCGTCGCACAGATGGTGCTCGGACGGGTCGCGTTCGGCACTCGCGGCAACATCCTCCCGGCCGGCCTGAACACGATCATGGCGGGGCTCGGCTGGTTCGCGACGAACTCGGTCAGCGGGGCCTTCGCCCTCGCGACGCTCACATCGATGCCCGTCTGGCTCGCGCTGCTGATCATCGTGGTCGTCCAGGTCGGCGTGGCGGTCGTCGGCCACAACTTCGTGCAGCTGTTCGAGCGGTACGCGACGATCGTGCTCGGCGCGATCTTCCTGCTCGCAGCCGTCTTCGCCCTCACGTCCGGTCACCTCGGCGGCGGCGCGAACGGAGCCCCGGCAGGATTCAACGCGGGCGTCGGCGGGTTCTCCGTCGCCATGGCCGCGGCGTTCGGGTACGCCGCCGGGTGGAACCCGTACGCGGCCGACTACACGCGCTACCTGCCCCCTGCGACGTCGAGGGTGCGGATCGGGCTCGCCGCCGGGCTCGGCAACTTCGTCTCGTGCACGGTGCTGATGGCGGCCGGCGCCGCCGCGGCGACCGCACTCGACTTCGGCAAGGGCAACCCGACCGACCTCTTCACGTCGATCGGCGTCATGCCGACCATCGTCGGCAAGCTGACCCTGCTCGCGATCTTCTTCGGGGCGATCTCCGCGAACGCGCTGAACATCTACTCCGGCGCGATGAGCTTCCTCGCGGTCGGCATCAGGATCCCGCTGACCCTCCGCCGCGCCATCGTGGCCGGAGCGTTCGGCATCGTCGGATTCTTCATCGCGCTCGCCGCGAGCGCCGACCCCTCCGGCTCGTACGAGAACTTCCTGCTGGTGATCGCCTACTGGATCGCGCCCTGGCTCGGGGTGGTGCTGTCCGACCGGCTGTACCGGCGCGGCACCGGCATCGCGCCGTTCCTCGCCGAGCGGGCGCGGTACACGAACTGGCCGGGCCTGATCGCGCTCGTCGTCGGGATGGTGCTGTCGATCTGGTTGTTCGCGAACCAGACCCTCTACACGGGCCTGCTCGTCGCTCCGACCGAGCGGTTCGCCGGAGGTTTCGTGGCCGACTACGGCATCGGCGACCTGACGCCCCTCGTCGGCTTCGTGATCGCCGTCGTCGTGTACTTCGCCCTGCTGCCCGTGTTCGGCCCGCGCAAGGGCGCCCCGCTGCCGGCGCACGGCTACGAGGAGCCGGTGGCCGTCGATCCGGCGAGCGCGGCATGACGGAGGCGGTGTACCCGACCGACGCGGACAAGCTCGCGGTCGCGGCCGAGCAGGCGCGCATCGGCCTGGAGGAGGGCGGCATCCCCATCGGGGCCGCGCTGTTCGACGCCGAGGAGCATCTGCTCGGTGCAGGCCGCAACCGCCGCGTGCAGCACGACGACGCGTCCGTGCACGGTGAGACGGACGCCTTCCGGGCGGCGGGGCGCCAGCGTTCCTACCGCGACACGACCATGGCGACGACGCTCTCGCCGTGCTGGTACTGCTCGGGTCTGGTGCGGCAGTTCGGCATCGGCCGCGTGATCGTCGGCGACGACGTGAACTTCCGGGGCGGCCAGGACTGGATCGCGGAGCACGGCACCCACGTCGCGATCGTCAACGATCCCGACCTGATCACGATGATGGGCGGGTTCATCGCGGCGAACCCGGCCCTCTGGAACGAGGACATCGGGGAGGACTGAGCCTGCTCGGCCCGCTCAGCCGAGCAGCTCGACGAGCCGCCACGCGTTGCGCACCGCGTTCCCGTCGCCGTCGTTGTTGAAGTAGGCGTAGACCTCGCGGCCGCCGCCCTCCCACTCGCGGATCCGGTCGGCCCACCAGCGCAGGTCGTCGTCGGAGTACGAGCCGGCGTAGAGCCCGTCCCGATCGGGTCCGTGCAGGCGCACGTAGACGCGCCGCGAGGTCGCTCGCAGGATGCACGGCAGGCCCGCACCGCTCATGACGCAGTACGCCGCCCCGTGCCGCTCCAGCAGGCGGAACACGTCCTCGGTGTGCCAGGAGGGATGCCGGAACTCGACCGCCACGGGGATGTCCGTCCTGAGGAGGGAGAGGAACCAGTCGAGTCGGGCGTCGTCCCGCGCGTGCTGGGGATGCAGCTGCGTCAGCAGCATCGCGTGCTTCGGGTGCAACGCATCCCAGCCGGCCGTGATGCGGTCGACCCACCCCTCCGGCTCGAGCAGCCGCTTCGCATGGGTGAGGCCGCGCGGCGCCTTCACCGACATCAGGAAGCCGTCCGGCAGGCGGTCTCGCCACGAGGCGAACGTGCGCACCGGCGGCCACCGGTAGAAGCTCGCGTTCAGCTCGACGGTCCGGAACGCGCCGGTGTAGACGTCGAGCCGTCGGCGGGGGTCCAGGCCCGGCGGGTAGAGCACGTCCGTCCAGTGGTCGTACGACCACCCGGACGTCCCGATGTGCGCCATGCCGACAGCTTTCCCGGGCTGCCTGTGACCGCCGCCTACGGTCGACGCCGTGAACATGGACCGGTACGGAGCGGACGTCCTCGCCGACGGCGGCTGGAAGCGGAAGCCGCCGCCCCCCAAGGTGGTCGAGGCGCTGAAGGACCTCGTCGTCGAGGAGGTCGCGAGCGGCTTCGTCGGGGCCGTCATCGGCATCGAGGGGCGCATGGTGCGGCTCGAGGACCGGCGCGGCAAGGTCCGGGTCTTCCCGATCGGGCCCGGTTTCCTGATCGACGGCCAGGCGGTCGCCCTCCGTGTGCCGAAGGCGCAGCCGAAGCAGTCCGGCCCGCTGCGCAGCGCCTCCGGCTCCTTCGCGGTCGAGAACGCGAAGGCCCGTGTCGCCCGCGGCAGCCGGATCTTCGTCGAGGGGCGGCACGATGCCGACCTCATCGAGAAGGTGTGGGGTCACGACCTGCGCATCGAGGGCGTCGCGGTCGAGTACCTCGAGGGCGTCGATCACCTCGACGAGGTGCTGCACGTCTTCAAGCCCGACCCGGACAGGAAGGTCGGCGTGCTGGTGGACCACCTCGTGCGGGGGAGCAAGGAGACGAGGCTCACCGAGGCCGCGGTGCGGCCGTGGGGCGGGACCGTCCTGGTGGTGGGCCACCCCTACATCGACATCTGGCAGGCCGTGAAGCCCGAGCGCCTCGGCATGAGGGCCTGGCCGGTCATCCCGCGCGGCATCGAGTGGAAGCACGGCATCTGCGATGCGCTGGGCTGGCCCCACGAGGACCAGGCGGACATCGCCCGGGCCTGGCAGCGCATCCTCGGCCGCGTCGACCACTTCGGGCACCTGGAGCCGGCGCTCCTCGGGCGGGTCGAGCAGCTGATCGACTTCGTCACCGCCTGAGCGGTCGGCCGGCCCGGTCCGTCGCGGGGCGGTCAGACGGCGAGCAGCTCCCAGGAGGCCGAGCCCGAGTCGAGCGTCAGCACGCCGTAGGTGCACCGAGGCTGCCGTCGTCGGTCGGTCGGCGACCCGGGGTTCAGCAGGCGCAGCCCGCCCGGCGTCGTGGTGTCCCACGGGATGTGGCTGTGGCCGAACACGAGCACGTCCGTGTCGGGGAACCGCTCGTCCATCCGGGGCTCGCGCCCGGCCGCCGCTCCCGTCTCGTGCACGACGGCCACCTTGACGCCCTCGATCGCGGCGGCGGCGATCTCCGGCAGCCGCACGTGCAGGGCCTCACCGTCGTTGTTGCCGGCGACCCCGATCAGCAGCGGCGTCCGCTCCAGGAGGAGCTCGAGCGTCGCCTGATCGACCCAGTCGCCCGCGTGGACGACGCCGTCCGCCCTGTCGATCGAGGACAGCACGGCGTCGGGAAGGCGCTCGGCCCTGATCGGCAGGTGGGTGTCGGCGAGCACGACGAGTCGGGTGGGCACCCTCCCATCCTGTGCTGGTTCGATCGGACGATGCCTGCAGCGGCCCGCTCCGCCGTCCTGTTCGACATCGACGGCACGCTCGTCGACACGAGGTCCCTGCACATCGACGCGTGGCTGAGGGCGTTCGCGGACGTCGGGCACCCGGTCGACGCATGGCGCATCCATGCCGCCATCGGCATGGACTCCGCCGAGCTGCTCGAAGTCCTGCTGCAGGGGGAGTCCGATCGGCTCGGCGCCGCCGCGAAGGAGCGGCATCGCATCCACGACGCGGCGGCGGAGGAGCGCATGCGTACGTTCACGGGCGCGCGGGCGCTGCTCGACGAGCTGGCGAGGCGCGGCCTGAAGGTCGTACTCGCGACCTCGTCGCCGGAGGAGGAGTCCGCGACGACCACGCGGGTCCTGGGCGCCGGTGGCGCGGTGCTCGCCGCGACGACGTCGTCCGACGTCGACAGGGCCAAGCCGGAGCCGGACGTGGTGCAGGTCGCACTGCAGAAGGCTGAGGTGGGCGCCGAGGACGCGATGATGGTCGGAGACGCCGTGTGGGACGTGCTGCCGGCCGGGCGAGCGGGCGTGCGCTGCATCGGTGTGCGGACGGGCGGCGTGAGCGGCGAGGAGCTCGAGGGGTCCGGCGCGATCGCCGTCTACGACGACGTCGCGGCCCTGCTGGAGGGTCTCGACGGCAGCCCGTTGTTCAGCCGCCGACCAGCGTTCGTTCGGACACCTGTACGGGGTATCCGCTTGCCTCAAGTAGGGGAGCGTCTGCGCTCCTGCTGGCGTATTTCCAGCACGGGCGGCCGACATGTGTCCCGAAATCTCGCGAAACCATGAGCGCGTGGGGACGCCCAGGCCGGGCTTGACCCAAGCGGATACCCCGTACACCTGTTCTACCGTCGGGACATGAGCGACGACACGACCGAGATGCTCGGCGGCCCCGAGAAGAACACGACGGAGAAGGACCCGAGCACCTGGGTCACCGGGGACGAGCCCGCCACGGGCGCACAGAAGAGCTATATCGACACCCTCGCGCGCGATGCCGGGGAGCGGATCTCCGCAGACCTGACCAAGGCCGAGGCCTCGGAGCAGATCGAGCGCCTGCAGGCGAAGACCGGGCGCGACCAGGGCTGAGCCGACGGAGCGCGGAGCGGTGGGGACCCGGCACCGGGTCCCTGCCGTCATGACCGGAGTCAGGCCCCCGCGGCCGCCGCGCGCAGCTTCACGAGGAGCGGTTCCGCCACCTCGTCGAGGAACCGCTGCTGGAGCACGTCGCCGACCTGCACCACGGCGACGTCCGTGAACCCCGCCTCCCAGAGCGGCTTGATCCCCTCCACGAGCTCGTCGAGGTCGGGCCCGCAGGCGATGGAGCCCGCGACGTCGTCCTTGCGGACGAACTGCGATGCGTCGTGGAAGCCCTTCGGCGTGGGCAGGTCGGCGTTGACGCCCCACCCGCCGCCGAACCAGCGGAACTGCTCGTGCGCGATGTCGATCGCCTGATCCTTCGTCGGCGCCCAGCAGATCGGGATCTGGCCGACCTTCCGCGAGCTCGTCGTCCCCTTGGCCCGGTCCCAGCTCTGCAGCAGTTCCGCCTCGGGGTCCGTGGCGATGAGGTGGTCGCCGAGCGGCGCGAACCGTTCGACCGACTTCGCTCCCGACACCGCGATCCCGATCGGCACGCCCCCGTCCGGCGCGTCCCAGATGCGGGCGGAGTCGACGCGGAACCAGTCCCCGTCCCACGTCGTCAGCTCGCCGGTGTGGAGCGCGCGGATGATCTGCACCGCCTCCTCGAGCATGTCCTGGCGCTGTGCGACCGGCGGCCAGCCCTCGCCGACGACGTGCTCGTTCAGGTTCTCCCCGGCGCCGAGCCCGAGCGTGAAGCGCCCGTCGGCGAGGATCTGCAGGGTCGCCGCCTTCTGCGCCACCACCGCCGGGTGGTAGCGCAGCGTGGGGCACGTGACGTAGGTCATCAGCTCCATGCGCTGGGTCGCGTGGGCGATCGCGCCGAGCATCGACCAGGCGTATCCCGCGTGTCCCTGCTCGGTGAGCCACGGCGTGTAGTGATCGCTCGACACCGCGAAGTCGAACCCGACCTCCTCCGCCCGGATGCCGTAGGACACGATCTGCTTCGGCCCGCTCTGCTCGGTCATCAACGTGTACCCGAATCGCGTCATCGGTCGACCTCCTCCTCAACTGGAACCCGGTGAGCGTAAGGAGCCCCGGGTGATCGAGCGCCGGACGAACGCTGGACATCGGCTGGTGGGGCTCCTCCGACGGCTCTTAGGGGATGCCAAGCGGGAGCCCCGTCGCTTCCTGGCCGGGGTCCCTAGCGTCGAGGCAGACCAGAGAGGACACCATGAGCCTGCTCGACCGCCTGAAGGGGTATCTGAGCGACGACGCGAGGGACCCGCGAGCCGGTTCCATGGCGACCCGTGCGCCGATGCGGAGTGATGACGAGCTCGCTGTGGATCGCTACCGCTATCTGCTGCGCACCGCCCCGCCGGACGCCGTGGAGGAGGTGCACGCCGAGGCGTTCGCCGCTCTGACCCCCCAGCAGCGCCGCATGGTGTTCGAGGAGCTGTCGCTGAACGCGGCGGCCGCCGACCGCCCCGCCTCCGACGATCCGCGGATCCTCGCTCGGAGCGCCACGCGGGCCGAGCTGCGGCACCCCGGATTCCTCGAGCGCACCCTGGGTTCCGGCTCCGGCTCCGGCTCCGGCGGCGTCCGCGGCACCGGACTCGGCACGGTCCTCGGCGGCTCCCTGCTCGGCACGGTCGCCGGCGTGGTGATCGGATCGGCGATCGCCGACATGGTGCTGCCGGGGATCGGCGACCTCGCATCCGACGCAGCGGGTGGCGCGGGCGACGGCTTCGGCGACATCGCGAACGGCTCCGACGAGTTCGGCGGCGGGTTCTAGCTGGGGGCTCCCGCTCGCTGCGCATCCACTCGGGATCCGGTCCGGCCGCGGTGCGGGTCGCCCCGCGATCGGCACCATGGATGCGTGCTGACCGACCTGCTCCGATCCCGGCTGCTGCAGGTGCTGTCGGGCCAGCCGACCGGGATCCCCGAATGGACCGAGGCGCTGTCCCGTGGCGGGGACGCCGGGTTCTTCGCCGAGGGCAGCGCGGTCTGGGAGGTGCACCGCGACATCGCGACCCTCGTCGCGGGGCCGCGGGCGCTGCTGATGCAGGCGATGCACCCGGGGGCGATGGCCGGCGTGCACGACCACTCGCGCTACCGAGAGGACCCGCTGGGTCGCTTGAACGGGACCATCAGGTGGATCACCACCGTGTCCTACGGCTCCCGGGAGCAGGCGGCGGCAGCGAGCGCGTGGGTCCGGCGGCTGCACGAGCGCGTCCGCGGGACCTACACGACGAGCGACGGTCGAGCGGTGCCGTACGCGGCGCAGGACGACGACCTCCTGAGCTGGGTCCACATCGCGTTCGCCGACTCGTTCCTCCGCGCCTTCGAGCGGTACGCCGACCGACCGGTGCCGGGCGGGTCCGACGCCTACGTGCGGGACTGGGCGGTGGCCGGCGAGCTGATGGGGGTCCCGGATCCGCCGCGCAGCGTCGCCGAGCTCGACCGGCGCCTCGCGGCCATCCGCGACGCCGGGGTGCTGCGCGCGGACGACCGGGTGCACGAGGCGGTGCGCTTCATCCGGCGGCCGCCGCTGCCCGCCCTGCTCCGCCCCACCTACCCGGCCCTGTTCCGGGGCGCTGTGGCGACCCTGCCGGACTGGTCCCGCACGATGCTCGGGCTGCGCTCCGTGCTCCCCGTCGAGGAGGTGGCGACGCGAGCGGTGCTGCGATCGAGCGCCCGCCTGCTGGGCACCGCCGCGGCGCCGGGCCAGGCGCGCATCCGACTCGCGGCGCTCGCCGCCCAGCAGGACGAGGAGCGACGCCCAGGCGTTCGCCCGTAGCGTGGGCCCGCCGGGCCGGAGCGGCCCGGATCCCTCTGCGAAGGAGCACCTATGCCTACTCGTACCGCCCGCACCGCCTGGGACGGCGGCCTCCAGGACGGCTCCGGCCAGGTCGAGCTGAGCAGCTCGAAGGTCGGCACCTACGACGTGTCCTTCCCGCGTCGCGCGGCGGACGACGCGGGCGGGTACACCAGCCCCGAGGAGCTGATCGCGGCGGCGCACTCGGCATGCTTCGCGATGCAGCTGTCCGCGGTCATCGCGGCCGCCGGCGGCACCCCCGTCTCCCTCGAGGTCACGGCCGACGTCTCCCTCGGCCCGGACAGCTCGGACGGCGGCTTCAAGCTCACCGGCATCACGCTGACGGTGAAGGGCGAGGTCGAAGGGCTGGACGAGGCCGGGTTCCGGACGGCCGCCGAGACCGCGAAGGCGAGCTGCCCGGTGAGCAAGGCGCTGACCGGGGTCGAGATCGGCCTCGAGGCCTCGCTCGTCGAGTGAGCGCCTCACGGCGGCGGCTTCCGCTGCCGTCGCGTCCGCGCCGCCGACCACCGGACCCGGCTCCCGTCGAGCCCGGTGGGCCGGCGGCGGCCGCCCGCGCCGCGCGCTGAGCCCCGTCGGCCGCGGATCATCGGCGGACGAGCACGGGACCTCGCATTTCGCGGGTACGGTTCGCATCGTGTCCCGCATCGCCGCCGTCGCGACGGCACTTCCGACGAACTCCTACGCGCAGCAGGACATCACCGACATGCTGGCGCCGATGGTCGCCCACGACCCGCGCCGGCAGGCTCTGATGCGCCGCATGCACGCCGCGACGCGGGTCGACACGCGGCACCTCGTGCTCCCGCTCGAGGAGTACCGCGACGCCCTGACGTTCGGCCAGTCGAACGACCGGTTCGTCTCGGAAGCGACCCGGCTCGCGGAGTCCGCGGTGCGCCGAGCGCTCGCCGAGGCGGACCTCCGGCCCGACGAGGTCGACCTGATCGTGTTCACCTCCGTGACCGGGATGTCCGCGCCGAGCGTCGACGCCCTCCTCGTGCCGAGGCTCGGGATGCGCGAGGACGTGAAGCGGATGCCGATGTTCGGACTCGGGTGCGTCGCGGGCGCCAGCGGGATCGCGCGGGTCCACGACTACCTGGAGGGCCACCCCGACGGCGTCGCCCTCCTCGTCTCCGTCGAGCTCTGCTCCCTCACGGTGCAGAAGGACGACGACTCCATGGACAACATCGTCGCGAGCGGTCTGTTCGGCGACGGGGCGGCCGCGGTGCTCCTGGTCGGCGCTGCCAGGGCTGCGGCGTTCACAGGACCGGACGTCGTCGCGACGCGCAGCCGGCTGTACCCCGGCAGCGGCGGCATGATCGGCTTCCGGCCGAGCGAGACGGGCTTCCGGGTCATCCTCACCGCCGGTGTCGTCGACGTCATCGACGCGAACTTCCCGATCGACGCGACCGAGTTCCTCGAGGACCACGGGCTGCACGTCGCCGACATCGGGACCTGGATCGCGCATCCCGGCGGTCCGAAGGTGCTCGACGCCTTCCAGCGCGGACTCGACCTCCCCGCCGGGGCGCTCGACCGCAGCTGGGCGTCGATGGCGGCCGTGGGGAACCTCTCGTCGTCGAGCGTCCTGCACGTGCTGGCGGACGAGCTGCGCGCCCCGCACCCGTCGCTGGAGCACGGCCTGCTGTTTGCCCTCGGGCCCGGGGTGAGCGCGGAGTTCGTGCTGCTGCGGTGGCCCGAGCCGGTCGAGGTGCTGGCCGCGGCATGAGCGGGGTGCTGCACGCCGGCACCACCGGATGGTGGATCGCCTACGGCGCCTACCTCCTCCTGCTCGCGGCGACGGCGGCCGAGCGCTTCGTGGAGCTCGGCGTCTCGGTCCGGAACGCCCGCTGGGCCTTCGCGCAGGGCGGCAGGGAGACGGGGCGCGGGCACTTCCCGCCCATGGTCGCCCTGCACACCGCGCTGATCGCCGCGTGCGGGCTCGAGCCGCTGCTGACCGGCAGGGCCTTCGTCGCGGCGCTCGCGGTGCCGGCGCTGGTGGTCGCACTCGCCTCGCAGGGTCTGCGGTGGTGGTGCATCCGCACGCTCGGGCGGCGATGGAACACCCGGATCGTCGTCGTGCCGGGCCTGCCGCTCGTGCGGCGCGGGCCGTACCGCCTGCTGCCGCACCCGAACTACGTCGCCGTCGTGCTCGAGGGGGTCGCGCTGCCCCTCGTCGGCTCGGCGTGGCTCACCGCCACAGCCTTCACCCTGCTGAACGCCGTGCTGCTGCTCGGCTTCCGCATCCCCGCGGAGGAGCGGGCGCTCGCCGCCGCGCCCGTGGAGGATCCGGCGCGATGACCGCGTTCTCCGTCCGCGAGGTCGAGGAGCGCGACTGGGTGCGGATGCGCGCCCTCCGCCTGGAGATGCTCGCGGACACCCCGATCGCCTACCTCGAGACGCTGGCGACCGCGGAGGCCCATCCCGTCTCGCACTGGCAGCGGCTCGCGCGCGGGCGACCCGGCGGCACCAAGCTCGTCGCCGAGCTCGAGGACGGCCGCTGGGTCGGCACCATGACCGGCATCATCGCGGAGGGCACCCCGACGCTCGTCGCCGTCTACGTGTCGCCCACGGTCCGTGGGGCCGCAGCCGGCGTCACCGACGCGCTGCTGGCCGGTGTCGAGCGCTGGGCGGTGCAGCACGGCGACCAGCTGCGCCTGGAGGTCAACGAGCTGAACGGCCGCGCGGTGGAGGCGTACCGTCGCCGCGGGTTCGTGCTGACCGGGAGGACGACGCCGTACCCCCTCGATCCGCCCTCTTTCGAGCTCGAGATGGTGAAGCGGCTCCGCTGACCGACGCGGGCAGACCCGGGAGGCCTCGAAGGTCGGCTGGGCCGGGGAGAATGGCGGCGTGACGGCGAAGGGCGGCGAGGGCGAGCGGCAGGTCTCCGCCGCCGACGTCGACAGCTCCCGCGCCACCGTGCTGCACGTCGACATGGACGCGTTCTTCGCCTCCGTCGAGCTGCTCGACCACCCGGAACTCGCGCACCGGCCGGTGATCATCGGGCACGAGGGCGGCCGGGGCATCGTCAGCTCCGCGAACTACGCGGCCAGGCGGTACGGGATCCGCTCCGCGATGCCGGTGTCGCGCGCGATGCGGATCTGCCCTGCCGCGGTGGTGCTGCAGCCGCACTACGAGAAGTACCGCGACGCCTCCGCGGAGGTGATGCGCATCTTCCACGACGTCACGCCGCTCGTCGAGCCGCTCTCGATCGACGAGGCGTTCCTCGACGTCGCGGGCGCCGTGCGGCTGTTCGGACCGCCGGCGCAGATCGCCGCGGACCTCCGCGCCCGGGTGCGGCACGAGACCGGGCTCACCTGCAGCGTGGGCGCGGGAGCGACGAAGTTCATCGCGAAGCTCGCGTCCACCCGGTCGAAGCCGGACGGGCTGCTCGTGATCCCGCCCGAGCGGACGCTCGACTTCCTCCATCCGCTGCCAATCGGCGCCATCTGGGGCGTGGGGCCGGCGACACGGGAGTCGCTGGAGCGACGCGGGATCCGCACCGTCCGCGATCTCGCCGAGACCCCCGGGCACGTGCTCGAGGGCTGGGTGGGTGCTGCCGCCGGCGCCAAGCTGCACGACCTCGCCTGGGGTCGCGACGCCCGTCCCGTGAGCACGAGCCGCACCGACAAGAGCGTCGGCCACGAGAACACGTTCGGTACCGACGTCCGTGACGTCGGCGCGCTGAAGCGGGAGCTGCTCGAGCAGGCCGACCGGGTGGCGGTCCGACTCCGCCGGGGCGGCTGGCGCGCGCGGACGATCTCGCTGAAGGTCCGGTTCTCCGACTTCACCACCATCACGCGTTCGCGCACCGTGCCGGAGGCGACGGACCTCGCCCGGCGGATCCACGAGGAGACGATCGCGCTGCTCGACGCAGCCGACCTGCGTGGACGTGCGGTGCGGCTGCTCGGCACGCGCGGCGAGCAGCTCGTGCGTGCGGAGGACGAGGTGCTCGGCCTCTGGAGCGACCAGGAGCAGTGGCGCGGGGTGGAGACCGCGGCGGACAAGGCGTCCATCCGGTTCGGGCGGGGGGCGGTGCTGCCCGCAGCGCTGCTCGCGCGTCCCGCGGACCGCGAACGACTCGTCGACGGCGAGGACTGAGCCCGGTGGAGGTGCAGGGTCCCCGCCGAGAGACGTCGCGGCACCGGTCGGCGTCGCGGTTCGCGATCCCGCGGCCGGCCGGCCGCTTGGCGACGATCCTCACGCCGGCCGTGTCCCTGCTGCCGGCGGTGGTGGCGCTCGTCGTGGTCCAGTCGCTCAACCCGGCCGCGCAGCGCGTCCCGACCGGTGCCGCCCGGTTCGATCTGACCGGCGCGTGGCTCGCGACCGAGCCCGGTGCGGTGGCCGGCACGACGTCGTGGCTCGCTGCGCCGACCCTCGGGCGACTCCAGCTCGGAGCGCTGCTCCGGGTCCTGCAGGGCGGCCAGAGCCAGAGCGTCCTGGCGGCGGCGCACGGCGGGATGCTGCTGCTGACCGTCGTGCAGGCGGTGCTGCTGTGGTGGGTGCTCCGTCGGCTCTCGGTGGGAGGCGTCGGGGCAGGGCTGGCCACGGCCCTGTTCGGTGTCGCGCCGATCGCGATCGGGGTGCACACCGCGGTCTCGGCCGTCGCGGTGGCCGCCTGCTGGCTGCTCCTCGCGGCGGGGCTGACGCTGGGCGTCACGCGCGCCGAGCGGATCGCCGGCGGCGTCGCGGCGGCCGTGGCCGTCGCCTCCGCGCCGGCGGTCGCGATCGTGCTCCTGCCGCTCGCCGTGCTGCTGGCCCTGCGACTCCGGAGGGAGCGGCGAGCGCTCGGCGGTCCCTGGGCCCGCGCGGCGCTGTCGACCGCGGCGGGCTTCGTGGTGGCGGCGGTGCTCATCGCTCTCGTGATGGCGATCGCCGCGGCCTTGCCGTCCGGTGCCGCCACGGCCCGGCTCGACGCGCTGACCACGGCCCAGGACGCGACGCCGGTCGGCGGCTTCGCAGCGATCGTGCTGTGGGCAGGGTCCGATCCGCTGTCCCTGCTCGTGGCCGTGGGCGCCGTCGTGCTCGCCGCGGTCGCGGCGCGGGATCGTGCGATCACCGTCCTCGTCGCGGTCGGCGCCGTCGCCTCGATCTGGCCGCAGGGCGGCGATCCCGTGCCGCCGCTGGTCGTGCTGCTGCCGCTCGTCGCGGCGGCCGTCGCCCGGTCGGTCGACGTCGGCGTCGCGGCGCTCGGCCATCCGTTGTTCGTCCGGAGCGTGCTGGGCTCCGCATGGCTCACCGCGGTGGGCGCGGTGCTCGTGGTCGCGGTGGTCGCCTGGGTGGTGGGGCTGAGCGCGCTCGTGCGGGGCGGCGACCTGCCCGTAACGAAGGTCGAGCGCTGGGTCGCCGCCAGCGTGCCCGCCGGCCAGACGGTGCTCGTCGGCCTCGGTGTCTACCCGGATCTGGTCGGGACGGCCAAGGCGCAGGTGGGCTGGTACGGCAGCGGGAACGGGGCGACCGCGGTCCCGAGCTCGGTGCCCTGGAGCCGCGCCGACTACATCGTCGTGGATGGCTCGCTGCCCTCGGACCGCACCGGCGCCGCGGCGACGGCGCTGGGGCGCTCGCTCGAGGTCGCGACGTTCGGCACCGGGAGCGCGGAGCTGTCCGTGCGCGCGGTCCGTCAGGCCGGTGCGTCGGTACCGCTGAAGCCGCCCACGACCGCGGCCGGCAGGGCCGCGGCGGCCCTCCGGAAGTCGGTCGGGATGCAGCTCGCGGAGAACCCGCGGATCCAGCTGGACGGCAGAGACCGTGCGCTGCTCCTCGCGGGCGCGGTCGACACGAGGATCGCGATCGTCCTCGCGCAGTTCGTGACGTCCCACAGCATCGCGGTCAGCGGGTTCGGCGTGGCGTCCGGCGACGCGTCCGGGATCCGGACCGTCGTGACGATCAGCGAGATCGACGGCCGGAACGTGCCGTCCGACGGCACGAAGACGGGGGTGCTGCTCCGCTTCCTGTCCGATCTGCGCGGCCAGCTGGCGACGCGGTCGATCGACGCGACCGACAGCGGCATCTCCGCCGCGTTCCGACCCGAGCCGGATCTGATCCCCACCGGGTGATCGCATCGGTTTTCGGGGGATTCGGAGGAGAGGGGTCCACACTCTGCGACCGATGAAGCGAATCGCCCGCCCCCTGCTCGCCGCGTTGGCCGTCGCCCTCGTGGCGCTCGCGCTCCCTGCCGCGCCCGCCTCCGCCGCCTCGCGCGACGGCTGGCTGCGGCTCGCGCACATGTCACCGGACACCTCGGCGGTGAACATCACCCTGTCGAGCCTGTCCGGCGACGTCACGCTCTTCCGCATGCAGAACGTCGGCTACGGCGCGGTGTCGGAGTACATGAAGCTGCCGCAGGGCACCTACGCGATCGCGATGGTCCCCGCCGGCACGAACGACCCGAACGCGACCCCGGTCGTCAGCGGTTCGGTCCAGGTGAAGGCCGGCGTGGCGGAGACGCTCGCCGCGATCGGCAAGAACGCTGCGCTCAAGACGACGGTGTTCACCGACGACCTCGCTTCGGTGCCCGGCGGCGACGCCCGCGTCCGGATCGTGCAGGCGTCCGTGACCCATCCGACGGTCGACGTCACGGCCGGGTCGACGACGGTCGCGACCGGTGCGCCGTTCGGGGACGTGTCCAAGTACGTGACCGTCAAGGCCGGGTCCACCTCCATCGACCTGAAGGCCGGCTCGAAGGACCGGACGGTCACCCAGCAGTTCTCGGCCGGCAGCTCCCACACGCTGTTCGTGATCGACGACGCCAAGGGGGACCTGACGATCTCACCGGCGCTCGACAGCGCTGCCGCGACGCAGGTCCCGGTGGGCTCGCTGGCAGCCGGCGGCGGCGGGTTGGCGGACGGCACGTCGAACGTGGCCCTGCTGCTGGCCGCGATCGCCGCAGCCGGCGGGTTCGGCGCGATGGGCATGATGGCGCGGCGCCGGGGCGAGGTGCGCGCGTCCTGACCGCGCGGATCCGGCTCCTCGGCGTCCTCCTCGCCCTCACGCTGGCGATGGGGGGTGGAGCCGCGCTCGCGTGGGGCGGCGTGGTCGAGCGCCGCGCCGCAGCGGAGCAGGTCGCCGCCGAGCACTCCCGGCTCGCGGCGATGACCGCGGCGGAGCGGCGACTCGCGCGAGGCGGGACGGCCGGTCTGCAGAATCCGACCATCTCGGGATCGCAGCTGCCGACGCGCAGCACAGCGACGCCGATACGGCTGCTGATCCCGAGCATCGGCGTCGACACCGGGCTCGAGGACCTCCACCAGGACTCGCGGGGCGTCCTCGTCGCGCCGCACTACGCGGACACGGCCGGATGGTGGGAGAAGGGCGTCGTGCCCGGTGACGTCGGCGCCGCCGTCATCGTCGGCCACCTCGACACGATCCTCGGTCCCGCGGTGTTCGAGCACCTCAAGCAGCTGCGTCCCGGCGATCTGATCGAGATCCGGATGTCCGACCAGCGGACCGTGCGGTTCTCGGTCGACGGCAGCCACGTCGTCAAGAAGGCGCTGTTCCCGAGCAAGGAGGTCTACGGAGCGACGCCCGACGCCCAGCTGCGGCTGATCACCTGCAGCGAACCGTTCGATCCGGTGGCGCACAGCTACACGGACAACCTCGTGGTCTTCGCGACCCTCGCGTCCTCGCGGACGGGACCCGATCAGGCCAGAGGTCGCTGAGCGAGCTGTTCGCGCGACCACGCGGTGGGATCGGCGAGCACCTCCCGCGCCCCGTCGCGCGCTGCCGGCTCGGCGTCGGAGGAGTTGCCCCAGAGCAGCACACCCCGCACGGTGCCGTCGTCGAGGTAGTACACGCTGCCCTTGACGCCCGGTTCCACCCAAGCCTCGACGGTCTCGAGGGAGGAGTCGAGCATGCCGACCGCTTCGTAGCGATGACCGAAGAGCATCGAGTAGAAGTACGGCGTATAGGCGAACGGGGTCTCGTCGCCGACCATCGCCCGACCGGCCGCGCGGCCCTGCTTGCGGGCGAGGTCGACGTGCTCGATGCGCCTGCGTCCGAGCAGCGCGTCCGGGTAGCTCGCGACGTCGCCCGCCGCGGAGACGGACGGGTGGCTGGTGCGGAGGTGCTCGTCGACGACGATCCCGTCCTCGACGGCGAGCCCTGCCGCCTTCGCGAGCGCCGTGTTCGGCGTGATGCCGAGGCCGAGCACCACGACGTCGGCCTCGATCCTCGCGCCGCCCTCGGTCGTGAGCACGACACCGTCCTCGTCGGCGGTGCCGGACACGATGCGCGTGTCCGGCACGATCTCGACGCCGGCGTTCTCGAACCAGCCCTGGAACCGGGTCGCCAGGTCGGGCGGCAGCACCTTCTCGCGCAGCACCGAGTCCGGCGTGATCAGCGTCACCTGGCACTCGTTCTGCACGAGCGCCGCAGCGATCTCGGTCGCGATGTAACTGCCGCCCACGACGGCGACGCGAGGCCGATCGTTCGCGAGCTCGCGCAGGTGCCGGTAGTCCTCGAACGTCCGGAAGTAGATGACGCGGTCGCCCGCGGGCAGGTCGAGCGTCTTCGGGGAGCCGCCGGTCGCCAGCAGGAGCGCTCCGTACTCGATCGTCTCGCCCGCGGCGGTGACGGTCTTCGCCGCCGGGTCGATCGACTCGACGGTGATGCCGGTGCGGATCTCCGCCCCGGTCGCCTCCGTGCCGAGCGGGACCTTGTCCTCGGTGAAGGTGGGGTCGATCCAGATCAGCTTCGACAGCGCCGGCCGGGTGTACGGCTCGTCCGGCTCGTCGCCGAGGACCAGGATCGCGCCGTCCGCATCCAGCTCGCGGATGCCTCGCGCTGCGGCGTCCGCGATCATCCCGCCGCCGACGATGACGTACTCGTACCTGCTCACGGCACCACCATCGCAGCCGCGGCTGAGGCCCGGTCCCAGGAGCCGCGCACCGTCGTCGGCGCGGCCGGGTGCATTTCGAAGGGGTTTCTGTCGGGCCGTCCCGACAGAAACCCCTTCGAAATGCACCTCCCTAGGCGATGAGGATCGCGGCGGAGTCCGGCGGGAGGGTCAGGCTGCCTTCGGCCACGACCACGCCGTCCGCGGTCGCGAGCTCGAGCGCCCCGTCGACCGAGACCACGACCGCCTCGGTGCCGAGGTTCGCGGCCACGGTCACGCCGCCCCGCTGGAGGACCAGCACGTCCGCGTCGTCGTCCGCGGCCGCGGCCGTGGTCGTGAAGCGCGGGTCCGTGAGGTCGGACCAGGTGCGGCGCAGCGCGATGAGCCGCCGGTGCAGATCCAGCAGCTCGGCGTGGTGGCCCTTCGACGGCTCGGTCCAGTCGAGCTTCGACCGCTGGAACGTCTCGGGGTCCTGCGGGTCCGGCACGTCATCGGGGTTCCACCCCATCTTCGCGAACTCGGCGATGCGACCCTTCGCGGTCGCCTCGCCGAGGTCGTGCTCGGGATGGGAGGTGAAGAACTGCCACGGCGTGGACGCACCCCACTCCTCGCCCATGAACAGCATCGGCGTGAACGGCGTCATCAGGTTCAGCACGGCGCCGACCGCGAGCCGGGCGGGGGAGAGGCTCTGCGAGAGGCGGTCCCCGGCGGCGCGGTTGCCGATCTGGTCGTGGTCCTGCGCGAACGTGACGAGCCGGCTCGTCGGCGTCGTCAGCCGGTCGATCGGGCGGCCGTGGTGCCGCTCGCGGAAGCTCGACCAGGTGCCGTCGTGCACGAACCCGTGCGTGAGCACGCGGGCGAGGACGGAGAGCCCCTCGAAGTCCTCGTAATACCCGGTGGTCTCGCCGGTCAGCGCGACATGGAGCGCGTGGTGGTAGTCGTCGCTCCACTGTGCGTCCAGCCCGTAGCCGTGCGCCTCCCGCGAGGTGATCAGCGTCGGATCGTTCATGTCCGACTCCGCGATGAGGGTCAACGGCCGCCCGAGGTGCGCGGACAGCACGGCCGCCTCCTCCGCGAGCTGCTCCAGGAGGTGCTGCGCGCGGTGGTCGACCAGGGCGTGCACGGCGTCGAGCCGCAGACCGTCGACGTGCATCTCGGACAGCCACATCAGCGCGTTGTCGAGGATGTAGCGCCGCACCTCGTCCGACTGCTCACCGTCGAGGTTGATCGCGTCGCCCCAGGTGTTCGCGCCGCCCTCCGCGAAGTACGGGCCGAACTCGGGGAGATGGTTGCCGGACGGTCCGAGGTGGTTGTAGACGACGTCCTGGATCACGGCCAGTCCGCGCGCGTGCGCCGCGTCGACGAACCGCTGATACGCCTCCGGGCCGCCGTAGGTCTCTTGCACCGCGTACCAGAGCACGCCGTCGTAGCCCCAGTTCCACCGGCCGTTGAACGCGTTCACCGGCAGCAGCTCGACGTGCGTGACGCCGAGGTCGGCGAGGTGGTCGAGCCGGTCGATGGCGGAGTCGAGCGTGCCGTCCGGCGTGAAGGTGCCGATGTGCAGCTCGTAGATCACCCCGCCCGCGAGCGGACGGCCGGTCCAGCCCTGGTCGGTCCAGCCGAAGGCGTCCGGGTCGAACCGCTGCGAGAGCTCGTGCACGCCGTCCGGCTGCCTGCGGCTCCGCGGGTCCGGGCGCGGCGTGCGCTCGTCGTCGATGAGGTAGCCGTAGCGCGCGTCCGCCGGGAGGTCGTCGACCTCCGGCGTCCACCAGTCGTCGTCGCTCCTGGTCATCGGCAGGGTCTCGTCCCCCAGGCGCAGGCGGAGGCGCTTCGGCGACGGCGCCCAGACCGCGAGCGGGTGCCTCTTCACGACGGTCACTGCAGCCCTCCCACCTCGATCAGCAGCGCGACGGGGTAGTGCTCGAGCAGGTCGGAGACCCGCAGCTCGCCCCCTTGGAACTCGCGGCCGGTCAGCACGTCGATCACGGGCGCGCTGCCGACGTCCACGGTGGTGTCGCCCCAGCCGCCGTGCTCGGCGAGCCGTACCGGCAGCCGGGTGGCCAGCGTGATCGCGCCGCCACGGTCGAAGGCGATCAGGTGGTCGGCCGCACGGCCGGTCGCTGCGAGCGGCGCGTAGTCGGTGAACAGCTCCGGCCGGTCCCGGCGGAGGCGGAGCGCCTTCGCGACGACGAGGAGCTTGGCCGCGCCGGTCTCGTCGATGTCGGGCAGTGCGCCCTCGTCGATCTGCTCCAGCAGCTCCCGGCGGCGCGCGAAGTCGACGGGGCGGCGGTTGTCCGGGTCGACGAGGCTGCGCTCCCACAGCTCGCTGCCCTGGTAGACGTCGGGCACCCCGGGTGCGGTGAGCTGCAGCAGCTTCATCGAGAGGCCGTTCGACCATCCGGCGGGATCCAGTCGGGAGGCGATCCGCCCCATGAGCTCGGCGATCGCGTCGTCGTCGTAGACCGCGTCGACCGCGGCGCGCAGCCGCTCCTCGAACGCGTCGTCGGGGTCGGTCCAGGTCGTGGAGACGCCGGCCTCCTTCGACGCCTTCTGGGCGTACGCCTGCAACCGGTCCCGCTCGATCGGCCAGGCGGCGACGGCGGCCTGCCACAGCAGGTTCGCGAACGTCGGGTCACCGAAGCCTGCGACGCGCTCCAGCGTGTCGAGGGCCTCGGCCCACTCCTGCGGCATCTCGGACAGCACGTCGATGCGCGCACGGACGTCCTCGCCGCGCTTCGTGTCGTGGGTCGTGAGCGTCGTCATCGCGGCCGGCCACTCCGCCTGCCGGCGCGCCTGCCGCTCGTGGAAGCGCTCGACGGTCTCGGCGAACACGTCGGGCTCGCCTCCCACCTCCGTGAGACTGCCGAGCCGGGTGGACCGGTAGAAGGCGCTGTCCTCGACGCCCTTGGCCATCACCATCCCGCTCGTCTGCTGGAACCGCTTCGCGACGGACGCCTCCGGGTCGCGGAGGAGGCGCGATGCGAGGTCGAGCTCGACGTCGATGTCCGGGCGCCACCGCTTCGCCTCCGCGACCGCGGTGTCGAGCGCCTCGACGCCGCGGGGGAGGTAGCTGCGGTAGACCGGGAAGCAGGTCAGCAGCTCGCCGATCGCGTCCGCGAAGCGCGCACGGTCCACGTGCTCGTCGAGGCCGGCGTCGCGGACGAGCCGGAGCACCTCGGAGTGCAGGATGCCGTCCGCGACCTCCCGCTTCGTGTCGTGGATCAGCGCTCGCCAGTCCGTCGGGCCGTCGAGCCGCGCGGTGAGCAGCGTGAGCGGCCCCTCGCCGGCGGGGTCGATCAGCACCCGGTCGAAGTCGCCGAGCGCGTCGTATCCGGTCGTGCCGGCGGTCGCCCAGTCCCCGGGCAGCCGCTCGTCGCCCTCGAGGATCTTCTCGACGAGCACGTAGGAGCCGCCCGTCGCCTCGGCGAGCGCGTCGAGGTAGCCCTTCGGATCTGAGAGCCCGTCAGGGTGGTCGATGCGGAGGCCGTCGACCGAGCCGCTCCGGATCCAGCCGAGGATCGTGCGGTGGGAGATGTCGAAGACCTCGGGCAGCTCGACGCGGATGCCGGCGAGTGTGTTCACGGCGAAGAACCGGCGGTAGTTCAGGTCGTCGTCCGCGCGGCGCCAGTGCATCAGCTCGTAGTGCTGTCTGGCGTGCACGGTCCGCGCGTCGGCGCCGTCGTCGGCGGTGCCCGGCGCGATCGGGTACCGGTTGTCGAAGTAGACGAGTTCGTCGCCGTCCAGGGCGAGCTCGCCGAGCGCATCGCCGTCGCCCAGCACGGGGATGCGCAGCCTCCCCTCGCCGAGGTCCCAGTCGATGTCGAATGCGGCGGCGTACCGGGAGTCGCGGCCGTGGGTGAGCACGTCCCACCACCAGGCGTTCTTCGCCGGGGTCGCGACGCCCATGTGGTTCGGCACGATGTCGACGAGCACCCCGAGACCAGCGGCGTGCGCGGCCGCGGCCGCCTCGACGAGTCCCTCGTCGCCGCCTCTGGCCGGGTCGACGCGCTCGTGCGAGATCACGTCGTACCCGTGGTCGGACCCGGGCTCCGCCTCGAGCAGCGGCGACAGGTAGACCCAGTCCGCGCCGAGATCGGCGAGGTAGTCGGTCAGCTCCGCGACCGAATGCAGGTCGAACGCGGCGGTCACCTGCACGCGGTAGGTGGAGACGGGGGTCGAAGGCGTGGTGTCGGTCACGGTCCTGCTCCTCGGCTGTCGTCAGTGCTTGTCGGGCTTGGCGTTGGAGGCGGCCTGGGCGGCGGCCTGCCCGGTCGCGTGGGAGGTGGCGAGCACCGCGAGCGACGCGGCGACCGAGTGGTCGACCTCCGCCTCCGGCTTCTGGTGCGCCTGGAGCACCACGAGGGAGCGCGCCTCGACGTGCAGGAGGTTGCCGGCGCGGAGCGGTCCGCGGTCGGTGTTGCGCCCGCTCGTGTCCACGACGACGTCCCAGGAGCCCCCGTACGTCCTGGCCGGCAGCTTGCAGCGCACCATGTCGTCGGCGGCGCTGAAGTAGAGGAGGAAGTCGACGTCGACGACTCGCTCACCGCGGGCGTCGCGGTCGCGGAGCCCCTCGCCGTTCAGGTACACCCCGACGGCCTTGCCGAACCCGCTGTCCCAGTCGTCGGGCTGCATCGGTGTCCCGTCGGGCCGGAACCACACGATGTCCGGCTTCGGTGCCCCTTCTTCGCTCACCTGCGGGCGCCCGTCGAAGAAGCGCGCCCGCCGGAACACCGGGTGCTCCTTGCGCAGGCGGGAGATCGCGGCGGTGAACTCGATCAGCGGCTGGTCGGCCTGATCCCAGTGCACCCAGGAGATCTCGCTGTCCTGCGCGTACGTGTTGTTGTTGCCGTGCTGGGTGCGTCCGAGCTCGTCGCCGTGCAGCAGCATCGGCACCCCCTGGCTGAGCAGCAGCGTCGCGATGAAGTTGCGCTGCTGCTTCGACCGGAGGGTGAGCACGGCGCGGTCGGCGGTGTCGCCCTCCACCCCGCTGTTCCAGGACCGGTTGTGGGACTCCCCGTCGTTGCCGTTCTCGCCGTTCGCCTCGTTGTGCTTCTCGTTGTACGAGACGAGGTCGCGGATCGTGAAGCCGTCGTGCGCGGTGACGAAGTTGATGGAGGCCACCGGTCGGCGCCCGTCGTTCTCGTACAGGTCCGCCGAGCCCGTGATCCGCGCGGCGAACTCGCCGAGCGTCGCGGGCTCGCCCCGCCAGAAGTCGCGGACCGTGTCGCGGTACTTGCCGTTCCACTCCGTCCACTGCGGCGGGAAGTTGCCGACCTGGTACCCGCCGGGGCCGATGTCCCACGGCTCGGCGATGAGCTTCACCTGGCTGACGATCGGGTCCTGCTGCACGAGCTCGAAGAAGGTCGACAGCCGGTCCACCTCGTAGAACTCGCGGGCCAGCGTCGCCGCGAGGTCGAACCGGAAGCCGTCGACGTGCATGTCGGTCACCCAGTACCGGAGGGAGTCCATCAGCAGCTGCAGCGCGTGCGGGTGCCGCACGTTCAGCGAGTTCCCCGTGCCCGTGTAGTCCATGTAGAACCGCTTGTCGTCGTCGACGAGGCGGTAGTAGGCGGCGTTGTCGATACCCCGCATGGACAGCGTCGGGCCGAGATGGTTGCCCTCCGCCGTGTGGTTGTAGACCACGTCGAGGATGACCTCGATGCCCGCGTCGTGCATCGCGCGGACCATCGACTTGAACTCCTGCACCTGCTGCCCGAGCTGACCGGTCGACGCGTACTCGTTGTGCGGCGCGAAGAAGGCGATCGTGTTGTAGCCCCAGTAGTTGCGGAGGCCCTTGTCGAGCAGCGTGGAGTCCTGGACGAACTGGTGCACCGGCATCAGCTCGACCGCGGTCACCCCGAGCTTCTGCAGGTGGTCGATGACGTGCGGATTCGCGAGCCCCGCGTAGGTGCCCCGCTCCTCCTCCGGCACGTCGGGGTGCAGCTCGGTGAGGCCCTTGACGTGCGCCTCGTAGATCAACGTCTCGTTGTACGGGACCTTCGGCGGCCGGTCACCGCCCCAGTCGAAGAACGGCGTGACGACGACCGACAGCATCACGTGCCCCGCCGAGTCGTCGTCGTTGAACGAGTCAGGGTCGCCGAACGTGTACGAGAACAGGGACTGATCCCAGTCGTACTCGCCGGTCGTGGCCTTCGCGTACGGGTCCAGGAGCACCTTGCTCGGGTTGCAGCGGAGGCCGGACGCGGGGTCGTAGGGGCCGTGGACCCGGTAGCCGTAGCGCTGACCCGGCTGGACCGACGGCAGGTAGCCGTGCCAGACGTAGGCGTCGACGTCGATGAGGTCGACGCGGGTCTCCGTGCCGTCCTCGTCGAAGAGGCAGAGCTCGACCCGCTCCGCGACCTCCGAGAAGAGGGCGAAGTTCGTGCCGCTCCCGTCGAACGTCGCGCCGAGGGGATAGGCGGTTCCAGGCCAGGACTGCAACGAGTCTCCTTCGGCGGTCGGGTCGGATGGACGGCGAAGAGGGTACCGGGGGGATGCCTCGAAGAACCGGGGGCTACCGTTCGCCCATGAGTTCGCTCCCGGTCCGCATCGCGGACACGCTCAAGCAGTTCGGTGTGCACGTGGCCTACGGGGAGGAGCGCGAGATCGAGGGCACCACCTTCGTGCCGGTCGCCCTCGTCGGCTTCGGGTTCGGCGGCGGCGGCCCGGAGGAGGAGGGCGGCGGAGGCGGCGGCGGGTACGTCGTCCCGGTCGGCGCCTACGTCGGGGACAGCCTCGGGATCCGGTTCGAGCCGAACCCGATCGCGCTCGCCGCGGTCGCGATCCCGCTCGTCTGGGTGTCCGGCAAGGCGCTCGCCAGGATCGTGAAGGCGCTGAAGAAGTAGGTGACCGCCCCGCATCCGTCGCTGGCGCGCGCGACGCCGCCCGAACCCGCCGGGCCCGGTCGCCGACGGGGTCTCGCAGCGCTCGCGGGCGTCGCCTCGGCGGGGCTCGCCCTCGGCGCTGGTGAGCTGGTCGCCGGGGTGCTGAACGCCTCCGCGAGCCCGATCCTGTCGGTCGGGTCGTTCGTGATCGACCTCACACCCGGGTTCCTGAAGTCCGCGGTGGTCGGCGCCTTCGGGACCGGCGACAAGCCGTTCCTGATCGTGGTCCTGCTGGTCGTCGTGCTCGGGCTGGGCGCGGTGGCCGGGCTGCTGCAGGCCCGCCGCCCGCCGCTCGGTGCGATCGGGGTGTGCGTCGTCGGCCTCGTGGCGATCCTGGCCGCGGTCACCCGGACCGGTGCGTCACCGCTCGACGCGACCCCCTCCCTGGTCGCTGCGGCGGTCGGGGTGCTCACGCTGACGCGTCTCGAGCGGCGCACCGAGACGCGGGATCGGCGGGCGTTCCTCGTCTCCGCCGCCGTCACGGCCGCCGTCGGGGTCACCGCGGGCGCGGTCGCCAGGTCGATCGGCTCCGGCGCACGCTCCACGCAGCAGGCCATCGCGCGGGTCACCCTGCCGACGCCCGCGGCGACCGTCGCTCCGCCGCTCGCCGCCGACTCGTTCGACCTGCCGGGGCTCACCCCGCTCGTGACGGCGAACGACGCGTTCTACCGGATCGACATCGCGCTCTCCCCGCCGGCGATCGACCCCGCCTCCTGGCGGCTGGAGGTGACCGGCGAGGTCGAGCACCCCTTCTCGCTCAGCTACGCCGAGCTCTCGAAGCTGCCCATGCACGAGTCCCCGACCACCCTGATGTGCGTCTCGAACCCGGTCGGCGGCGACCTGAACGGCACGGCCGTGTGGCTCGGCACCGCCGTCCGCGACCTGCTGACCCGGGCCGTGCCCAGGCCGGGTGCGGACATGGTGCTCTCCTCCGGCGCTGACGGGTTCTCCGCGAGCACCCCGCTCTCGGTCCTGCAGGACCCGGCACGGGACTCGCTGCTCGCGGTCGGGATGAACGGCGCGGCGCTGCCGCAGCTGCACGGCTTCCCAGTGCGGATGGTGGTGCCCGGCCTGTACGGGTACGTCTCCGCGACGAAGTGGCTCACGAAGCTGGAGGTGACGCGGTTCGACCGTGCGGCCGCCTACTGGACCGACCGGGGCTACAGCGCGCAGGCGCCGATCAAGCTGTCGAGCCGCATCGATCGGCCCGTGAACGGCGCACGTGCCGGGATGGTCACGGTCGCCGGCGTCGCCTGGGCGCAGCACACCGGCATCGCCCGGGTGCAGCTGCAGATCGACGGCGGCCCGTGGACGGACTGCCGGCTCGCCGGCGACTGGTCGGTCGACGTGTGGCGGCAGTGGCGCTACACCTGGGCGGCGCCGAAGGGCAGCCACACCCTCCGGGTGCGGGCCACGGACGCGAACGGTCTCGTGCAGACCGCGAAGGAGCAGGGCGAGATCCCGGACGGCGCCACGGGCCTCCACACGGTCCAGGTCACCATCACCTGACGCACTCTCCGATTTGTAGGACGTGACGTCCTACAAAACGGAGAGTGCGGCGAGGGCTGCTTCGATCACGTCCAGGCATCCCTCGATGTCCTCGACGATCTCCGCGTAGGTGAACCGGATCACCCTGTACCCCAACGCGGTCAGGAGCTCGTCTCGGATCCCATCCGCGGCCGTGTCATGGAACTGCTCACCGTCCGCCTCCACGATCAGTCGGTCCCCGACCAGGAAGTCGCACCGGTAGGCGGGGTGCGGCACGAACTGCGGGATGACCGGTCGGATCCCGCGGCGTTCCATGCCAAGCCTGAGCAGCGTCTCGAGACAGCTCTCGGCGGACGGGTCGACCAGCGCGAGGAGGCGTCGGACCGAGGGATGGAGGGCTTCGCGCAGGAGGCGGAGCTCGTCGTTCGACATGAGGGGTTCGCCCCCTCGTGGGCGGTGGAGTGCCGCATCCACCGCGGCGATCCACCAGTCGTCCGGCACGCAGCCGATCAGCTCGACCAGGGTCTCGACGAGCCCCGTCCGCCAGCCGCGCCTCGTTCCCTCCTGGGTGGACCAGTGGCGGACGACCTCCAGGTCCTCGCCAGGTGCGACGTAGTGCCGACGGTCCCGATTGTGGCGGACCCGCGGCGCGTTGTTCGGCAGGAGGACGTGGATCAGCCGTCCTCTCCCCGGAGGAACGGGCAGCCCGAACGAGTCACAGGCGGACACGCACGAGAGCACGCCGCCGACCCGGATGGCGAGCTTCGCGCGCCACGGGAGGTCCGGATCCACGTACCAACCCGATCGCGGGCGGTCGAGGTATCCACGCCGCAGCAGCGCCGCGACCTGGTACCCGCTCAGCCCGGCACCCAGGAAGGAGGCGAGCTTCGCGACGCCTCCTTGCTCGCGGAGGACCTGCGCTGCCGATGCCTCCGCGGCCGACCAATCGTCTCGGTGCATGGCCTCGATCGTGGGACCTCGCGTCGCGCGCTGGGGCACCCCGAGGGGGATCTGTGCACAGCCGGCGTTGGGGAGGAGCCGAATCGAGCGAGCACGCTCCGTTTCGTAGGACGACGCGTCCTACAAAACGGAGAGTGGGTATGGTGGGACCGACACGGGAGTCCGGTGAGCCGGGCTGAGAGGAAGCTGCTCCAAGCTTCGACCGCACCTGATCCGGATCATGCCGGCGTAGGAACGCTCTTCACACCGCCCGTGCTCGATCGGAAGACGGGCACAATGACCACCACCGAACCCTCGAAGACCGCCTCGCGGTCGCTCTCCTGGCGCGTCGTCGACATCGTCGTCGCCAGCGTCGTCGCGGTCGCCTGCGCGGTGATCTTCATCGCCTGGATCCCGCTGTCCAGCGCACCTTCGACGGCGCTGACACCGCTCCTGCCTGGTCTGCAGGGCATCCTCAACGGCCCGTGGCTGATCGCCGGGCCGCTCGCCGGGCTGATCATCCGCAAGCCGGGAGCGGCGCTGTACGCCGAGTTCGTCGCCGCGGCGCTGGAGCTGCTCATCCTGCCGGCGTACGGCGCGAGCGTGCTGCTGTCCGGCGTGGTCCAGGGCCTCGGCGCCGAGATCGTCTTCGCGGTGCTCCTGTACCGCTCGTACGGGCCCGTCGTCGCGCTGCTCGCCGGCGCCGGCGCGGGCGTGGCCGAGACCTTCCTCGACGTCCCCTTCTACTACGCCGGCGCGAACGCGGCCTTCTGGGTCGTCTACGGGGTCACCACGACCGTGTCCGGCGCGATCGTCGGGCTCGTCTGCTGGCCGCTCGTGAACGCCATCGCGAGGACCGGCGTACTCGACCGGTTCGCGAGCGGCCGGGCCGCGCGGCGCGCGGTGTGACTCCCGCGCGCATCGAGGCGCGCGGCTGGGGCTGGCGGCACGGCGGGCGGCTCGCGTGGGCCGTCAGCGGCCTCGACCTGACCGTCGAGCCGGGGGAGCGGCTGCTGCTGCTCGGTGCCTCCGGCAGCGGCAAGTCGACGTTGCTCGCCGCGCTCGCGGGTGTGCTCGGCGACGACCAGGGCGAGACGACCGGTCAGCTGCTGATCGACGGTCGACCCCCCGCGGCCGGCCGGGCCGGCTTCGTGCTGCAGGACCCCGAATCGCAGGTGATCCTGCCGCGGGTCGGGGACGACGTCGCGTTCGGCCCAGAGAACCTGGGGGTGCCGGTCGACGAGATCCGGCGCCGCGTGCCGGCCGCGCTCGCCGAGGTGGGCCTCGACGTGCCGCTCCGTGCGCTGGCGGGGCGGTTGTCCGGTGGCCAGAAGCAGCGCCTGGCCCTCGCCGGGGTGCTCGCGATGCGGCCGGGCCTGGTGCTGCTCGACGAACCCACCGCGAATCTCGACCCCGGCGGGGTCGCGGAGGTGCGCGACGCGGTCGTGCGCGCGTCGGCCCGGGCGGGGACCACGCTGATCGTCGTCGAGCACCGGGTCGCGACGTGGCAGGACCACGTCGACCGCGTGATCGTGCTGGGTCCGGACGGGGTCGTCGCGGACGGACCGCCGCGCCGGGTGCTCTCGGCACGCGGCGCGGAGCTCGCCGCATCCGGCATCTGGGTGCCGGGTCACGATCCTCGGGTCGCTGTGACGGCGGTCACGGGGGAGGGGCTCATCCGGACGGAGGCGCTCGTCGTCGGTCGGGGCCGGCCCGTCGCGGTCGTCGGCGAGCTGGGGATCGACGGCGGCCGCCTCACCGCGGTGACGGGCCGGAACGGCGCAGGCAAGACGACCCTCGCGCTCACGCTCGGCGGCCTCCTCCCTCCCGTCTCCGGCCGGGTGGGCGCCACCGCGGCGCTCGCGGCGGGGCTCCGGGGCGACCCCCTGCGCTGGCGCTCGCGCGAGCTGCTCACCCGCGTCGCGGTCGTCTTCCAGTCGCCGCAGCACCAGTTCCTGGCGAGCACCGTCCGCGAGGAGCTGGGTGTCGCGCTCGGAGCCCTCCGGATGCCGGAGGCGCGGCGCCGGGCACGCGTCGACGAGCTGCTCGAACGGCTCGGTCTCGTGCCGCTGGCTGAGGCGAACCCGTTCACCCTCTCGGGCGGTCAGCAGCGTCGGCTCTCGGTCGGCAGCGCACTCGCCGCCGCGCCCCGCCTCGTCGTGCTCGACGAGCCCACGTTCGGTCAGGACGCGCGGACCTGGGCAGCACTCGTCCGTCTGCTCGCGGACGTCGTCCGCGACGGCACGGCCGTCGTGGCGGTCACCCATGACGAGCTGCTCGTGCGCGGCGCCCACCGCACCGTCGTGGTCGCCCGCACCGCAGAGGAAGCCGCGTGACGCGCGTGGGGCGGGTGAACCCGCTCACGGCGATCGGCGTCGTGCTGCTCGTCGACCTCGTCCTGCTGCTCAGCCTCGACGCGGTCACCGCCACCGTCGCGATCCTGCTCGCCGTCGCCTTCGCGCCGCTGGCCGGGATCCCGCTGCACCGGCTCGCGGTCCGCACGGGGGCGATCGTCGGCGGTGCGGTGCTCGTCGCCGTCACCGTCGTGCTGTACGGCAGGACGAGCGGCACCGTCTTCCTGTCGGCGGGCTTCGTGGAGGTGAGCGCGGGATCGGTCGCCCTCGCGATCGCCACCGCCCTGCGCCTGATCGCGATCGCCCTGCCCGCTGTGGTGCTCCTCACAGACCTCGATGCGACGCGGCTCGCCGACGCGCTGGGTCAGCGACTCCACCTGCCCGACCGGTTCGTGCTGGCCGGGTTGGCCGGCGTGCGCCTGTTCGAGGTCCTCGGCGAGGACTGGCGCACCATCGCGCTCGCGCGCCGCGCCCGGGGCGTCGGTGACCGGGGACGGCTCCGCCGGCTGCCCGGTCAGGCCTTCACGCTCCTCGTCGTGGCGATCCGGCGCGCGGTGGCGCTGGCGACCGCGATGGAGGCACGGGGCCTCGGCGCGCCCGGACCGCGCACCTGGTCGAGGCCGTCGACGTTCGGCAGGTCGGATGCGGTGGTGCTCCTCGTCGGCGCCGTCGTGGCGGGCGGCTCGGTCGCAGCCGGCCTGACCGCCGGCACCTATCGGCTCGTGTTCGTCTCGTGACCCCGGTCCCCGCGCTCGGGCTCGCGCTGCTCGCGCTGCGGAGCAGGCCCGGCGCGCTGGTGCTCGTGGACGGCCGGAGCGGTTCCGGCAAGACCACGTTCGCCACCGCGCTGGCCGCTCGAGCCGCCGTCGCGCTGCTGCGGCTGGAGGACCTGTACCCGGGATGGGACGGGCTCGCCGCCGCATCCCGCGCGCTCGTCGACGACGTCCTCGTGCCCCGGAGGAGCGCCGCGCCCGGCGGCGCCGCGACCTGGGACTGGGCTGCGGGGCGGCCGGGACCGCTCCGCCGGGTCGTTCCGGGGGGCGCCCTCGTCGTCGAAGGGTGCGGGACGCTGTCCCGCGCCGCCGCCGTGTTCGCGGACCTCCGCATCTGGGTGGAGCTCCCCACCCCCGAGCGCAGGATCCGCGCGCTGCGTCGGGACGGTGCCGCCTACGCCCCGCACTGGGAGCGCTGGGCCGCGCAGGAGCGTGCGTTCGCCGCGCGGGAGGGTTCGCGTGCGATCGCCGACCTCGTCATCGACGGGCGCGAGTTCCCACAGTCCGTGTTCAGCGCTTCCGCGGGCGGCGTTCACTAATCTCGTCGGCCATGAGCGACACCTCCACCGAATCCCACAAGTACGTCGCGGAGTACCTCGACGGGCCGCTGGAGGGCACCACCGAGCACCGCTTCCTCGAGGGCGGCCGGCCGGCGGAGCGCGTCACCCAGTACGCGCTGGTCGACGGCACCGACGCGATGTTCGAGTACGTCGCGGGTGCGAAGCGGGAGCTGAACGGCGAGCAGTACGTGCAGTACTCCTTCGACGCGAAGGACAGCGACGCGCTGCAGGGCCAGGCCGACCCGGACGAGGAGTCCAAGAGCCTCTGAAGCGGTCAGGCCCAGCCGAGATCGTGCAGACGTCCGTCGTCGATGCCGTAGTAGTGGCCGATCTCGTGCACCAGCGTCGTGTGGACCTCGTCCCTGAGCGACTCGATCGTGTCCGCCGACTCCAGGTGCGGGCGGCGGTAGACCACGATGCGGTCGGGGAGCTCGCCGAAGCCGTACCGACCGCGGTGGGTGAGGTCGACGCCGTCGTAGACGCCGAACAGGTCCTCCCCGTCGTCCGCGTGGTCCTCGACGACGAACGCGATGTTCTCCAGCCCGTCGACCATGTCGTCGGGCAGCGCGTCCAGCTCCTCCGACACGATCCGTTCGAAGTCCTCGGCGGACAGGTGCAGCGGCATACCCCGGGACGCTAGTCGGCCGCCCGCATCGCGGCGGCCACGAGCTCGCCGATGAGCACGGCGGTCGCGGCCGGGCCGCGGATCGGCGCGGTCGGCAGGATCGAGGTGTCCGCGACGCGGAGGCCGCCCACTCCGTGCACCCGCCCGACCTCGTCGACGGGCCCGGATGATCCGTCCGGCATGCGGAACGGCACGGTCCCGCAGGTGTGCAGCGCGGTGCCGATGCGGTCTCGGATCCAGCCGTCCAGCGCGGCGTCGTCGTCGATCGTCGCCCCGTCCAGGTCGACGAGGCCGACCGCATCGCCTGCCGAGCGAGCGTGGTCGATCACGTCGGTCGCGACGCGCACCCCCTCACGCAGGCGCCGTCGTGCGTCGCCGTCGCCGAGGTAGGCGTAGTCGATCCGGGCCGCCGCGCTCGGGTCGGCCCGGCCGATCGTGATCCGCCCGGCACGCACCCGTGCGTGGATGGAGACGAGGAGTGGGAGGGGGCCGGTCGCGGCCGCGGAACCGCCGGTGAGCTCCGCCATCGGCCGCAGCGACTGGAGCACCTCCAGATCGCCGTCCGGGTCGCCGCCGGTCGACACGGCGGTCAGCATCCCGCCCATCCATGCCCCGACCGGGCGGGGCGTCCCCCGCACGGGCAGCCACTCCACCGCCACCTGCGGGTGATCGCTCAGCGCGGCGCCGACGCCCGGTGCATCGACGACCGGTTCGACGCCGGCCGCACGCAGCACCTCGGACGGTCCCACGCCCGAGCGCTGCAGCAGCACGGGGGAGGCGAGCGCTCCGGCCGAGAGCACGATCTCGTCGCCGTCGACCTCCTCGCCGGAGCGCAGTGTGACGCCCACCGCCCTGCCACCGGCGATGCGGACGCGGTCGACGACGCACCCGCCGCGCACGGTGAGGTTCGGGCGCCCGGCCGCGGGGAGGAGGTGCGTCAGCGCCGTGCTCCAGCGCACGCCGACCGTCGCGTTCGAGGGCACCGCCCCGACCCCGGGCGCCTGCTCGCCGTTCTTGTCCTCCTCAGCGGGATGACCCGCGGCGAGGGCCGCGGAGAGGAACACCGCTGCCGCGGGATGGTCGAGTCGGCCGCGCCGCACCGGTACCGGACCATCTGCGCCGTGCAGGGCCGTGCTCCCGAGGTCGAGGTCGCGCTCCAGCCCGATCAGCAGCGGCAGCACGCGCTCCCAGGACCATGCGGTGTCCCCGTGCGCCGACCAGCGGTCCACGTCGGCGCGGCGGGGACGGACGAAGTAGGCGCCGTTCGTCGAGGTCGATCCGCCGAGCACGCGCCCGCGCGAGACGCTCCACTCGCGGCCCGGCAGGAGTCGAGCCGGGTACCACCAGCTGCTCGGGTCCGCGGGGCGCGCGCCCGGCACCCGACCGGCGTCCAGCAGCGAGGTCGGCTGCTCCGCCAGGGCGCGTGGCGCGGGCCCGGCCTCGATGAGGAGGATTCGGCAGCTCGGGTCCTCCGACAGCCGGGCGGCCAGCACCGCCCCCGCCGCCCCGCCGCCGACGACGACGACGTCGTACCCCGTCACGCCCCCGCCACGTCGCCGAACGCGTCGCCGAGGTCGTCCATCGCCTCGGCCAGCAGGTCCAGCAGGACCGCGTCGGGGTCGAGCAGCCAGCGCTCGTACGCCGCGATGGAGACGGCCAGATACGTGTAGGCGATCGTCTTCGGCAGGAGGGCGTCCGGATCCATGCCGAGCCGGCTCGCAGCGAACTCCGCGACCGCCTGCCGCCAGGCGGCGAACCGCAGCGTCGAGTGCCCGACGAGGGTCGGCACCGTCAGCAGCAGCGTCATCCGCTGGCGGTGGTAGGAGGCCTCGACGTTGGGGAACTCGTTGAAGCGCAGCACCGCGTCGCGGATCGCGGCACGGATCGCGACGTCTCGCGGTACCGCCATCAGGTGCGCGTGCATCGCCGCGATCAGTCCGTCGAAGTCGCCCCACGGCAGGTCGTTCTTCGACGCGAAGTAGCGGAAGAAGGTGCGCCGGCCGATACCGGCCGCCTCCGCGATGTCATCGACGGTCGTCGCGTCGAACCCGTTGCGGATGAACAGCTCCAGGCCGATGTGGCTGAGCTCCGCGACCGAGGTGGCGGGCTGCCGGCCGAGCCTCTGGGGTGATTCCGAGCGAACCGGATCGACGTTCACACCCTTCCCCCCTTTCCATCGGCACCCAGTGTCATTAGTGTGCGAAGTGGTCGCCCGGCGATCGCCGGACGGACGTCAGTGTTGTCGAACCGCCGTGAAGGAGCGTCCCATGAACAGTCCCGAAACGTCTGCCCCTGCGAAGCTGGAGAACCCGGACGCCGCCACGGTGATCGAGCAGGACGACCTCGTCGAAGAGGTCTCGATCGACGGCATGTGCGGCGTCTACTGATGACGGCCGAGGCGTTCGACCTCGATCGGGCGTGGGCGGTGCACCCGCGCGTCTCGATCCGCCCCGAGCCGTTCGGAGCGCTCGTCTACCACTTCGAGACGCGCAAGCTCTCGTTCCTGAAGGAGCGCACGCTGCTCGCCGTCGTCGAGGGGCTCGACGGGGTGCGCACCGCACGTGACGTCTGCCGCGAAGCAGGCGTGCCGGAGGAGCAGGACGCCCGCTACGGCAGGGCGCTCGCCACCCTCGCCGCATCGTCGATGCTGGTCGCGGCATGACCGCCGTGCTGCCGGCGCCGCCTCCGGCCAAGCCGCAGCGGCTCGTCGACCTCTTCGAGTACGGCCTCGACGCACCGATCTGCCTGACGTGGGAGCTCACCTACGCCTGCAACCTGTCGTGCGTGCACTGCCTGTCGAGCTCCGGTCGACGGGATCCCCGCGAGCTGACGACGGACGAGGCGAAGGCCGTCATCGACGAGTTCCAGCGGATGCAGATCTTCTACGTGAACATCGGTGGCGGCGAGCCGACCGTGCGAAGCGACTTCTGGGAGCTGCTCGACTACGCGACGTCCCACTCGGTCGGCGTGAAGTTCTCGACGAACGGCGTGAAGATCAGCCCCGAGGTCGCGCGGCGGCTCGCCGCCAACGACTACGTCGACGTGCAGATCTCCCTCGACGGGGCGACCGCGGAGGTGAACGACCCGATCCGAGGACCGAAGTCGTACGACACCGCGCTCCGAGCGCTGCAGAACCTCTCCGACGCCGGGATGAAGAACTTCAAGATCTCGGTCGTCTGCACCCGGCAGAACATCCCGCAGCTCGACGAGTTCAAGGCCATCGCGGACCGCTACGGCGCCCAGCTCCGGCTCACCCGGCTCCGTCCGTCCGGGCGGGGCGCGGACGTGTGGGACGAGCTGCACCCGCTGCCCGAGCAGCAGAAGATGCTCTACGACTGGCTCGTCGCGCACGGCGACGGTGTCCTGACCGGTGACTCGTTCTTCCACCTGTCCGCGTACGGAGAGGCCCTGCCCGGGCTCAACCTGTGCGGCGCCGGACGGGTGGTGTGCCTCATCGACCCGGTCGGCGACGTGTACGCCTGCCCGTTCGCCATCCACGACGACTTCAAGGCCGGCAACGTCCGATCGGAGGGCGGGTTCCAGCGGGTCTGGCGGGAGTCGGAGCTCTTCCTGAAGCTCCGCGAGCCCCAGTCCGGCGGCGCGTGCTCCTCCTGCGCGTTCTTCGACACGTGCAAGGGCGGCTGCATGGCCGCGAAGTTCTTCACGGGGCTGCCGCTCGACGGCCCCGACCCGGAGTGCGTCCAGGGCTTCGGGGAGGCCGCCTTGCTGAAGGTCAAGGACCAGAAGAACGCGCTGCCCAGGTCGGCGATCGACCACACCCATCAGGGTGCGCGCGAGCCGAAGAACGCCATGGGCCCGATCCGGCTGACGCTCGGACGACGACAGGGAACGACCGCCCTCGCGGCGGCGGAGTGCGAGGAGGACCCGCTGGCCGGCTTCACGGTCCGCTGACGCGACTGCAGGACGACGGGACGGGCCCCACCGGCCGGCCCCGCGATCAGAGACGCCCGGGTGCGCATCGCCCGGCACCGATCACCGAGACCGGCGAGACGAGAGGAACAGGAAGAAGGCCATCCCATGGCGGGACGGGTGGACGGCAAGGTCGCCTTCATCACAGGAGCGGCACGCGGACAGGGCCGGAGCCACGCACTCCGACTGGCGCAGGAGGGCGCCGACATCATCGCGGTCGACATCGCGGGGTCGATCCCCGGCATGGACCGGTTCTATCCCGGAGCGACGCAGGACGACCTCGACGAGACCGTCGCCCGGGTCGAGGCGCTCGATCGGCGGATCGTCGCGATCAAGGCGGACGTCCGCGACTTCACCGCACTGAAGGACGCGCTCGACTCGGGGGTCGCGGAGCTGGGTCACCTCGACGTGGTCAGCGCGAATGCGGGCGTCTTCCAGTTCGGCGACAAGACCGAGGACGTCTCGGACGAGGACTGGGACACGGTCAACGACATCAACGCGAAGGGGGTCTGGCACACCGCCAAGGCGGCGATCCCGCATCTGAAGCAGCAGGGGACGGGCGGCTCGATCGTGCTGACGAGCTCCACCGCGGGGATCATGGGCACGCCCAACGTCGCCGCGTACACCGCCAGCAAGCACGCCGTCGTCGGGATCATGAAGACGCTCGCGCTGGAGCTCGCGCCGTTCTCGATCCGGGTGAACTCGGTGCACCCCACCGGGGTGAACACGCAGATGATCCGCAACGAGGCGACCTACCGCCTGTTCCTCCCGGACACGCCCCACCCGACGGACGAGCAGGCGGAGGAGGTCTTCCGGACCACCAACGCGCTGCCGATCCCGTGGGTCGAGCCCGTCGACATCTCGAACGCCGTGCTCTTCCTCGCATCGGACGAGGCGCGCTACGTCACCGGCCTGCAGCTCAAGGTCGACGCCGGATACACCCTGAAGTAGAAGGAGCAGGAACCATGGCAGGACGCCTCGAGGGCAAGGTCGCCTTCATCACCGGAGCAGCACGGGGGCAGGGTCGCAGCCACGCGATCCGCCTGGCGCAGGAGGGCGCCGACATCATCGGCATCGATCTGCTCGAACCCATCCCAGGAGCGCCATACGACGGCGCCACGCAGGCCGACCTGGACGAGACCGTGCGGCAGGTCGAGGCGCTCGACCGCCGGATCGTCGCGACGAAGGCCGACGTCCGCGACTTCGACGGGCTCAAAGCGGCGGTCGACGCGGGCGTCGCGGAGCTCGGCCGGCTCGACATCGTGTCGGCCAACGCCGGGATCTCCACCCAGATGGCTCCCACCTCGCAGCTCGACGAGGCGATGTGGCAGAACATGATCGACACCAACCTCACCGGGGTCTGGCACACCACGAAGGCGGCGATCCCGCACATCCAGGCGGGCGGCCGAGGCGGCTCGATCGTCCTGACGAGCTCCGAGGCCGGCATCCGCGGCTACGGGAACATCGCGCACTACGTCTCCGCGAAGCACGGTGTCGTGGGCCTGATGCGGACGCTCGCGATCGAGCTCGCGCCCGACTCGATCCGCGTGAACTCGATCCATCCGACCCAGGTCGACACCCCCATGATCCAGAACACGGCCACCTACGACCTGTTCACGGGCAAGGCGGGCTCGACGAAGGAGGAGTTCGCCGCCGCGTCGCGCGGCGTCATCGCCCTCCCCATCCCCTGGGTCGAGGCCGTCGACATCTCGAACGCGCTGCTGTTCCTCGCCTCCGACGAGGCGCGCTACATCACCGGCGTCCCGCTGCCGGTCGACGGCGGCAACTTCCTCCTCTGACCGCACCCGCGGTCCGCACATCCAACGAAAGGACACCACCCATGCCGGGACGCGTCGAGGGCAAGGTCGCCCTCATCACCGGAGCCGCCCGAGGTCAGGGCCGCAGTCATGCGCTGCGGCTCGCCCAGGAGGGCGCCGACATCATCGCGATCGACATCGCCGGGTCGCTGCCCGGCGTGCAGTACCCGTCGCCGACGCCCGAGGACCTGGCGGAGACGGTGCGGCAGGTCGAGGCGCTCGACCGCCGCATCGTCGCGAAGCAGGCGGACGTCCGCGATCGAGCAGCGCTGAAGGCCGCGGTGGACGAGGGGGTGGCCGAGCTCGGCCACCTCGACATCGTCTCGGCCAACGCCGGCATCTGCATCATCGCGGACTGGAGGGACACGACCGAGCAGATCTTCGACGACACCATCGCCACGAACCTCAAGGGGGTCTGGAACACGATCACCGCGACCGCCCCGCATCTGATCGAGGCCGGCGGCGGCTCGATGATCCTGACCAGCTCGGTCGCCGGTATCAAGGGCCTGCCGTTCCTCTCCGCCTACGTGACGGCGAAGCACGGCGTCGTCGGCCTGATGCGCGCGTTCGCCACCGAGCTCGCCGAGCACCACATCCGGGTCAACACGATCCACCCGACCGGCGTCGACACCCCGATGGGGCAGATGGATCCCAACCCCTTCGGTCCATTGCTCGCGGCGCACCCGCAGCTCGGCGGCATGCTCGCCAACCTCTACCCGATCGACGTCACGCAGCCGGTCGACCAGTCCAACGCGGTGCTGTTCCTCGCCTCCGACGAGGCGCGCTTCATCACGTCGACCGAGCTGACGGTCGACGCGGGCGCGACGCAGTACTGAGACCACGGGCGCCGATCCACCCGGCCGGGTCGGCACCCGCGCTCCATCGAGACCGGGACGAGCAAGGGAGCAACACCATGGCAGGACAGCTCGAGGGCAGGGTCGCCTTCGTCACCGGAGCCGCGCGAGGGCAGGGTCGAAGCCACGCGCTCCGGCTCGCGCAGGAGGGCGCCGACATCATCGCGATCGACATCGCCGCACAGATCGACACCGTGCCGTATCCGATGTCGAACCCCGGGGACCTGGCCGAGACCGCGAAGCAGATCGAGGCGCTCGACCGCCGCGTCGTCACGCGCATCGCGGACGTCCGCGACCGCGACGCGCTCCAAGCGGCGTTCGACGCGGGGGTCGCCGAGCTCGGTGCGCCCACCATCGTGTCGGCGAACGCGGGCATCGCGCCCATGTCGCTGCATCCGAAGGCCCAAGAGTGGCAGGACGTCATCGACGTCAACCTCACCGGCGTCTACAACACCGTCGAGGTCTCCAAGCAGGCGATGATCGACACCGGCAAGGGCGGCGCCTACGTCCTGACCAGCTCCACCGCCGGGCTCGCCGGCATCGGGGGCAACACCCCCGGCGGCATCGGCTACACGGCCGCGAAGCACGGCGTCGTCGGCCTGATGCGGACGTACGCGAACACACTCGCGCAGTACTCGATCCGGGTCAACACGGTGCATCCCACCGGCGTGAACACACCGATGGTGGTGAACGACGCGATGCAGGAGTTCCTGCAGAGCGATCCGGCGATGGGTCAGGCGATGGCGAACGCGCTGCCGGTGCCCATGGTCGAGGCCGTCGACATCTCGAACGCGATCGTGTTCCTGGTCTCCGATGCGGGCCGCTACATCACCGGCGTGACGCTCCCGGTCGACGCCGGCTTCCTCAACAAGCGATAGGGGCGGGAACCATGGCAGGACGGGTGGAGGGGAAGGTCGCCTTCGTCACGGGCGCCGCTCGCGGGCAGGGTCGCAGTCATGCGCTCCGGCTGGCGCAGGAGGGTGCCGACATCATCGCGGTCGACCTCGTCGGACAGATCGACTCGGTTCCCTACGACATGTCGCGGCCCGCGGACCTCGAGGAGACGGTGCGGCAGATCGAGGCGCTCGATCGGCGCATCGTGGCCAAGCAGGCGGACGTGCGGGACTTCGATGCGCTCAAGTCGGCGCTGGACGACGGCGTCGCGGAGCTCGGCAAGCTCGACATCGTCTCGGCGAACGCCGGCATCTTCAGCTTCGGCACGATGGAGGAGCTGACGGAGACCGAGTTCGACGACATGCTCGCCGTCAACCTGAAAGGCGTCTGGCACACCGCGAAGGCGGCGATCCCGCACCTTCGGGCGAACAAAGGCGGCTCGATGGTCCTCACGAGCTCGACCGCCGGCATCCTGGCCGTGCCGAACATCGGTCACTACGTCGCCGCGAAGCACGGTGTCGTGGGACTGATGAAGACGCTCGCGCTCGAGCTCGCGGACGACTTCATCCGAGTCAACAGCGTGCACCCGACGAGCGTGAACACGGACATGATCCAGAACGCGGCGACCTACGCCCTGTTCGCCCCGGATCTGCCCGAGGCCGAGCGGACGAAGGAGACGGTCGGCAAGCGGTTCCAGACGATGAACGTCCTCCCGATCCCGTGGGTGGAGCCCGTCGACGTCTCGAACGCCGTCCTCTGGCTGGCGTCCGACGAGTCCCGCTACGTCACCGGGCTGCAGCTCAAGGTCGACGCGGGCCAGACGCTCAAGTAACCGTCGGACCGAACGGGAGCGATCATGACCGAACGCACACACGACACCGCGTCGACCGACGCCGCCGCCGCGCGCGGGCGGATCGCCTCCCGCCTCGTCGGCC
>JABBOB010000002.1:81325-110011 GCA_019352055.1 Acidobacteriota bacterium
GGCCGTCGGGTCCGGGCGCGACCTCGTGCTCGAGGGCCCACCCGGCACCAGCAAGACGACGATCCTCAAGGCCGTGACGGAGGAATGGGGCATCCCTCTGCTCTTCGTCGAGGGCAACGCGGATCTCACGCCGGCGAAGCTCGTCGGGCACCACAACCCGGCGCGGGTGCTCCGTGAGGACTACAGCGCGGACAACTTCGTCGCAGGGCCGCTCGCGGAGGCGATGCGGCAGGGCGGCTTCCTCTACATCGAGGAGCTCAACCGCGCGCCGGAGGACACGCTCAACACGCTGCTCACGGCGATGGCGGACCGGCGGATCGAGGTGCCCAGGGTGGGCTCGATCGAGGCGCTGCCCACCTTCCGCGTCGTCGCGTCGATGAACCCGTTCGACAACGTCGGCACCACGCGCCTCTCCACCTCAGTGAGCGACCGCCTCAACCGCATCGTCGTCGCCTACCAGGACACCGGAGCGGAGGAAGGGATCGTCGCACTGCGGACCGGGCTCACCGGGCCGGTCGCGGACCGCGCGATCCCCGACGCCGTCGCAGTGACGCGCGGCACCCGGACGCACCCCGCGGTGCGGCAGGGTTCGAGCGTCCGCGGCGCGATCGATGCGGCGTTGGTCGCGCACGAGCTGCTCACGCTGCGCGGGCAGGACCAGGCGTCCGGCGCGTACGCGGAGACCTTCTACGACGCCATGACGGTCGCGCTGTCCGGGCGGATCCACCTCGACGAGGCCGCCGAGACCACGCCCGAGCAGGTGCTCCGGGAGATCTGGGAGGACCGCTTCATCCTCGAGCCGGCGCGGGCCGAGCCGGGCTGAAGAGCCGTCTCTGCGGACTCGCCCGTGTCCCGCCCGAGCGAGCGCACGGAGCAGCGGAAGCCGCTCCGCCGGAAGCCGAAGCAGCTCGACGAGCCGCCGACCGCCTTCGACGCCGCCGGTGGCGGGAAGGGCGGCCTGCCGTTGCCGAGCGGGCCCGGGGCAGGAGGGGGCGAGAAGCGTCCCACCGGCGCGGGGTCCGGGTTCACCGACGACGTGGGGTCGATCGCCGCGCCCGACGACGCGCAGGCGATCGACCCGGTGGTGCGCGCGCGTGCGCGGCAGATCGCCGCCCGGCTGTCCGTGCCGAGACCGAAGGCGGATACGCGCTCCCATCGCGGCGGCGGCGGCGAGTTCGCGAGCGTGCCCTACCGCGGCAGCAGCGACGACATCGACCTCGACGCGACCCTGCAGGTCCTCGCCGAGCGGCCCGTGCCGGACGACGAGGACATCGTGGTCCGCGAGCGGGTCCGCGCGCCGAGGTCCGTCGTCCTGCTCGTGGACGTCTCCGGATCGATGAAGGGGGAGCGGGTCCGGACGGCGGCGGCGACCGTCGGCGCGCTCGCCGCGGAGCTGGAGCAGGACCGGCTGGCGGTCATCGCGTTCTGGTCGGACGCCGCCGTGCTCTCCCACCTCGGCGGTTCGGTGCGCCCGCTCGACCTGCTCGACGGCATGCTGCGCATCCCCGCCCGCGGGCTGACGAACGTCGCGTTCCCGCTCGAGCTCGCGGCGAGGGAGCTCGCCGGGACGCCGCCTCGGGACGCGCGCGTCATCCTGCTCAGCGACTGCGTGCACAACGCCGGCCCGGATCCGCGCCCGTTCGCCGGGCGGCTGCCCCGTCTCGACGTGCTGCTCGACACGACGGGGGAGAAGGACGTCGAGCTGGGGCGGGAGCTCGCGAGGATCGGCCGCGGCTCGTTCGCCGCGATCCGCACGTACTTCGACGTCGCGCCTGCGCTGTCGGCCGTGTTTCGGACGAGAGTGTCCTGAGCAGGCGCCGCTTACTCTGGCACTCGGTGTCACAATGATCGGGTCGTGCATCGCGGCACGACCGGAAGGAACGGAACAGCGATGGCCCTCTTTCAGAACCCCTGGTTCGAGACCGTTGCGGAGGCCCAGCGCCGGGCCAAGCGTCAGCTGCCGAGCTCGGTCTACGGCGCACTCGTCGCCGGATCGGAACGCGGGCGCACGATCGACGACAACATCGGCGCCTTCGCCGAGCTCGGGTTCGCTCCCCACGTCGCCGGCCACAAGGCGCAGCGCGACCTGAGCACGACCGTCCTGGGCATCCCGACGTCGATGCCGCTGCTGATCTCCCCGACCGGCGTGCAGGCCGTGCACCCCGACGGCGAGGTCGCGGTCGCCCGCGCCGCCAAGAACCGCGGCGTGATCATGGGCCTCAGCTCCTTCGCGAGCAAGCCGGTGGAGGAGGTCGTCGCCGCCAACGAGAACACCTTCTTCCAGATGTACTGGACCGGCACCCGCGATCAGATGGTGCAGCGCATGAACCGGGCGAGGAACGCGGGGGCCAAGGCGTTGATCGCGACGCTCGACTGGTCGTTCTCGAACGGCCGGGACTGGGGCAGCCCCGCGATCCCGGAGAAGCTCGACCTGAAGACCATGATCCGGTTCGCACCCGACGTGCTGCCGCATCCGGCGTGGCTCTACCGGTTCGGCAGGAGCCTCCAGCTGCCGGACCTCACTGCTCCCAACCTGAAGGAACCGGGGAAGGACGCGCCCACGTTCTTCGGCGCGTACTACGAGTGGATGCAGACCCCTCCGCCCTCCTGGGAGGACGTCGAGTGGATGCGGAGGGAATGGGGCGGCACGTTCGTCCTCAAGGGGATCACCCGGGTCGACGACGCCAAGCGCGCGGTCGACCTCGGCGTCGACGCCATCTCGGTCTCGAACCACGGAGGCAACAACCTCGACACGACGCCCGCGACGATCCGGGCGCTCCCCGCGGTCGCGGACGCGGTGGGCGACCGGATCGAGGTGCTGCTCGACGGCGGCATCCGGCGCGGCGGCGACATCGCGAAGGCGCTCGCGCTGGGCGCGCACGCGGTGATGATCGGCCGCGCCTACCTGTGGGGCCTCGCAGCGAACGGCCAGGCAGGTGTCGAGAACGTGCTCGACATCATGCGGGGCGGGCTGGACTCCGCCGTCCTCGGCACCGCGAACGCGTCCGTCCACGACCTGTCGCCCGACGACCTCGTGATCCCCGCGGGGTTCGCGCGGACGGTCGGCGGGGGTGTCCGTGCCGACGCGGAGGGACCCAAGCAGCCCGCCGAGGGCACCGTCCCCCGGGTGAAGGATCCGATCGGCTGAGATGACGCATCCGAACCGTCGGCTCGGCGACGTCACCTGGCCAGAGGTCCGGGAACGACCCATGCTGCTCGTTCCGGTCGGCTCGACGGAGCAGCACGGTCCGCACCTCGCGCTCGGCACCGACGCACGCGTGGCAGAGGCCGTCGCGACCGGCCTCGCGTCGCGCATCCCCGGTGCGATGGTCGCACCGGTCCTCGAGTACGGTGCGAGCGGTGAGCACGCGGACTTCCCGGGCACCCTCTCGATCGGACTCGACGTGCTCCGCGGCGTGCTCGTCGAGATCGGACGGTCGGCCACCCTCTGGGCCTCGACGGTCGTCTTCGTGAACGGCCACGGAGGCAACGCGGTCGCGGTCGACGCCGCGACGCGCCTGCTCGTGACGGAGGGCCGTCGAGCGCGCTGGGTGCCGTGCTCCGCCCCGGATTCGGACGCGCACGCCGGTCGGACCGAGACCTCCCTGCTCCTGCACCTCGCGCCGGACCTCGTGCGTGCGGATCGAGCGGAGGCAGGGGAGACCCGGCCCGTGCAGCAGCTCCTGCCCGCGTTGCGGGCGCGCGGTGTGAGGGCCATCAGCGCCAACGGCGTGCTCGGCGACCCGTCCGGCGCGTCCGCGGAGGAGGGCGGCAGGATCCTGGCCGGGATGATCGTGCGCGCCGCGGCCGCCCTCGTCGAGCCATGACGCTGCCGATCGGCGCCGAGGTGGTCCTCGGCCGACGCACGCGGGTCCTCTCCCGCGGCGCCGCGCTGCTGGGCGGCACGCCGACCCGTCTCGTCCGGCTGACCCCGCTCGCCCGGCCGATGCTCGAGGGGAGGCGGATCCGCGTCCAATCGCCCGCATCGGCCGTGCTCGCCGACCGGCTCCTGGAGCTCGGTCTCGCCGAGCCCGACGTGACCACGCTGGAGAGTCCGGTGGGCGCCGACGTCACCTACGTCGTGCCGATCCGTGACCGGCCCCAGCAGCTCGAGCGCCTGCTCACCAGCATCGGGCCCGGGGCCGAGGTGCTCGTCGTCGACGACGCCTCCCGGAAGCCGGTGGCCGTCGCCGAGGTAGCGCGGTCGCACGGTGCCCGGGTCGTCGCGCTCACCGCGAACGTCGGGCCGGCCGGCGCGCGGAACGCGGGTCTGGCGGTGGTGACGACGCCGTTCGTCGTCTTCGTCGACTCCGACATCGTGCTGGAGCCCGAGACGGTGCCGACGCTGCTGCGGCACTTCGCGGACCCGCAGGTGGCGCTCGCAGCCCCGCGCATCGCGGGCCTCGGCGACCGGCTCACCTGGCTCGGCCGATTCGAGGACACGCGCTCGTCGCTCGACCTCGGTCCGCATCCCGCCGCCGTGCGACCGCGATCGCCGTTGGCCTGGGTGACCACAGCGTGCGTCGTGGCGCGCCGCGCCGCGCTTCGGGACGGGTTCGACGGCACGCTGCGGATCGGTGAGGACGTCGATCTCGGTTGGCGGCTCGTCGATGCCGGCTGGCGGGTGCGCTACGAGCCGGCCGCCGTCGCGCACCACGAGCACCGGGAACGACCCCTCGACTGGTTCCTGCGCAAAGCGGCGTACGGCTCGGGCGCCCAGGGACTCGCGGAGCGGCATCCCGACTACATCGCGCCGGCCGTGCTCGCACCCTGGAGCGCCGCCTTCCTGCTGCTGGTGGTGACCCAGCGGCGGTGGTCATGGACCCTCGCCGCGGCGATCGCGCTGATCGCGGGCGTCCGGATCGGCCGGAGGCTGCGGCCCGTCGACCACCCGTACATCGCCGGCATGCGCCTGGCCGGCGCCGGAGCGGTGTCCGCGCTCGGGCAGGGCATGGCGCTGCTGCTGCGCCACTGGTGGCCGGCCGCGCTCGCCGTCTGCCTCGTGTCCCGCCGGGCTCGTCGGGCCGTGCTCGTCTCCGCGCTCGCCGACGTGGCGCTCGAGTACCGCAGGGATCCGGCCCACCTCGATCCGGTCCGGTTCGGCATCGCACGGCGGCTCGACGACCTCGCCTACGGCGCCGGAGTGTGGTGGGGCGCGATCCGGGGCCGATCGATCGCGGCGCTGAGACCGGCGATCGTCCGCACGACGGGGCGCTGACGTCGCTCACGCATCTGGACGCTGCGCGGTGGCGGAAGCGTCCAGACGCGTGAGCAGAGTCGACTACAGGAGGGTGAGAGCGAGCCGCCTCGCCTCGGCCTTCGCGGCAGCCAGCTCCTCGTCCGCGCGTCCCTGCTGCTCGGCGAGCGCCGGCACCGTGTCCGCGAGCGTCAGGTTCGTCGCGATCACGGTGACCTCCATGCCGAGCGAGGCGCCGAGGATCAGTCGGAGGGGCGGGACGGTGTGGTCCCACCCCTCCGTGGCCGTTCCCGGGTCGTAGACCGCCCCGCGGCTGGTGACCACCACGGCCGGTCGGCCCGCCATCGGCTGGTCGGGGGTGTCGAACGGCGCCGTGACCCCGGGGACGTGGATGTGGTCGATCCACGCCTTCAGGGTCGAGGGCAGCGAGTAGTTGTACATCGGCGCCCCCACGAGCAGCGCGTCGGCGGCCAGCAGCTCATCGAGCAGCTCCTGCTGCCGCGCCGACTCCTCCGCGGGCTGGACGTCTCCCGGCTGTCGGAGCCGGGGCGCCCAGTGCGACGCCGCGCTGGTCAGATGCGGCACCGGTCGTGCGTGCAGATCGCGGGCGGTGACGGTGAAGTCCTCGCCCCGCTCGCGCCAGGCGTCCGCGAACGCAGCCGTGATGGCCCGCGAGCGGGACCGGGTGGGGTCGATCGACGAGTCGAGGTGCAGCAGGTGGGGCATTCCCGAACGCTACTTCGGGTCCAGGTTGATCCCCGCCATCGCGAGATGCCCGGCGTCGATCGGCAGCGAGACGCCGGTGACGGTGGCGGCCAGCGCCGAGTTGAGGAACAGCGCCCCGTTGGCGATGACCTCGGGGTCCATGAAGCCGACGCCCTTCAGCGCGGTGAACGAGTGACCGCCCGAGAGCAGGTCCTCGTACGTGCCGCCGGGGTGCCCGGCGAACATGTCGTAGGCCGGCTGGTTGTTCGTCATGCCGGTCAGGATCGCCCCGGGGTTCACCGTGTTCGCGCGGATGCCGTACTGGCCGAGCTCGAGCGCGATCGACTTCATGAACCCGACGACGGCGAACTTCGCGGCCGCGTAGTGCGAGTAGTTCGCGCCGCCCTCGATGCCGTTCGTCGACGACGTCAGGACGATCGAGCCCTGCTGTCGTTCGATCATGTGGGGTACCACCGCGCGGACGGCATGGAACACCCCCGTGATGTTGATGTCGAGCATCTCCTGCCACGTCTCGTCCGTCATGTCCTGCACCGACGAGAGCGTCCAGATGCCGGCGTTGGCGATGAGGCAGTCGATCTTCCCGAACTCGGCGATGCCGGAGGCGACCGCGGCATCGAGCGCCTTCTGGTCGCGGACATCCGCTTCGATGGACAGGACCCGGCGGTCGAGCGCCTCGACCTGCTGCACCGTCTCCGCCATGTCCTCGGCGGTGGTATGCGGGTACGGCACCGTGGCGAAGGGTCTCGTCGTGTCGACGAAGACGATGTCGGCGCCCTCCCTCGCCGAGACGACGGCGTGTGCGCGGCCCTGGCCTCGTCCTCCGCCGGTGATGAAGACGACCTTGCCGTCGAGGAGACCCATCTCGTTCCGCTCCTTCGCGAATCCGCGCGCCGACGCCGGCGTGCACCGTGGCTCAGGCGGTCCCGAAGGCGGGTCCGGGTTGAGGCACTCGGTGCCACGGAAACTACTCCGGGGGTCCTCGCTGCTTGGATGGAGATCCCTGAGAACCTGCACGGGAACGGTCTTGCATCCTTGATCGGGTGAGGACCGCGCTCTCCGTCGTCTCTGTCGCGATGGCGGTGTGGCTGCTGTTCGCCGCTGCCGCCCGGATCGCGATCCGACTGGCGGGTGGCCAGGATCTCGACGCGCTGCCGTTCATCGGCGGCGCGATCGGGCTGCTCGGGCTCGTGCTGCTCCTGCCGGCCTGGGAGGACCGCAGGAAGCGCGATCAGGACTGATCGCGCCGATGGCGTCTCTTCCTCGCGGGAGAGGATCTGGGGTGAACGACGGGACTCGAACCCGCGACATCCGGCACCACAAGCCAGCGCTCTACCAACTGAGCTACGCCCACCATGTGCCCGACGTCGCCATCGGGCCTCCGGAAGTGTACCCGGTCGAGGGGCTCCCAGGTCACCCCGCGAACGCGGCGGTGACCTCGCTCGCAGCGACCTGCGCCTCCTCCGACGACGGGCCTGGCAGCGGCGCGAAGACGGTGCGACGGTAGTAGCCCAGCTCCCGGACGGACTCGAGGATGTCGGCGAGCGCCCGGTGGCCGCCCTGCTTCGCCGGGGCGTTGTAGTACACGCGCGGGTACCAGCGGCGGGCGAGCTCCTTGATCGACGAGACGTCGATGCTCCGGTAGTGCAGGAACCCGTCGACCTCGCCCATGTACTTCGCGAGGAAACCGCGGTCGGTGCCGATGGTGTTGCCCGCGAGCGGGGCCTGGCCGGCCTGGGGCACGAAGCGCTGCAGGTACTCGAGCACCTGGCGCTGAGCCTCCTCGAGCGAGACGCCGTCCTCCATCGCCTCGATCAGGCCGGACGCGGTGTGCATCTTGACGACGACCTCGCCCATGTGCGCCTTCGCAGCCTCCGAAGGCTTGATGATCACGTCGAAGCCGGGGTCGAGCACGTTCAGCTCGAAGTCGGTGACCACCACGGCGACCTCGACGAGCTCGTCGACGGACAGGTCCAGCCCGGTCATCTCGCAGTCGATCCAGACGAGACGGTCACCGGAAGGCATGGGGAAATCCTATCGACGGGCCCGACAGCCCTCCCGGACGTGACCTGGGCGGGACGCGGTCCCGCTCCCGGGCAGCGTTCGACGGACGTGCAGCGGGCCGCGAGCACGATGCAGGCATGACCGAACCGCTCCTGTTCATCCTCGCCATGGACCAGCGCGACAGCATCGAGCAGAAGCTGTACGACCTGGACGCCGCGCCGTCGCCGGAGGAGTCGGCGAGCATCGCCGCGAACAAGCTGCTCGTGTACCGAGGGCTCCTCGACGCGGTACCCGCCCTCCCCGAGGGAGCGCTGCCCGGGTTCCTCGTCGACGAGCAGTACGGCGCGTCGCCTGCCGTGCTCGCGGCGTCGGACGAGCGCGTCAGCCTGGCGATGCCGATCGAGGTGAGCGGCAGGGACTGGTTCGACTTCGAGTACGGGCACGACTGGCGCAGCCACGCGGAGTTCTTCGGCACGAAGCACCCGAAGGTGCTGGTCCACGACAACCCGGGCCTCCCTGCGAAGGACCGCGAGGAGCAGGCGAACAAGCTGGCCGGCATCGCCTCGTGGGCGAAGCAGGCGGCACGCGAGTTCATCGTCGAGCTGCTGGTGGGCGCCACCGACGACGACCTGGCGGAGGTGGGGGGCGACGCGGACCGGTACGACCGCGAGATCCGGCCCGGGCTGACCGTGCAGGCGATCGAGTTCCTGCAGGACCACGGTGTGGAACCGGCGATCTGGAAGATCGAGGGGCTCGCGGCACGGGAGGACGCCGAGCGCATCGCGGCAACCGCGCGCCGGGGCGGCCGCGACGGGCGCTGCATCGTGCTCGGCAGGCACGCCCCTCAGGACCAGCTCGACGAGTGGCTGAGGGTCGCCGCCCCGGTGGAGGGCTTCATCGGGTTCGCGATCGGCCGCAGCATCTGGTGGGACGCGCTCGAGGGCCGTCTCGACGGGTCGCTCGACGAGGACGCCGTGCGGACGCGGATCGCGGCGAACTACACGCACTTCGCGGAGACCTACCTGGCCGCCCGCGCCTGAGCACCTGAGCAGGCTGCACTCGCTTCAGCAGGCTGGATCGTCCACCTCCGGCCTGCTGGAGCGAGCGCGGCCTGTCGAGGTGCTCGGTCTGCCTGCTCGACGGGTCAGGGGACGGTGTGGCCTGCCGCGGTGAACAGGCGGTACCACTCCTGACGGGTGAGGCGCAGGTCGGAGCCCGCCGCCGCCTCGCGGACGCGCTCCGGCTTCGTCGTGCCGAGGATGACCTGCATGCCGGCGGGGTGCCGCGTGATCCAGGCGGTCGCGATGCCGGTCGGCGTCACGTCGTACTGCGCGGCGAGCTCGTCGAGCACGTCGTTCAGCTCGGCGTAGTTCTCCCGGTCGCCGATGAAGACGCCGGTGAAGAAGCCCGCCTGGTACGGCGACCACGCCTGCAGCGTGATGTCGTTGAGGCGGGCGTAGTCGAGGATCCCGTTGTCGCGGTCGATCGACTGGTCGAGGTCGGCCATGTTCGAGGAGACGCCCGCGGCGATCAGGTTCGCGTGGGTGATGCTCAGCTGCACCTGGTTGAAGGCGAGCGGCTGCCGCACCGACCGTTTGAGGAGCTCCACCTGGTACGGCGTGTGGTTCGAGACGCCGAACGCCTTCACCTTGCCGGCCGCCTCGAGCGCGTCGAACGCCGCGGCGACCTCGTCGGGCTCGACGAGCGCGTCGGGACGGTGCAGCAGCAGCACGTCGAGGTGGTCGGTGCGCAGCGCGGTGAGGGATTCGTCGACGGAGGCGAGGATGTGCTCGGTCGAGAAGTCGAAGTACCCGTCGCGGATGCCGACCTTCGACTGGATCACGACCGCCTCCCGCTCCGCGGGGGAGAAGGCCATCGCCTCCCCGAAGCGTCGCTCGCAGAGGTGGTCGCCGCCGTACACGTCGGCGTGGTCGAACATGGTCACGCCCGATTCGATCGCGCCGCGCACGAGCGCGCGGATCTCCTCGTCGCTCATGTCCGGGATGCGCATGAGCCCGAGCACGATGTTCGAGGCGGTCAGGTCGGTCTGGGGCAGGTCGAGCAGCTTCACGTCGGCATCGTGCCACTGCCGACCTGATCGCGCTCTCGTTGCGCGGATCAGGCCGGATTCCGGGACGCGCCGGCGAGCGGTGCCGCAGCACCGGCGTGTCCGGAACCGGGCCTGATCCGTGAGAGGTGGAGGCGGGAGGGGTGGCGCCCGTCGTGGAACACCTCGACGCGGTTGCGGCGCCCCGTGACGGCGTCCGCCTGCGGTCCGGGCACGCCGAGGTTGATCGCGTAGCGAGGGAAGGCGCCGCCGGCGACGACGACCCTGAGGCGGTGGCCCGCCCTGATCCGGTAGGCCGTCGGGAACAGCTCGACCTGCACCGCGAACACGCCGTCGGTGCCGACGACGACGTCCTGCGCGGGGACCGTTCGGGGTTCGAGCCGCCGGATCCCCTCCACGACGTTGCGCGACACCCCAGCAGGGTCGACGTCGCAGAGCCGCACGAACACGTCCGTCTGCGGGAGCTCGGGGCGCACGAAGACCGTCGCCGAGACCTCGCCCACGAGATCCAGGTCGGCCGCCTCGGCCGGGCCGGTGAACACGAGCACGTCCGACCGCGCCTCCGAGGCGCGGTCGTCCGCCTGCAGGCCCGGCGGTGCGAGCAGGGGCCCGCCCGCGAACGGCGTCGGGTCGTCGGGATCGAACACGAAGGCGCTGGGAGCCGCGCCGGACGGGGGCGCCCCCGTGGTGAGCGCCCCGTCGGGCTGGAGGAAGCGATCCTCGGCCGTCGTCCCCTCGGGCGGCCAGTGCTCGAACCCCAGCCAAGTGTCCGCCTCCTGCAGGAACAGCCGCACGGGCGCCCCCTGCGGCGACGGGCCGTCGTGCAGGTGGTGCTCGAGCCACGCGATGTCCGACCGGAGCAGCGCCTTCAGCTCCGCGGGCGCGCCGTGCAGCCACGGGCCGACCGTGATCCGGGTCGGCACGCCCGCCGCCTGCAGTCGGGTGACGTCGCGCAGCTGCGGCTCGAGGAACAGGTCCCACCAGCCGGTCACCATGTTCACCGGCGGCATCCGGTCGAGCGGTGCCCCGTCGTGGTCCGCCACATCCCAGAACGGGTCCTCCGGCACGTTGTGGTCCGCGAGGTCGCGCCAGAACACGCTCGGTGCGCCGGTCAGGACCACGTCCGCCTCGCGCGCCGGACGGGTCGCGAGCGCCGCGACCAGCCGGCTCCTGAGCCGGAGGCCGCCGAGCAGCCGGGAGGCGAACGGCAGCTCCTGCCGCGCGAGGGAGTCGCTCCAGCCGAGGCCGTTGATCGCGACCGGGACCCCGTGCTCGGCGAGGATGTCCCGGACCCGGGCACCCGTGATGTGCAGGGAGGCGGCGACCAGCGGCGGATCCGCGTACGGCGCGACGGCCCATTGCGTGTGCCCGAAGTAGCTGGCGCCGGTGGTCGCCACGCGACCGTCGCACCAGCGCTGGTCGCGGACCCACGCCAGGGTGTCGAGCCCGTCCTCGTGCTCGTCGGTGTACGGGCGGAAGGAACCGCCCGACCCGAACGTGCCCCGGACCGACTGGACGAAGACCTGGAACCCGCGGCGCGCGAGCACGACGGCGAAGAGACGGCCGAGCAGGGAGGTGCGCCCGTACGGCGTGCGGATCAGGACGACGGGCAGCGGTCCGGCGCCTCGCGGCCGGTAGAGGTCGCCGAGGAGCACGACGCCGTCCCGGAGCGGGGTGCGCAGGTCGTGGGTGACGGCGTAGTCCGTGCTGCCGGCCGGCTGTCCGGCGAGCAGCTCGAGCGCGCGGCGGCCGACCAGTGCCAGTGGGAGTGCGCGGCGTCGATGCATGCGCGCCAGTCTCCGCCGGGGCTCCGGCCAGTCGCCTGGACGGCTCAGGCGACGGCGGCGATCCGCAGCCGCACGCGCGATCCGTCGGGAAGGGTGCTGCGCAGCGCCGCGAGCGCCGCGAGCGCCGTGTCCGGGATCGGCCGCCCGTCGGACACGCCGATCCCCACCTCGGTGACCCCTGCGACCGCCTGCAGCAGCGTCCCGGGGATGCGCCGTGCCGGGAAGACCCGCTCGACACCGGGCACGCGGAGCAGGTCACCGGTCGCATCCGGTCCGGTCATCGCAGCGCCTCCGGCGGGAGCAGGTCGCGCACGTCGATGTCGACGCGCACGGCACGGAACATCGTGTGGGTGCGGAGCCGCTCGATCACGGCCGTGCGGAGCCGATCCACCCCGGCGGGCACCCGGGTGCCGTAGCCGACGACGACGTCGACCCGGACGGTCAGCGGGCTCTCCGGCTCCGAGAGGTCCCCGTCGAATCGCACCCGGCCCACCAGGAAGCCCGGCTGCTCGTCGCCGGCGGCCCGCACGAGCGCCCGCAGGGCCCCCTCCGTCATCACGACCTCGTCGCCGTCGGGGGTCGTGAGCAGCGTGAAGTCGGCGCCCGCCCGGGCGTCGAGGGAGATCTGCGACATGAGGCCCGCCAGCCAGGTCTCGTCCGGCGGCGCGGCTGCGGCGGTCTCCTCGGCGAGGATGGTGCTGGACGCGCTGCGCAGGCGTTCGAGTGCCGCGATCGCGTGACGGCACCCGGGCGACGTCTCGATCGCGGGGTCGACGGGCGTCCGGCCGCGGTCGACGTAGTCGGCGAGCTCCTCGATGGTGTGCCCGTCCAGGTCGTCGGTGGGGTCCGTCATGATCACCGCCATCCGTCGAGATCGGAGATGAGTGTGGCGCGGGCACGTGCGAGCGCGCCGCGAACGGTGGAGACCGGCACGCCCAGCTCAGCGGCGATCTCGTCGTAGCTGAACCCGCCGAGCTCCCGGAGCGTCCAGCTGCGGCGCTGCAGCTCGGGCAGCCGATCGAGCGCGGCGGCGAGGGCCGCGGAGAGCGATCCGGCCTCCGCCTGCACCTCGGGACCGATCGCGGCCGGCGCGGCCAGCTCCAGGTCGTCCACGTCGTCGTGCACGCGGGTCCCGCGCACCAGGCTGAGCGCCTTCCTCGTGACGATCCGGATGAGCCACGCGCGGACCGCCGAGCGGTCGTGCAGGTCGTCGAGCTGCTGCCAGGCGCTCACCAGCGCCTCCTGCACCACGTCGTCGCTGCCGGTCGCGGAGCCGAGCACGTGCACCGCGTAGTTCTGGAGGAGGCGCCCGTACCGCGTGACGAGCACGCCGAACGCACGCGCGTCCCCGTCGGTCGCCCGGTCGACGAGCACGTCGTCGGGGGCGTCGGCCAGCCCGATGTGCCGGTCGGCGTGGTCTGTCGTCATGCTGCGGTCCTGTGTGGCGGGGAAGCGTGCTGCGGACGGCGCGACCGGTCCGGCCGATCGGCGAGGGACGTCGGCGGGTTCCCCGCCGCCCATCATGCCGTTCGGAGCCGAGCGGGGGCCGGGGGTCTCGACGCGTCGTCCGCCGGGCGGTCATGCGAGCCGGGCGCAGGCCTGGGCGTCGGAGGTGATCGAGGCGGTGCGCAGCGAGGTGGCGGCCATAGGGCATCCGTTTCCGGTCTGGACCGTTCGCCTCGGAGGAGGCGCGGCGGTCGGTTGCGTGGAGTAGGCGCACGGTCCCGGCCGTTCGTCACGCGATCCGGCTCGCTCTCGGAGAACACACAGGTCCCCTCGCCGTGGGCGCCCTCGTCACCGTCCTGCATGCTGGAGCTCATGGACGCACCGGAGCAGCGGAGGTTCGGCGACACGGGGTTGACGGTCTCCGCGATCGGTCTGGGAGCCGGGCAGATCGGGGAGCCCGACGTGACGGAGGCCGAGGCCCGGGAGGTGCTGTGCACCGCGCTCGATCTCGGTGTGACGCTGATCGACACCGCGCACGGCTACAAGGCGAGCGAGGAGCGGATCGGCCGGCACCTGGCCGCCCGGCGCGAGGAGTTCATCCTCTCGACCAAGGGCGGGGCCGGCGTCGACGGGCACGAGGACTGGACGCCGGGCGCGCTCAGGGCGAGCATCGACCTCTCGCTGCGGCGCACGCGGTCCGAGCGGATCGACGTCTTCCACCTGCACTCCTGCCCGACCGGAGTGCTGCAGCGCGGCGACCTGCAGGACACGCTCGACGCCGCCGTCGCCGCGGGCAAGGTCGGTGTCGCGGCGTACAGCGGCGACAACAGCCACCTCGTCGTCGCGGCGGACTCCGGGCGGTTCGGGTCGATCGAGACGAGCGTGAACATCGCCGACCAGTGGAACCTCCGGAACGTGGTGGGGCGGCGCCCCGAGCTCGGCGTCATCGCGAAGCGTCCCATCGCGAACGCCGCCTGGCGCTTCGCGGATCGACCGGTCGGCGACTACGCGGAGCGCTACTGGGAGCGGCTGCGGGCGCTCGGCTACGAGCGGGGCGAGCTCGGCTGGACGGAGCTCGCGCTCCGCTTCACGGCGTTCGCGCCGGGTGTGCACACCGCGATCGTCGGTACCGCGAAGGTCGAGAACCTGCGCGGGAACCTCGCGCTCGCCGACCGCGGGCCGCTGCCCGCGGAGGTGCTGAGCCGCCTGGACGAGACGTGGCGCCGCGTCGGCGCGGACTGGCCCGCGTCGACCTGATCGGATGCGCCCGGGCGCAGGGCATGATGACCGCATGGACGCCGTCGAGGTCTTCCGTGCTGCTCGCGACCACCTGATCGCCCTCCGCGGCGACCACCGTCGCGCCTCCGCCGAGTTCGAGTGGCCCGACGTCGGGTCGTCGTTCAACTGGGCGACCGACTGGTTCGACACGATCGCCGCAGGGAACGAGCGCGTCGCGCTCTGGATCGTCGACGAGGACGGGCGCGAGGAGCGTGTCTCCTTCGAGCGGATGCGGACGCGATCCGACCAGGTCGGCGCCTGGCTCTCCGCGCAGGGAGTCCGACCGGGCGACCACGTCATGCTGATGCTCGGCAACCAGGTCGAGCTGTGGGAGTCGATGCTCGCCCTCATGAAGATCGGCGCCGTGATCCTCCCGACGACCACGGTCCTGGCGGCGCACGATCTCGCGGACCGGATCGAGCGCGGACTCGTGAAGCACGTGATCGCGAACGTCGAGGACACCGGGAAGTTCGCCGGGACGGCCGGGGTCTCCTGCGTCGTCGTCGGCGGAGCCGTGGACGGCTGGGCTCCGTACCGGGACGCCGCCGCGTGGTCGGGCGAGCGGCCGGTGGTGCCCGTCCGGTCGGACGACCCCTGTCTCGTCTACTTCACCTCGGGCACCACGAACCGGCCGAAGATGGTGGTGCACACCCGGGTGTCCTACCCCGTCGGTCACCTCACGACGATGTACTGGATCGGCCTCCGGCCCGGAGACGTGCACCTCGCCATCAGCTCGCCCGGCTGGGCGAAGCACGCCTGGAGCTGCTTCTTCGCCCCGTGGATCGCGGAGGCGACGATCTTCGTCTCGAACTCCTCCCGCTTCGATCCCGTGGCGCTGCGCAGCCAGCTCGACGCGTACGGCGTCACCACCTTCTGCGCGCCGCCGACGGTCTGGCGGATGCTGATCCGCGCGGAGCTCGGCGCCCGCCCGTCGGCGCTGGCCGAGGCGCTGTCCGCGGGCGAGCCGCTGAATCCGGAGGTCATCGAGCAGGTCCGCGCGGCGTGGGGGCTCACCATCCGGGACGGCTACGGCCAGACCGAGACCACGGCCACGATCGCGAACACCCCGGGCAGCCCGGTGACGAGCGGCTCGATGGGCGTGCCGCTGCCCGGCACCGCGATCACCCTCGTCGACCCGATCTCGGGCGAACCGGCGGAGGAGGGCGAGATCTGTCTCGATCTCGAGCGCCCTGCCCCCTTCCTGATGGCGGGCTACCTGGGCATCCCGGGCACCGGGGCCGCCTCGGCGGCGCGGTACTACGGCACCGGTGACGTCGCCCAGCGGGACGCGGACGGCGTCATCACGTTCATCGGCCGGACGGACGACATCTTCAAGTCCTCGGACTACAAGGTGTCGCCGTTCGAGGTGGAGAGCGTGCTCATCGAGCACCCGGCGGTGATGGAGGCCGCCGTCGTGCCCGCCCCGGAGGAGACGCGGCTGAACGCCGTGAAGGCCTACGTCGCGCTCGCTCCCGGCTGGGAGCCCGACGAGGCGACGGCGCTCGCGGTGCTCCGGCACGCGCGGACGCAGCTGCCGCCCTACCAGCGCGTGCGTCGGCTGGAGTTCTTCGAGCTGCCGAAGACGATCTCCGGCAAGATCCGCCGCGTCGAGCTGCGGCAGCGCGAGGCGGACGCCGCGCAGGAGCAGCGCACCTTCCCGGACGAGTGGCGGGACGACCACTTCCCGGAGCTGCGCGGCCGCGGCCGCTGACCGCCGGCTCGGCGACGGGCGACCGGTCGAGCGTCGGACCGCCGGGATGACCCCGGTGGTGATCAGCACGGCGAACACGATCGCCAGCGCGACGCGGCACCGGGCGCGCGCCGCGATGGCGTGGTGCACGACGACGCGCACCAGCCGCGCGATGGATGCGGGACCGACGGTGGCGCCGACGGCGGTCGCGGCGACGATCGCGCGACCCGGACGATCGCGGTGACGGCGGTCACGTCGTCGTCGACGACTCGGACCCCGAGCGGCATCTCGACGACGCCGAGCACGATCGCCCGCATCGCATCGACGTCCCGCGGCGCTCCTCAGCACGACGGGCCGAACCCCTCCAGGAAGCGCGCGACGCGCCCTCGGTCCTGTTCGACCGTGATTCGTGCACGGATCCGCGCGAACGGCTCGAACTGGGGCCACCGTGGACGCGGCGTGTCGGATTCACTGGCGATCCGGGTTCGACATGGGGGACAGGGAGACGATGACGGCTGGGCGCATCCGCAGCAGCAGGCGGGGGACCATCGGCCTGGCGGCGGTGCTGCTGGTCTGGCCGCTCGCCGCGACGGCCGCGTTCGCTTCGACCGGCGCCGCGCCCGGCAGCGATCGTGCCGCGGCGGTGCAGGCGGTGCTGGACCGGGTGCTCGGCCCGGGCGGGTCGACCGTCGTGGTCGCCGACACGATCCAGACCTCCGCGACGGGCACGGCGAGCGTGCGCTGGGGGAGCGGCGCGGCCGCGTCGGTCGCCGCGACGCGGGTGGTCTCCCCGGGAGGGACGTCGTCGACGACCGCGCAGCAGAACGTCGTCGGGAACACGACCACCCTGACCGCGACACCGGCCGGTGCGCTGGTCGACCAGTCCGTGTCGGTCGTGGTCGACCGCGCGCACCTCGGCTCGACGAGCCTCGTCACGATCCGCAGGATCGTGACCGCGGCGGCCGGGATCGTGCCGTCCCGCGGCGACCGGCTCTCCGTCGTCGTCGCGAGGTTCGCGCGACCGGTCCCGGTGCCGGCGCCTGCTGCCGCCGCCGGTCCGCTGACGCCGCTGATGCCGTACGCGGCACCGGCGATGTGGGTGCTCGGCGCGCTCGCCGCGCTGCTCGTCCTCGCCGCCGCTGTCCGAGGCGGCCGCCGCCGCTCGAGGCCCGGCACCGCGGTCCGACGCGCCTGACCCGTCTTGGTGGTTCCTGAGCGCCCGGAGTGGAACCTGGGTGCATGCCCACGCGCGCAGGAGCCCCGCGATCCCTGTTCGAGCGCGTCTACTCCGTCGTCGTCGCGGTCAAGGGCCTCGACGGTCTCGTCGAGACCGTGGCGGGCCTCATCCTGCTCGTCGCCCCGCGGCTGACGGGAAGCACCCTCGAGGCGCTCGCCGCGGAGCTGGCCGAGGGCACCTCGCCGCTCCGTGACGCCGCTGCGCGCTCGATCGCCGCCGCAGGCGGCGGGCTCGTCACGGGTGCCGCGCCGCTCGCCCTGTTCCTCCTGGTGCACGGCGTCGTGAAGCTGCTCACCGTCTACGCCCTGCTGCGCCGGGCGATCCGCTGGTACCCCTGGGCGCTGGCGGTGCTCTGCGTGCTCTTCCTGGTGCAGCTCGTCGACCTGATCACTGCGCCGGCGATCGGCGGGTGGGTGCTCGTGGGCCTCGACGTCGTGGTCATCACCCTGGTGGCATGGGAGTACGAGCGGCTGCGCCGGGAGCGCGGTGCGTCGACCGCGGGCGCTCGGGGGCGCCGATCCGAACGGGTGAGCGCGGGATGAGCCAGACTGCTCCGATGGCGAGGCCGGCGCAGGGCAGGACGACGCCACCGCTGCTGCTCGTCGAGGACGATCCCGAGCTCGGGCCGCTGATGGCGGAGGTGCTGGGGGAGGACTACGCCGTCACGCTCGTCGGTGACGGCGACGCGGGGCTCGAGGCCGGGCGCCTCGGTGACTTCGAGGCGATCGTGCTGGATCGCCGGCTGCCCGGGAGGGACGGCGTGGACGTCGTCCGGGGCCTTCGACGGGCCGGGGTCGTCACGCCCGTGCTCATGCTGACCGCGCTCGGTGCGGTGTCCGACCGCGTGGAGGGCCTGGACGCCGGCGCCGACGACTACCTGGTCAAGCCGTTCGACTTCGCCGAGCTGTCCGCCCGGCTGCGGGCCCTGCGGCGTGTGCACGGCGAGGACGAGGACGTGGTCTACATCGGCGACTGGGAGTTCCGGCCCGCGAACCGGCTCATCAACTCGCCCTACGAGGGGCGCAAGGTGCTGACCGAGACGGAGGCGCACCTGCTCTCGCTGCTCGCGCAGCACGCGGACGAGACGCTGTCCCGCGAGCGGATCCTGCGCGAGGTGTTCCCCGTGGGGGACAGCGTCGGCACGGTCGACACCTACGTGCACTACATCCGGCGCAAGACGGAGCGCGACATCATCACCACCGTGCGCGGACGCGGATACCGGTTGGGGCAGATCTGAGCGCGTCGGGCGGTCCGGAGGACGTCGACCTCCGATCGGTCCGCCTCGCCGCGCTGCGGACGGCGTGGCAGGTCGCGGCGGTCGCGACGGCGGTCGTGCTCGGCATCATCGGGCTGTTCGCGCTGTTCATCCTCGACCAGTCCAGGCCCACGGAGCTGCTGGAGCGGCCGAAGGCCGGCGAGACCAAGATCTACGTCGACGCGAACGAGGTGGTGATCGCGCTCGTGGTGCTCGGCGTCCTCGCGGTCGCGGTGGTCGGCACGGCGAGCTGGGTGATCAGCCGTCGCGCCGTCGCGCCCCTCGGCTCCGCGTTGCGCATGCAGCGGGCGTTCGTCGCCGACGCGAGCCACGAGCTGCGGACGCCGCTGACCGTGCTCGACACGCGCCTCCAGGTGCTGTCGCGCAAGCTCGAGCGGGACGAGGCCTACGACGACACGCTCGCAGCAGCGCGGCGCGACACCCGGATCATGATCGACCTGGTCACGGACCTGCTGCTCGTCGCGGAGGCGTCCGCGAAGGATGTGCCGGGCGCGGACGCCGGCTGCGACCTGCGTCCGACCGTGCTTTCCGCGGTCCACGACCTGCAGGTGCTGGCGGCCGAGCGCGGGCTCACCATCGTGGTGTCCGTGGGGAACGAGGCCCGGGTCGGCCTGTCCGAGACGAGCCTGCGGCGCGCGCTCGTCGTGCTGATCGACAACGCCCTCGGGCATTCGCCCGACGGGGGGACCGTGACGGTCACGGCCGGCGTCGATCGCGGCAGGGCGGTCGTGCGCGTCCGAGACGACGGCCCCGGTATCGCCGGCATCGAGGTCGACCAGATCTTCGAGCGCTTCGCCCACGGTCCGACCACGCGACAGCGACGCGGCTTCGGGATCGGGCTGTCGCTCGTGCGCGACCTCGCGGTCCGGCACGGTGGCCGGGTCGTCGTGGAGTCCACCTCGGAGTCCGGCACGGTCATGCGGCTGGAGCTGCCGGTCGGCCGCTGACGTCGTGCGGGCCGCGCCGGGGGGAGGTCCAGGCGCCCGCGGTGCACCGGTCGGGTCCCCGGCCGTCCAGGCGTTGCGATCCGGCGCGTGCCGATCCCCTCCGGACCAGTTAGGTTAGGCATCCCTCAGGAGGTGTGATGGACTTCGGCACGACCCTGGCGCTCGGCGCCTTCGCCGGCGGCACGATCGTGCTCGGCCTGCCGGTGGGACGGATCCGGTCCGTCGCCCCCGCCGTTCGAGTGCTCCTCACCGCGTCGACCGTCGGGGTCCTGGTGTTCCTGGTCTGGGACGTGCTGAGCCACGCATGGGAGCCGATCGACGCCCAGCTGACCGGCGCCGCCGACGGGAGCCTGCCGCTGCTGTCGGTGCTCTTCGTGCTCGGACTCGCCGGGGGCCTGTTCTCGGTGGTGGCCTACGAGCGGTTCCTCAACCGGAGGCGGGCTGCGGCCGCGGACGTCGCGCTGCCGAGCCGGCAGCTCGCCGTGCTGATCGCCGTCGGGATCGGGGTCCACAACTTCGCCGAGGGCCTGGCGATCGGTCAGTCGGCGGCCTCCGGAGCGCTCGGGCTGCTCCTCGTCCTCGTGATCGGCTTCGCGCTGCACAACGGCACGGAGGGGTTCGGCATCGTCGCGCCGCTGGCGGCGGACGAGCGGCGACCGGGCTGGGGGTTCCTGCTGCTGCTCGGCGCGATCGGGGGCGTCCCCACGTTCCTCGGCACCGCGGTCGGCTTCTGGTTCGCGAGCGCGGCGCTGAGCGTGCTGTTCCTCGCTCTGGCTGCCGGCTCCATCCTGTTCGTGATCATCCAGCTGCTCGGCGTCGTCGCTCGGGCACGCCGGACGGACCTGACGGCGATCGGGGTGCTCGGCGGCCTCCTCGTCGGGTTCGCCACCGACGCGATCGTCACGTTGGGCGGCGCCTGACGGGCGGCCCTCCGTGGTCCCGGGCGGAGGGCCGCCCGGGTCACTCGACCGCGAGGGCGACGACGGGCGACACCGCCGTCGCGCGACGCGTCGGAGCGAGCGAGGCGACCACGGCGAGGACCGCCGACGCCACGACGACCAGCACGACGAGCGGCACCGGGATCGTGGGCGGGAAGTAGCCGCCGATGTGGTGGTCCGACGACAGCGCGGTGAGCGCCGCCGCCCAGCCGTAGAAGATGCCGAGCACGAGCCCGACGACCCCGCCGGCGATCGTGAGCTGGAGGCTCTCGACCAGCACCATGACGCGGACCTGTCGTCGGTCGAGCCCGAGTGCGCGGAGCAGGCCGATCTCCCTCCGACGCTGCAGCACGCTCAGCGAGAGGCTGTTCACCAGGCCCACCGCAGCGATCGCGAGCGAGAAGCCGATGAGCACACCCAGCACGCCCAGCACGAGCGCGACGAACGCGGCGTCGCTCGCGGCCTGCGCCGGGGGAGCCCCGGCGGCCACGGCGCCCGCCTCGGTGTTGAAGCACGCGGAGGCCACCGAGAACATCGTGACCAGCGTGACGCCGATCACGAGGCCGACGGCGCTGCGGGCGCTTCGTGCGGGGTGACGGAGCGCGTTGGCGCGGGCCAGCGCCGCGGGCGCGGACCCGCCGAACAGCGCGCCGACGAGCCGCAGGACGGGCGGCAGGACCGTGTTGGAGGCGAGCACGAAGCCGAGGAAGCTCAGCGCTCCTCCGGGGGCGGCGACGAACAGACCGAACGGTGTCCGGGCGCCGATCGCCACGCCGGCGATCAGCAGCAGCAACCCGACGGCGATGCAGCCGTAGCCGAGCCATGGGCGCGAACCGCGGCGCAGCTCGGTGAGCGTCGCCTCCTGCCCGAGGCCGGTCGCCTCCAGCGGTGTGACGGCGGCGACGTGGCGCGACCCGAACCATGCGGCACCCGCGGTGGTCGCGATCGCGACCAGCGTGGGCGCCACGAGCAGCGGGGTCCACAGCGGCGAGGGGGCCGGGAGGAAGGTACCCGCGGCGGTGAGCGCGCTCACGAGTCCGCTCGCCACGCCGACCCCGAGCGCCGTGCCGAGCAGGCCGCCGGCGGCGCCGACGATCACCCCCTCGACGGTGACGCCGCGGCGCAGCGCTCGCCCCTCGGCGCCGAGCAGTCGGAGCAGGGCGATGCGCCGGGTGCGGGCGGCCATCACGATGCCGAAGGTGTTCGCGATGACGATGCAGGAGACGAAGATCGCGACGAACAGGAACACCGAGCCGAGCACATCGAGCAGCAGCCGGACGAATCCGTGCTGAGTGAAGCCCCCGACCGCGGACTGGCTCCCCAGGACCCGGTCGGTCTCGATCACGATCGTCGCGAGCACCGCGCCGATCGTGGTGACGATGAGCGTCGCGACGTGCTGGGCCGGGGCGGCGCGGAACTCGCGGAGGGTCAGCCGGATCATCGGTCGACGGCCAGATCGAGGACCATCTCCGACAGCGTGGACGCGTCGGTTCGCTCGACGTCGTGCACGATCGCGCCGTCCGAGATGAACAGCACCCGGTCGGCGTGCGCCGCGGCGACGGGGTCGTGGGTCACGAGCACGACGGCCTGGTCGTGCACCCGCGTCGCGCTCTCGAGCATCTCCAGCACCCCGCGGCCGGTCCGCGAGTCGAGGTTGCCGGTCGGCTCGTCCGCGAAGATCAGGCGGGGTCGGATCGCGAGCGCTCGAGCGATCGCGACCCGCTGCTGCTGGCCGCCGGACAGCTGATGCGGGCGACGCTCCAGCATCGTGGTCAGTCCGAGCTCCGCGATGCGCTCGTGGATCCAGTCGAGCCGGGCGCGATCCGGTGTGACGCCACCGAGGTCGAACGGGAGCAGGACGTTCTCCAGCACGGTGAGCGTCGGCACCAGGTTGAACGCCTGGAAGACGAACCCGATCTCCGTGCGCCGCAGCGCCGTCAGCCGGCGGTCGTCGAGGCCCGTGATGTCGACGTCGTCGTACCAGACCGCGCCGGAGGACGGACGGTCGAGGCCTGCGAGCAGGTGCATCAGGGTGGACTTGCCGGACCCGCTCGGCCCCATGATCGCGGTGAGGCGCGCCGACTCGATGACGAGGTTCACCTCCCTCAGCGCCGTGACCTCGGTGCCTCCGCTGCCGTAGACCTTGCGCAGCCCTTCCGTCCGGACCGCTGCCCTCGAACCGCTCACGTCGTTCCTCCTGTCCGGGGTGGCTGGAATCCGGCCCGGGAGGACGCTAGGAATCGGCCGCGGAGAATCGAGCAAGAAACCGCTCGGGCGTGCGGCGCGGGTTCACAGGCGGGATCGGTTGAACGCGGTGCAGTCGGGGCACCGGAAGACCCGCCCCGAGATCTCGACCGGGGTGCGCATCGCCTCGCAGATCGCGAAGCCGCAGCGCCAGCAGGTGAAGTCGACCTCTCCGTCGCCGATCAGCACGGGCATGGAGCTCCGTTCGGAGGTGAGCACGACCACGTCGCGGCGCGGGCGGGAGAGCAGGGGGAGCAGGGCGATGCGCACAGGTCCACGGTGCGCACCGCGGCTGCCGGGAACGACGAGGACTCCTCGCACGGCGCCGTGAGTTCCTGGGTGCAATGTGAACGCTGGAGGCCGATCGGGTCGCCGGCACCGCCCGGGCCCACGGCCGGGGCCGCGACGGCCCGATGCTCGCTCGCGGGCGGCGACCGCATACTGACCAGTCGGGCGGCAGCGCCTCCGGGCCGGTGCGAGCCGGCCACGCAGGTCGACCCCGGCCCCCCGCGACGACGCCCTCCCGCAGACAAGGCTTCCCATGGCACCCGACCCGGCCCGACCTCCGATCCGACCGAGCGGGCGCCGGCGGTGAGCGAGGATCGGGAGGGGGCCGGCGGCAGCAGCGAGCTCCGGCACGACTCCCAGGTGGGCGGGTACGACCTCACCCACTGGTACACGCCGATGGGGCGCACCGCCGCGCGGCTCTTCACCGACATCGGGCGTCGGGTGGGAGCCCACCCCGCGCTGACGTTGACCCTGACGATCGGCATCGGGGCCGCGTTCCTGACGAGCTTCCTCGTGTCCCGCGTGTACGACGCCGTCACCGAGCGGGACGGGGTCGCCGCGCTCGACGTCCCCTTGCTGCACGCCGCCATGGGGCTGCGGTCGCCGGGCGTCGACGGGTTCTCGGCGACCGTCGCCTACCTGTTCGGGCCGATCGGCATGCCGGCGATGGCGGTCGTGGCGATCCTCATCCTGTCCCTGCGGCGGAGATCCCTCACACCGCTGATCCTGATCGCCGCATCGGGCATCGGGTCGCTGCTGATGACCATCGCGGGCAAGGACATCATCGGTCGCCACCGGCCCCCGCTGTCCGACGCCATCGCGCCCTTCGAGTACTCACCCTCGTTCCCGAGCGGCCACGCGCTGAACGCGACGGTGATCGCCGGGGTGGTCGGGTACCTGATCTGGCTCCGCCGGCGCACGATCGCCGCCAGGGTGGTGTCGATCGCCGCGCCCGTCCTCATCGCCGTCGTCGTCGGACTCACCAGGATCCTGCTCGGTGCGCACTGGTTCACCGACGTGCTCGCGGGATGGCTGCTGGGTGCGGCGTGGCTGGCACTCGTCGTGACCGTCCATCGGCTCTACCTGACCGCCCGGAGGCGCGGGGCCCCGTCTGCGCGGGATCCGGAGGGGCTCAGCGGACCGATGAGGGGCGCCCGGCGCTGACGAGGACCTCGTCGTCGTCCTCGTCGAGCACGCGGGGGAGGCGGAGCTCGAACGTGGCCGGTCTCGTGGAGGCGACCCGCATGGCGCCGCCCGCCTCCAGCACGAGGCGCCGGGCGAGCGCGAGCCCGAGCCCGGTGCCGGTCGACTTCGTGGTGACGCCGGGGTCGAACAGCGTGGCGGCGACCGACGGGTCGATCCCGGCACCGTCGTCGGTGATCCGGATCGTGACGTCCTCGCCGTCGGCGGCCACCACGACGGTCACCCGTGAGGCCGCGGCCGAGATGGCGTTGTCGAGCACGGGCGCGAGCATCCGCTCGAGCTGCACGAAGCGCACCGCCACCCGCTCCGACGGCCCGGAGACGTCGACCGCGACGGTCGCGTCGAGCGAGGCGACCACGGTGGCGACCGCCTCCCGTGCCACCGTGTCCGGCGACCCCTCCGATGCGGCGGCGGCATCGTCGAGCAGCTCGGTGATCGCCCGCGCCATCGCGGTAGCGGCATCGTGGATCCGCTCGTAGCGGGGGATCTCGGTGGCCGGGGTCGCGCGGTTCATCAGCGCGAGATCCGCCTCGCCGATCAGCAGCGTCAGCGGGGACCGGAGCTCGTGCGCGATCTCCGCGGTGAGTCGGCGCTCGGCCGCGAGGGCCTCCTCGACCCGATCCAGCAGCTCGTCGAGCACCGCGGCGAGGCCCGTCAGCTCGTCCCTCGGTGGCCCGAGCGCGAATCGTGAGCCGCTCCGATGACGGCTCCACTCGGCGGCGCGTTCCGTCATCGTGGTCATGGGGCCGAGGCTGCGGCCGAGCACGAGCGCCGCGAGTCCGGTCGCCCCGAGCACGGCGAGGATCCCGAGCAGGATCCCGTCCCGGATGATCGAGTCCAGCGTCGCCAGGTAGGGCGTCTCGTCGACGCCGGTCACGGCGACGGCGACGACTCGCCCCTCGTTGCGCACCGGGACCGCCAGCAGGTGCAGCGTGCCCGTCTGCGCCGAGGTGGTCACGGTGGATCTGCCGAGCCGGCGCACGGCGCTCCCGATCGCCCCGCGCCGGTGGGTGCCCTCGACCTGTGCGCCGCTCGCGTCGAACACCCAGTTCGGCGAGTCCTGGAGCAGGTCGTCCGTCCCGTTGATCTCGACCCTGCCGTGCGACGTCTCGATCGTCGACACGAGCGCATCGACTCGGTCGTGCAGCCGGCCTCGGATCGTGGTGTCCACCTCCACGTGCAGCACCGCGACCGAGGCCGCGAGCGCGCCCGCCGCGACCAGCGCGCTCAGCACGAACGACGCGATCGTCAGCCTGAGCCGGAGGCGCCGCCGGCGCCACCGCTCGATCACGTGCCGCGGAGGATGTACCCGACCCCGCGGACGGTGTGGATCGTCACATCGGACCCGAGCGCCTGCAGATGACGACGGAGGCGGTGCAGGTAGGTGTCGAGGGTGTTGCCGTTCACGCGGGCACCCGGCACCCAGGCCGCGTTCACGAGGTCGCTGCGGCGGACCAGGTGCCCGGAGTGCGCCAGGAGCTCGGCAGCGAGCCGGAACTCGGTCGGGGTGAGCAGCTGGGACTCGTCGCCGAGGCAGAGCGCGAACCGCTCGGGGTCGAGATGCAGTCCCTCCACCGGGCCCGGGGGCGCCGAGCGTCGGGCCAGGGCTTCGATGCGCGCGATCAGCTCGGGGACCGCGAACGGCTTCACGACGTAGTCGAGACCACCGGACGCGAAGCCCTGCACGATGTCGTGCACCTGGCCGACCGCCGAGAGGAACATCGCCGGTGCCTGCTGGCCGTTGGCCCGCAGCACGCGGCACAGATCGCGGCCGTCCATGTCGGGCAGACCGACGTCGAGCACCAGCACATCGATGCGCTGGTCTTCGGCGAACCGTCGCAGGGCCTGCGCGCCGGAGTTCGCGAACACGCCGGTGTGGCCAGCGGCGGTGAGGCACTCCTCGAGCAGCCGGGTGATCCCCGGGTCGTCCTCGACGCAGGCGACGACCAGTTCCCTCGTCGCAGTGCTGCCGTCGATCATGCCGAGCTCTCCACCCTCGCGTGGCCGGCTGCATGGAGGGGCGCGTCAGGGGCCTGCTCCGACCGCGACCGGACGGAGAGCACCGAGACGAGCACCACGAACACCACCAGCAGCGCGGCGCTGACCGCACCCGGGCCGAGGTCCAGGCCGCCGCGCGACACGGGCACCGCCACCCAGTCGGCGAACGAGGCACCGAGCGGTCGAGTGGTGACGTACGCGATCCAGAACGTGGCGATCGCGCCCCGCCGAGTCGCGGCGAAGAACAGGCCGGGCGCTGCGAAGACCGCGAGGAAGAGGAAGCCGGAGCCGAGGAAGCCGAGCCCGAGCGACATGGCCGTCAGGTCGCCCGCAGCCGTGCCGAGGGCGAACGTCGCCATGACCGCGGCCCAGTAGAACAGCTCTCGACGAGGCGTCGTGATGTCGTGGACCGACAGTGTCCGCTCCACCAGCCACCAGCTCACGAACACGACGGCGAGCACGACGGCGAAGCCGGTCGTCGACACGGCATAGGGCACCCCGAGGCCGACGTGGAGCACGTCCGCCGCCATCGTGCCGAAGACGCTGACCATGAGCGCGGTCGTCCAGTAGGTGGCCGGCCGGTAGCCGCGCGCCCGGAACTGGATCACGAGCGCGACGATCAGGACGAGGAACGCGACCGGCACGACCAGCTCGGGCGCGAAGGTGTGGACGAAGTAGTCGGAGGTGGTCTCGCCCATCCCCGTGGTCACCACCTTGATCACCCAGAAGGCGGCGTCCGGCTCGGGCACACGGGTCCGGGCTGGCGCCGTGCCGGCTCGCAGGGAGGAGGTCACGACGCCATGGTCCCCGATCCGGGACAAGAATCCGCCAAGACACGGAGGCCTCCGCAGTCTCGGATGCCGACCGCTCCGATCGCCTGAAGCGCCCGGCGCCCGGCGCCCGGCGCCCGGCGCCCGGCGCACCGCGAACGCGGCGTGACGGCCGTGCGTGACGGGGAGGGACACCACCGCCCTCGATCGATCCCACCGCACGCACACGACCCGGCGGACGCATCCCGCCCATCGACCTCGCCGGTCGACGGCGCTTCTTGGCGCTTCCTCAGTCCCGGCAGCCCAGCATGCAGGCATGAATGTGCAGTCGCTGCTCGAAAGCGTCGGACCGTGGGCACTGGTCGTGATCGCGGTGTTCGTGTTCATCGAGTCGGGGTTGCTCTTCCCGTTCCTCCCGGGCGACTCCCTGCTGGTGACCGCAGGTCTCACGCACCAGAGCCTCGGGCTGACCGTCCCGATCATCGTGCTGGTCGCGTTCGTGGCAGCAGCGGCAGGGGACCAGGTGGGCTACCTGCTGGGTGACAAGGTCGGCGTGCGCATGTTCAAGGACGACGCGCGGATCCTGAAGACATCACGGCTCCACGAGACGGAGGCGTTCTTCGCGAAGTACGGCGGCCGCGCGCTCGTGCTCGGCCGGTTCGTCCCCGTCATCCGGACCTACGTGCCCTTGGCAGCGGGCAGCGCCCGGTACCCGTACCGGAAGTTCCTGCCCTGGAACCTCCTCGGCGCGTTCCTCTGGGTGGTGATCGTCACCGTCGTGGGCTCCCTGCTCGGCGGCGTGCCGTTCATCGCGAACAACATCGACCTCCTGCTGACGGTGGTCGTGCTCGTGTCGGTGCTGCCGATCGTGATCAGCCAGGTGCGCAAGCGGATCAGGGCTCGCCGTACGGCGTGACCCGGCAGCGGGGGAGCCGCGCCCGTCGTCCAGGTCGCGAGTCAGTCGAAGTCGGTGCTGCGGCTCAGGCCCTCCCACTCGTCGACCTCGATGCGGAGGGCGTCGAGCGCCGCGCGGAAGCCGTTCGACGCGTCGTTCCCGAGGAGGAGCATGAAGGGGGCACGCCCCGACTCGACGGCCGTGATGAGGGCTGCCGCCGCCTTGGCAGGATCGCCGGGCTGCGTGCCGTGCACCGTGTCGTGCTCCTTGCGGCGCTTCCCGGCGGTGTCCGCGTAGTCGGCGATCGGCGCGCCGGACTGGGTGAGCGACCGGCCCGCGAAGTCGGTGCGGAAGCCGCCGGGCTCGACGACCATCGCGGTGACGCCGAGCGGCGCGAGCTCCTTCCGCAGCGAGAGCGTCAGGGCCTCCACGGCCGCCTTGACGGCCGCGTAGTAGCCCGAGCCCTCCGGGGAGATGCGCGCGCCGATCGAGGAGAGGTTCACGATCGTGCCGGACCGCCGGGCCCGCATCCCGGGCAGCACGGCCTTGATCGTGCGGACGGTGCCGAACACGTGGGTCTCGAAGAGTCGGCGCACATCGGCGTCGTCCCCCTCCTCGACCGCCGCGCGGTAGCCGTACCCGGCGTTGTTCACGAGCACGTCGACGCCACCGAACCGATCCGTCGCAGCGGCCACCG
>JABBOB010000002.1:110021-136173 GCA_019352055.1 Acidobacteriota bacterium
GCCACCGCCGCTGCGACCTGCGCGTCGTCGGTCACATCGAGCGGCACCGCGAGCGCGGCGTCGGGGTAGGCGTCGGCCAGGTCCTGCACCGTCAGGACATCGCGAGCGGTCACGACGGCCTGGTGGCCGTGCGCGAGCACCGCTTCCGCGAACGCGCGGCCGAGGCCGGTGGAGCAGCCGGTGATGAGCCAGGTCGTCATGCCTCCATGCTGGCCCGTCGACGCCGGGAGAAGGCAGGGTTCGTCGGCGCCCTCTCGGCCGGACATTGTGCGATCAGGACGCGTCCGGCTCGAGGAACTCGAGCCGGTTCCCGAACGGGTCCGAGACGTAGAAGCGGTGGTGACCTGGGAATCCGTCGTCCCAGGTCACCGTCAGACCGGTGTTCTCGAGCCGCTCCGCGAGCGCCGGCAGATCACGGACGAGCACGCCGGGATGCGCCTTCCTCGCCGGTGCGAACGGGTCCTCCACGCCGAGGTGCACCTCCAGACCGCCACCTCGGAACCAGCAGCCGCCTCGAGCGGCGAGGACCGGCGGCTTCGTGAGCTCGGTCATCCCGAGCACGCCGGCCCAGAAGGCGCGGGCGGTCGATTCCTCGCCGCGAGGCATCGCCAGCTGGACGTGGTGCAGGGTCACGAAGGAGTAGGGGACGGCGTCGGTCACGGACCCCATCATGCGGCTCATCCGTTCGGGCCCAGCTGCTTCGACGCCGACTCCATGTACCACTCGGTGAACGCCCGCGAGCGGCCGTCGGCTCCGAGGTCGACGATCCAGAGGTTCTCGGAGCTGCGCCCGTCGGTGCAGGCGGTGCGTCCCGGAGGAAGCGGCTGTCGCCGTCCCTGCCGATCGCCTCCCACGCCGCGATGGACCGGTCCATCCAGCCGAGCAGCGTGCTGTCCATCGGCAGACGGTAGGCGGGCCGTCGACCGTCTGTCGAGCCGCGGTCGGCGCGGCTCCAGACGTGCGGCGAGCGGAGTAGGTGCTGCGGACGACCGAGGCGGCGGGACTCGAATCCTGGAATCGCCTGGATCAGGACCCGGTCGACGTGGTCAGAGCGCCTCCGCCACCCGAGGAGACCCCGCCGCTGGAGCCCGAGACGGAGCTGGAGCTGGAGCTGGAGCCCGAGTTGGAATTAGCGCTCGCGCTCGCGGCGCTCGCCGCGCTCGCCGCGGCTGCCGCCTTCGCGGCCGCAGCCGCCTTCGCTGCCGCCACGGCGCGCGCCTTCGCCTCCGCCTCCGTGGCAGCGGACGCCTGCGCCGCCTGCGCCGCAGCCGCCTTCGCCGCAGCCGCCTTCGCTGCTGCCGCTTTGGAGGCCGCGGCCCGTGCTGCGGTCTTCGCGGCCGCCGCTGCAGCGGACCGCTTGCTCGCCGCCAACGAGGCGGCGGCGGCCTTCTCCGCGGTGACGGTCTTCTGGTGCAGGATGGCGCCGTAGGCGGCGGTCCCGAACACCCCGGTCACAGCGATGCCCGTGGCCGCGACCACACCGGTCCAGACCCGCACCGCTCGTCTGCCGTGCTCGCGACTGCTCATCGCAGGCCTCCTCGTGTCGTGCTCCGTGTCATGGCGGTCACCTCTCGGTCGTCTCGATGCGGGCCCGTGCTGCCCGCCGGTCACGGCCTCCGCCGGTCATGCCGCGCTGGACGGGCGGAAGCTCAGCGCGAGGAGCGGGCAGAGCGCGACGGCGTCCTCCGCGGCCTCCCGCTCGCCCGGCGCGATGGGCAGGTCCGATCCGCCGCCCACCACGACGGGGTAGCCCCACTCGTCGCGGCGGAGACCCGCCATCAGCTCCACGCACACGCCGCGGCCCCGGCAGCGTGTCCAGTCGATGTGCAGCGACTCGCTCATCGCGCCGCCAGGCAGTGCCCGTGCCGGTGCGCCTCGATGTCCGCCGCGAAGGTGCGCATCGCGCTCCGCACAATGCGCGCCGTGCCGTCCGGGTGGTGGCACGCACCCCGGCCGTCCACCAGGGTCAGCATGCGCTCGACCTCGCCCACGAGCCCGTGGTTCCGGTCGCCGTGCGCGAGTCGCGCGACGAGCTCCGCGAGCGCGGGCAGTCCGTTGACGCAGGGGCCGCACTGCCCGGCCGACTCGGCGGCGAGGTACTCCGCGATCTCGGCGGTGGTCCGGACGCCGCACGTCCCCTCGCCGATCACCATGAGGATCCCGGCTCCCGCGGGGATCGCGCCCGGCATCGTCGGCAGGGCGAGGGGACGCTCCAGCGCCTCGCGCCCGACCCAGGTGCCGTGGTACCCGCCCACGAGGACGCCCGCGACGCTGCGAGGGGACGCGACGCCGATGACGGACCGCAGCGGCGTGCCACCCTCCGCCTCCGTCACTCCCGGGTGCTGGACGTCGCCGGTGATGGAGAACAGCCGCGTGCCCGGGTCGGCGGGATGCCCGACGGAGCGGAAGGCCGCGGCTCCGAAGCGCGCGATGACGCCGATGTGGGCGAGCGTCTCCACGTTCTGCACCAGGGTCGGCTTGCGTCGCAGCCCGCGCGTCGTCAGCCGGACCGTGTGGTCGGTGGGCAGGGCATCACCCGACGTGAGCAGATGCACCACGGCGGACGCCTCACCGCTCACGAAGCGCTCCTGGGTGACGGTGACCTCGATGCCTCGAGCGTCCCGGCGCTCGCCGACGGCCTGTCGGGCGGCCGCCTCCGACGCCGGACCGACCACCAGGTGGAGCTGCTTGGCGTCCGTCGCCCGGGCGGTGGCGAGCATCCCGTCGATCACGAGGTGGGGCCGCTGCCGGAGCAGCCACTCGTCCTTCGCGCTGAGCGGCTCGCCCTCCGACCCGTTGGCGATCACCACCCCGCGTGGCGTCATCGCCGACAGCTTGCGGGCCGTCGGGAACCCGGCTCCGCCGCGTCCGGTGAGGCCGCTCCGCTCCACCTCCTCGATCAGGCCGCGGTGGTCCGGCAGCGGGCCGAGCGTCCGCAGGTGCTCGTCGTAGCCCGGCCCGGATCCGGTGAGCAGGCGGGGGAAGTCGAGCGCGATCGGTCGCCGGTCGGTGGTCGGTGCGGTCGTCATCGTGCGGGTTCCGTTCTGCTCCGGCGGTGCTCCACGAAGCCCTCCGTCAACCGCCAGGCGCCGACGGCGACGACGAGCACGGCCGCGACGGCCGAGAGGATGAGGAACGGGCCGCTGCGTCCGTCGCTGCCGTTCGTGATCCCGTGCAGCACGGCGATGGGCCACAGCGCGTACGAGGCCCAGTGCACCGCGCGGAACACCCGGCGCCCGATCCACCTGCGCAGCATCGCGGTGATCGTGATCGCGATCATCAGGTCGAACGCGGCAGTGCCCAGTCCCACGGCGAGCGGCGACTTCGCCGCCCCGAACGGGATGAGCACGTCGGCCAGCCGGAGCTGCGCGTACGGATCGAGCAGCAGCGAGCCGACGTGCACGGTGAGGAACACGATCGAGAGCAGCGCGATGTTGCGGTGGGCGAGCACCACGCCGAACCGGGGGAGGTGCAGCAGCGGCCGGCCGGAGCGGGTCACCATCCCGAGGAGCATGGAGATCGTCATCAGCACGAGCAGCACCACGCCGCTGGCGCGGCCGAGAGCCCAGAACGCTTCGCTCATCAGGCCACCTCCCGCGACTCGTCGGGCCAGCCGTTCATGGTCCGGACCGCGCCGTCCCGGGCGACGAGCCGGACCGGCAGCCCGGTGCCGTCGAGCCAGGACTCGGCCTCCGTCCCGGCGACGATCGCCGCGGTCGCGAGGCCGTTCGCCTGCACGGCGGTCGGGGCGACCACCGACACAGTGCGCCAGGCCTCCGACGCCGCGCGCCCGCTGCGGGGGTCCACGATGTGATGCAGCTGCTCGCCTCCGCGCCGCCAGGTCCGGCGCTGCGTGCTCGACGTGGCGAGCGCGAACCCGTCGTGCAGTGCGATCCGCGCGGCCGGGTCGCCCGGGAGGTCCTGCACGAGCACCTGCCAGCCGCCCTGCGGGGCGACGCCGGCGGTGGCCAGGTCACCTCCGAGGTTCATGAGGGCGCCGCAGCCGAGATCCGCCGCGATCTCCTCCGCGACCAGGTCGGCCGCGAAGGCCTTGGCCGTGGCGCCGAGATCGAGCTCGATGCCGTCGGGCACGGTCAGCCGGCCGCCGTCGATCACGATCGCCTCCCACGCTCGGCGGGGGCGCACGACGACGCGGACGGGGCGGTCGTCGTCGAGGACGAGTCGGAAGTCGCGGTCGTAGCCGAGGGCCCGGACCGCGGCGCCCAGCGTCGGATCGCACAGCCCGTCCGTGGCGCGGGCGGTCTCGACCGCCACGTCGACGAGCCGGTGCAGCATCGGGGACACGGGCGTCGGCACGCCGCCCTGCAGTCGGCGGACCTCGGAGTCGGGCCGGAACCGGTCGCACGCGTCGCCGACCTCCGCCAGCCGGCGGACCGCGATGTCGGCCGCCGCGTCCAGCGCGTCGGGATCCGTGACGAGGAGGTGGGCGTCGCAGCTCCACACGCTCCAGGCGCGCTCGCCGAGCGTCACGAACCGCTCCCCGCCGACTCGGGCGTGCCGCCGGAGGTCGCCCTGCTCGAGTCGCTCATCGGCCGGCTCGACCCCTGGCCGTGCGCTCGTGCATCCATGACGTCCTCCCGTGCAGCACTGTGCCGGTCGCCGGGCGGGGGGCGCTGAAGTGCGCCCACGCGTCGTCTATGACTCGTCGATGCGGCATGAGAGACCTCTCATGTTCGGCGACCAGGACCGCGGCCGCGGTCCCGGGACGGGTCAGCGCAGTGCGCGCCGGCGTTGCGGGGCGACGAGCACCAGCGTCGGGTAGGTCACCACGGCCACGGCGACGTGCATCACCATGAGCGAGACGACCCCACCGGCGGGCTGACCCTGCCACAGGATCCAGACGTCCGGCGCGAGGCTCACGACGGTCACGAGCACCGTGAGGATCAGGAACGGGCCACGCGCCCTCGACCAGATCGCGCCCGCGATCGGCCAGCCGAGACTGGCGAGCACGATCCCGATGACGGTCAGCTTCGTCCAGTCCTGCCACGCCAGGTGCCCGTAGCCGCTGAGCGACGGCACGAGCGCGACGGTCGCTGCGGCGACGGCGGCGCAGGCCGCCAGCGAGAGGAGCACCGACAGCACGGCCGCGAGCAGGAAGCGCGGCAGGGTCGGGGTGCCGGCGACACCCGGCAGATCGGCCCGCAGCGCCGTGGCGAATCTCCGCGCGCCGGCGGGGAACTCGATCGTCATGACGCGAACGGTAGGCGGGCGTCGCGAAGATGGGGCCAAGAATCGCTGGAGCCGGTCGGGCTGCCCGCTGATCGCGCGGGCAGCCCGACCGGGAGGGGATCAGCCGGCAGCGCCTGCCGGCGTCGTCGTCGGGGTGATCCCGAGCTGCTTCAGCGCGGTCTCCGCGTACTGGTTCGTGAACGTGTTCGACAGGGTCACCTTCGAGGTGTCCACGCCGATCGTCTTCTCCATCGCGAGGATCGTCTTCGGACCGCCGGCCGGCATGAGGCCGTCGGGGAGGAACTGGCCCTTGTCGCTCGTCAGCCCGGCGATGTACTGCGCCTTCGAGATCGTCGCGTTCTGCACGAACTGCTGCGGCAGGGCGTTCGCGATGTCGGTGGCCGAGTGGGTGCTGATCCAGTGCATGGTCGCCACGAGCGCCGTCACCACGTCCTGCGCCGCCGCCTTGTGGGCGTTCACCCAGGAGGCGTTCGCCAGCAGCCCGGCAGCGGGCCAGGCGCCGCCGAGGGCCTGCGTCGCACCCGCGGTCGTCGCGAGGTCCACCGCCGTCGTCGCGAGGTGCTGGGAGGTCAGCGCACCGACGGTCGGCTGCGTGGTCATCACGCAGTCGGCGGACTTCCGCTGGATCGCGGCGATGGCCGTCGCCCCGGCGTGGACGGCGATGGTGTGGTACTGGCTCTTCGCGATCCCGTTCTTCGCGGCGATGAACTGGGTGAGCGAGTCCGTGCCGGACCCGAGGTCGGTCACGCCGAGCGACTTCCCCTTGAAGTCCGCGCCGGACTTCACTCCGCTCGTCGGACTGCACATCACCCGCTCGCCCGGCGCTCCGGAGAGCTGGACGAGGTTGATGACGTCCTTGCCCTTCGCCTGGAAGTCGATCGTGTGGATGTACCAGGCGCCGGCCATGTCCACGGTGCCCGACGCCATCGCCTCCTCGGCGCCGACGCCGCCGTTCTGCTCGGTGGAGAGCTCCATGTTGACCCCGTACTTCTTGTAGAAGCCGAGGCTCTGCGCGAGCTGGTAGGGCAGGTAGATCTGCTTGTCGATCCCGCCCACCATCAGCTTGACGGTCGGGAGGGCGGCGGAGGACGCGCCGGCCGCGCCGGCCCCGCCTGCGGCGTGGGAGGAGCCGGAGCATCCGGCCAGGGCCAGCGACAGTGCTGCCCCGACTGCGGCGACAGCGGCGATGCTGTGCAACTTCATCGTGTGCGGTTTCCTTTCAAGGCGCCGAGGGATTCGGCGGTCGGTGCCGGACGACGGGACGCCGTCCGAGCGGTCAGATCGCCTGCTGGGTGTCCGAGCGGACCGGCGGGCGCCACTTCAGCAGCGCGCGCTCCAGGAGGGTGATGAGGTACTCCGCGCCGAGGGTGACGACGGCCATGATGACCATGCAGGCGAAGACGGTGTCGGGGTCGAACTGCCCCTGCGCCTGGCTGATGATCAGCCCGATGCCGAGCTGCGCCCCGAGCACCTCCGCGACGAGCGCGCCGATGATCGCGAAGCCGAACGCCGTGTGCAGGCTCGCGATGATCCAGGTCATTGCGGACGGGATCGTCACGTGCCTGGCCACGCCGAACGACGAGGCGCCGAGCACCCGCACGTTCGCGACGAGGTTCTGGTCCACCTCCCGCACGCCCTGGAAGGCGTTGAAGAACACGGCGAAGAAGACGAGCACCGCTGCGAGCAGGATCTTCGGGCCCACCCCGAGGCCGAAGGCGACGATGAAGATCGAGCCGAGCACGATGCGGGGGATGGAGTTCAGCACCTTGATGTACGGGCTGAACACGTTCGAGAGGTACCGGTTCGAGCCGAGCAGGATGCCGATGACGACCCCGGCGATCGTGCCGAAGACGAAGCCCTCGAGCGCCTCCTGCACCGTGATCCCGAGGTTCAGCCAGATCGACCCGAACGCGGTGCCGACCGTGAAGAGGCTGACCAGGCTGTTCCAGACCGCCGACGGCTGCCCGTAGAAGAACTTGTCCAGCACCCCGATCGAGGTGAGCAGCTGCCAGCCGCCGATGAACAGGACCGCGACGAGCACGCGGCCGACCCAGACCCATGTCCGGTTCCGGGCCCGTGCCCGGCGCGCGTTCGCGGCGAGGTCGACGTCGCGGTCGAGGGGCAGGGTCGCGCTGGCGGCGGTCATGCCGCAGCCGCCGTCTGCCGGTACGCGCGGTCGACCTCGTCCTTGAGCGAGGACCAGATGCGGCCCTGCAGCTCCTGGAAGTGCGGCTCGTGCCGGATGTCCTGCACGTCGCCGCGGGGTCTCGGCAGGTCGATGTCGAAGACGTCCTTCACCGTGCCGGGGCTGCTCGTCATGATGACGACGCGGTCCGACAGGGCGACGGCCTCGTCGAGGTCATGGGTGATGAACAGGACCGAGGGGCGCAGCTGCTCCCACAGCTGCAGCAGCTCGGTCTGCATGATCGCCTTGGTCTGCACGTCGAGCGCGCCGAACGGCTCGTCCATCAGCAGGATCCGCGGTTCGTTGATGAGGGCGGCGGCCATCGCGACGCGCTTCCGCATCCCGCCGGAGAGCTGGTGCGGGTAGCGGTCCTCGAAGCCGCTGAGCCCGACCCGCCGGAGCCAGTCGAGCGCGAGCGGGGTCGCCTGGCGCTTCGGCGTGCCGGTGAGCACCGGGCCGGTCATCACGTTCTGCAGCACGGTCTTCCACGGGAAGAGCGAGTCCGCCTGGAACATGTAGCTGACGCCGCGCGTCACCCCCTGCACGAGCTGGCCGCCGACGCGCACCGTGCCTGCGCTCGGCTGCTCCAGCCCCGAGACCTGGGCGAGCGTCGTCGACTTGCCGCAGCCGGTCGGTCCGACGATCGCGCAGAACTGTCCCGGCTCCACCGTCAGCGTCACATCGCTGATCGCGGTGAAGGGGTCGCCCTTCGGGGTGATGAACCGTTTCGTGAGCCCGACGAGCTCGATCCGCGCCGCCGCGGCTCCGACCTCCGTCGGGGGGATGCGTGTGTCCGCCATCGCATTGACCTCTCTGTCGTCCTGCGAGCAGAGCGATGGTGGCTGCGGCACGAGGCCGCTGTCGCGCTTCTGCCCCATCCGCGGCGTTCTGCGCGATACGGGCGGTTCTGCGCATTCCGCTCACCCGCTCGGCACCCCATCTGCGGCAGGCTGAACGGAGGAGGCGCGGCGCAGCGCTGGACCGTCGGTCCGCGCGGTGCCCGGATCGCGATGATTCGAAGGCGGATGCGGAAGCTGTCGAGCCAGATCTTCCTGGCGCAGACGGCGATCCTGGCCGTCTCCCTCGCCGTCGGCTTCGTGCTCTTCGCGACGACCGCGCGCGCGCACCTCGACCAGGAGTCCCAGGCGCGTGCGGCCGCGATCGCCCAGACCTTCGCGCAGATCCCGACCGTCCAGGACTGCCTGACCCGCGACGGGCCGGGGTGCGCCTCCGGGGTGCAGCGACTCGCCCAGGACACCGCGCGCATCGCCGGCGCGTCGTACGTCGTGGTCATCGACGACCATCGGATCCGCCACTCCCACCCGGACCCGGCGCTCATCGGGAAGGCGGTCAGCGAACCGCTGGTCGCGGCCGACGGCCGGGTGCACCTCGGCATCAACAGCGGCTCCACCGGGGTGAGCGCAAACGCGCGGGTGCCCCTCCGATCGAGCGCCGGCGCCATCATCGGCGAGGTCTCCGTCGGGATCCGGGAGAGCTCCGTGTCCGCGGAGCTGCTCGCGCAGCTCCCGTCCTACGGCGTCTGGTTCGTCGTCATGCTCGCGATCGGCGCCCTCGCGTCCCTCGGCGTGGCGAGCCGGATGAAGCGGCGGACGTTCGGGCTCGAGCTCGACGAGATCGCGCACCTGCTGCAGGAGCGGGAGGCGACCCTGCACGGGATCAGGGAGGGCGTGATCGCGGTCGACCCCGCCGGGCTCCTGACGGTGGTGAACGACGAAGCGCTGCGGCTGCTGCGGCTGCCGCCGAGCGCGGTCGGCACGTCGGTGCGCGTCGGGGTCCCAGCGGGTCCGATCCGCGAGCTGCTCGGGGGCACGAGCGTGATCACCGACCAGATCCTGCTCACCGAGGACCACTCGCTCGTCATCAACCGGCTGCCCGTCCGGCTCGCGGGCCGAGCGCACGGCGTCGTGCTCACCCTGCAGGACCGCACGGTCCTCGACGGGTTGGCGCGCGAGCTCGACGGTGCGCGCAGCCTGACCGAGTCGATGCGGGCCCAGCAGCACGAGTTCTCGAACCGGCTGCACGCGATCGCCGGGCTGCTGGAGCTCTCCCGGCCGCAGGAGGCGCTCGACTACGTGAACGAGATCCGCGGCACCTCGGCCACGCTCGACCAGACCCTCCGGACGCACATCGGAGCACCGCAGATCGTCGGTCTGATGCTCGGGAAGGCCGCGGAGGCGAACGAGCTCGGCATCGAGCTCGTCGTGACCCCCGAGACGAGCCTCGACGAGTCCACCGACCGCGTCCAGGCGCTCACCACGATCCTCGGGAACCTGATCGACAACGCCTTCGATGCGCTGGCCGGTGCGCGCGCCCCGCGGCGCGTCGAGGTGACCGTGCTCGACACGTCCGACGCCGTCACCGTGACCGTGTGCGACACCGGCCCGGGGATCCCGCCCGAGAGCCGGTCGAACATCTTCCGCAACGGCTTCACGACGAAGCGGGACCCGCTCTCGCGGCACAGCGGGCTCGGGCTCTCGCTCGTCCACCGCACGGTGACGAAGCTGGGCGGCACCGTGCGCGTCGAGGGCGGCCCGGGAGCCGTCTTCGTGGTGGTCCTGCCCCGCGCCTCCGCGCCCCTGACGAAGGCGTTGTCGCGGTGATCGACGACCCGCTCACCGTGCTGATCGTCGACGACGACTTCCGTGTCGCCGCCGTGCACCAGGGCTTCGTCGAACGGGTCGACGGCTTCCGGGTCGTCGGCCAGGCCCACACCGCGGGTGAAGCGCTGGAGCTCGCGCGGGTGCAGCGACCGGACGTCGTGCTGCTCGACCTCTACCTGCCGGACGGCGACGGGCTCGGGGTGGCTCGAGCGCTGCTCGAGGAACCGGCGCCGCCGACGGTGATGATCGTCTCCGCCGCGACCGACGTGGAGGCGGTCCGTCGCTCCGTGCAGCTCGGCGCCGTGCACTACCTCGTGAAGCCGTTCGGGTTCGCGGCGCTCGCGGAACGCCTGACCGCGATCCGCGACGCCCATGCGCAGCTCGCCAGCTGGCCGGACGACGCGGGGCAGGACGACATCACGAAGGTGTTCGAGCTGTTCCGGGCGGCCGCGGCGCCGGCCACCGAGACCGAGCACGAGCACCTCGCTCCGACGCTGCGGCTCATCCGCGACGCCATCGCCGCGAGCGGGGGGAGCCTGTCGGCCACGGAGGTCGCGCGCGCGATCGGCATCAGTCGCGCGACCGCCCAGCGCTACCTGTCGCGGCTCGAGCAGAGCGGGCTCCTCACGCTCGAGCTGCGGTACGGCGCGACCGGGCGCCCCGAGCACCGGTACTCGGCAGCCCGCAGATGATCCGCCTGGGCCGGCGCCCTGGCCGGCGCCGGACGCTGGACGTCGAGGAGGTGCCTGGTCTCCTTCCCGCGCAGCGGGGTCAGCCGCTGACCGGGGCGCCCTTCCCGCGCGCGTGGGCCGCGGGCGCCGCGCTCGGGACGGTCCGCGTCGTCGCTTCGAGCGCCGCACCGTGGGCATGCGATGACCCCGAATGCGCCCGCGAACGCATCGGAGGCGTCGCGGTGGGGTGCGGAGCCGCATGCGCAGCCCCGGAGCCGTTCCCGATCCCGTTCCCGTGCCCGGCTCCCGTGGTCACGGCCGAGGAGCGGGTCGCGTCGCTCGACACGGGTGCGCCGGGCGTGGTGCCCGTGGTCGACACGGTCGGCGGGTTGGGCAGGGCCGGCACGGTCGAGGGAGGCACAGCACGGGTCCCGGGCTCCGTGACGTCGCTCGGCGCGGTTCCCCTCCCGACCGCGGGCACGAGCGGGGCCACGACGTGCACGATCGCCTCGATCGCGTGCTGCGCCCCGGCGCGCACCGCGGGGGAGGCTGCAGCCGAGAGCCCGGTCCCCAGGGACGCGGCCGCGATCAGCACGACGACCGTCGCGCCGCGACGGCCGAGAGGGCGCCGCCGAGCACGGGTGGGCGCGAGGGCCGTCGCGACTGCTGCGGAGGGCAGCGGTGCCCGCCCCTCGCCGAGCGCGTGGAGGTCCTGGAGCGCGTCGAGCAGCACCTCGTCGTCGGGGTCGAGGTCGGATTCGATGAGCAGGCCGCGCACCAGCGCGTCGCGATCCGAGGCGTCCGTGATCATGAGCGGGCGCCCGCCTCCGCTGCGACGCGGGTACGCAGTGCGATCAGGGCACGGCGCTGCAGCTGCTTGACGGCTCCGACGGACCGGTTCATGACGGCTGCCGTCGACTCGAGCGTCAGCTCGGCGACGATCCGGAGGGCGAGCACCTCCCGGTACTCAGGAGCGAGCGCGGTCAGCATGGCCAGCACTCCTGTCTGCGCTTCCAGCGCGTCGTCTTCCGCGGACGCCGTCACACGGCGGTCGTGCTCCGGTTCGTACTCGACGAGGGCGGGGGTCCGGCTCCGGCGCCGGTGGTGGTCCACCGCTTTCGCGTGGGCGATGGTGAAGAGCAAGGTGCGCAGTCCTTCGTCGCCGCCCCGGACCTCGTCGGGCTTGGCGAGGAGCGCGAGGAACACCTCTTGCGTGACCGCCTCCGGGTCGTCGACCCCTCGTGCCCGGAGGTAGCCGGTCACCTTCGGGGCGAGCTCGCGGTAGGCGGCGGTGAACCGGTCCCGCGGACGAAGCCGCTCCGGCGGCCCCGCCAGCACTGTCGTCTCGCTCACCCGACCCCCTCCGCACGGACGGTATCCCCGGGGCCGCGGGGCCGGTCGGAAGCGACCGCGCGTCCCCCGGATGCGGTACGGACCACCCCGGCGGTCGCCGTCAGCCCTGCGACGGGTGGCCGCCGGCGCCCCCCTCGTGGGCAGCCCCGGTGATGCTCCGGTGCGTCGCCTCGGCGGCGTGCGTGGGAACCGGGTGGGGTGTCCTCGCCTCCGTGGGGGCGGTCGTGCTGTCGGTGCCGGTGGGGAGCACGACGGTGTGGCGGGTGTGCATCTTCGGGAAGATGCCCGCGGACGTGCAGTAGCCGCTCACATCGGCCGCGCCGGCGGCCGTCGCGTCGGTCGCGAGTCGCTGGTACGCGACGGCGCTGACGGGCAGGCCGCCCGCGAAGTAGGCGGTGCACAGCCCGTGCGTGTCCGCGGGGACCGCGGCGCTGGTCGGCGTGGCAGCCGCCGCGGCGGCGGTGGCGGTCGGCTCCGGCGTCGCCGAGTCGGTGGGTTCCGCGCTCACGGATCCGGTGGGTTCCGGGCTCGCTGCTCCGGTCGGCACCGGGCTCGCGGACCCGGTCGGCACGGACGCGGACGACGGCTGGGCCGGGGCCGGGGCGCCGACGATGCGGTGCGCCTGCTCCTGGAGCGCCGGGGGCAGCGTGCCGGTGAAGGTCGCGGCCGTCGCGCCCCCGACGCCGACGACGCCGACGGTCACGGCGACGGCGATCTTGCTGGACACGAGTGCGGTGAGAACGGACATGGTGCTTCCCCTTGGAGGTCGTGACGGTCACGAGTCGCGGGGACGTGCCCGCATCAGGGGAATCGCTCGCAGGATCCCCGGGGTTACGCGATGCGGCCGTCTCGCCCCCGAAGTGGGGTCATCGAGCGCGCTGAGGCCGTTCCTGCCGGCGCGAGGTGGGGTGCGCGTCCGCCGGATCCGGACTCCGTTGCGACGCGAGTCAGATCCACCGCCGTACCGTCGGAGCATGACGCTCGCGGCCGCGCCCGCCACCGCGTCGACCGCGCCGGCAGGCGGCACGGCTGCGCCGAGCACGCATCCCGAGGGCCCGGGCACGTGGTCGTCGGGTTCGGTGCCCGAATGGGTGCGGCGAGCGCTGACGGCTGTCGTGGCCGTCGCGCTCATCCCCGAGGCGCAGCGCCTGTGGAAGGCCGCCGTCGCGCAGTCGTCGGCCGCGCACGGTCACCTGCTGAGTCCGCAGCTCACCCACGGGGTCCTGCTGCTCGTCGCCATCGCCGCGTTCGGGGTGCTCCTGCTCGCCGTCGTGCTCGCCGCCGGGGCGCCGTCCGCCCGCGTCTCGGGACGCGTCGACCTCGTGCTGCTGCTCGTCGGCGTCGTGCTCCTGCTCGGCGAGTTCGTCCTCGCACACGGGGTGAACGACGAGGGGGCGCTCACGGCGAAGGCGGCGGGCGAGCTCGTGCACGGTCGGCCGGTGTACGGCGTCGACTGGCCGGGGGTCTTCGCCCATGTCGCCCTGACGAAGACGATGGGCGGGGGCGCGGACTACCGGTACGGCTACCCGCCACTGGCCGTGCTGCTCACCGCGGGCGTCGCGGTGGTCCTGCGCCACCCGACCGTCGCCGCTCCGCTCGTCACGATGGGCGCGCTGCTCGTCGCGACGCTCGTGCTGTGGTTCCGGGTCGCTCCGGTCTGGCGCCCCCTGGTCGTCCTCGTGATGCTCGTGCTCGAGCCGCTCGCGGGGGCCGCGAGCGGAGGCTCCCCGATCCTCATCGCGATCGCGCTCCTCGTGCCCGTCGTGCTCCGGTTCGATCGCACCGGCGCCGGCGGGAGGCTCGGCCGTGTCGGGGTGCTGAAGGGGCTCGCCCTCGGAGCCGCCTGCGCGGCGCAGCAGCTCGCCTGGTTCGTGGTCCCGTTCGTGGCCGTCGCGCTGTACGGGCTGCGTGCCCGCGAGATCGGCCATCGGGCGGCCGCGCGCGTCGTCGTCCGCTACCTCGCCGCAGCCGCGGGCGCGTGGCTGCTCATCGATCTGCCGTTCATCGTCACGCAGCCGACCGCCTGGCTGCAGGGGATCCTGATCCCGCTCGACCAGCACGCCATCGTCCACGGCCAGAGCGTCGTGGACATCCCGTACATCCTGACCAGCGGCAGCGGTGCGCTCGACCTCTTCTCGACGGCCACGGTCGCGCTCCTCGCCGGCCTCGTGGCCGCGATCCTGCTGTTCCCGGGGCGGCTCGGACCGGCGGTGACGATCCTCCCGGTGACCGTGTTCTTCGTGGCGACCCGGGGCGACTTCGCCTACTGGATGGAGTTCAGCCCGCTGTGGCTCGCGACGCTCGCGACGGTGCCGCTCCGGTCCTTCCAGCACGCGTGGCGGCCCCGGCCGATCGACGGGCTGTCGACGGGGACGAAGGCGGCGGTCGCCGTCATCCTGGTCCTTCCCGCCGTGGTGCTCGCCCTCGTCGGGGCGCTCGCACCCGCCCCGCTCCGGCTCGGCATGGCGGCCGCGATCGCGGTGCCCGGCAAGGCGACGCAGATCGCCGAGGTCACGCTGACCGCGGTCAACACCTCCGACCACGCGGTGACGCCCCACTTCGCCTACCTGGCGGAGGGCGGCACCTCGAACTGGTGGCAGGTCCTGAAGGGGCCCGCGACCCTCCAGCCCGGTGCGCGGGCGAGCTACACCGTCGAGCCGAAGGGCGAGCGGCAGACCCTCGTCCGCCAGTCGGCGATCATCGCCGTCTCCGACCGGCCGATGACGATCTCGTCCGTGCGCCTGCCGTCCTCGCTCGCCCGCGGCTGAGCGCAGGAGGAGCGGCTACGGCAGGGGAGCCGGGGTCCGGGGGTCGAGGCGCAGGACCCGGTTCGGTGCGTGCGTGCCCACCGAGATGCTGCCCGTGCGCGGGTCGATCGCCAGGCCCTCGGCCTCGCCGGTGAACGGGAGGACGTCCTTCGCGATCTGGATCCCCGAGGTGGTGAACACGTCGAGGCGACTGACCCGGGTGGTCCCGTCGCTGACGTAGACGTAGAGCCGGCCCGACGCCGCTCCGAGACCCTGGAGCACCGCATGGGGGTCGCGGATCGGCACGACCTCGCTCATCAGGGGCGGGGACGTCCTTCGCGCCACCGGGAAGCGGGCGACGGCGATCCTCCACGGGCCGCCGTCCGGTCCCCCCATGACCACCATCGCGTCCGTCTGGTTGTCGATCGCGACCAGCCCGTTGCGCCCGAGCCAGCCGAAGTCGTAGGTCGCCGTCACCCCGGTGGCGATGTGCCGCCGGTCGAGCGCCACGGCGTAGATCCTCGTGTCGGCGCTGGTGCGCTCGGTGGTCAAGCCGCCGTTCGCGGCGTAGAGCCGGCCGTCCGCGACGCGGTAGGCGATGGCGGCAGCGTGCCCGATCGGCAGCTTCGCACTCGTGCCGATGTAGCTCCCGCTCCGCGTGTAGGTGGCGATGCGGGCCATCCCGCCGCCGGCGTCGGAGGAGACCCACGTGTAGCGGCCGTCCGTGGCGATGCCCTGCTGGCTGCCCGGCCTCGTCGGGAAGGCGATGGCGGTGTACGCCGCTCGGTCGCCCGCGGTCATGGCGAGCACCAGCGCGAGCAGCAGGACGGCGAGGATCGCCAGCCGGTGCCGCCGCATCCGGGCGCTCCCGCGCGATCCGGGTGATGCGGGGGCGGGAATCGCTCGGACCGCGGCGTCGATCTCCCCGGCCGGCGGCGCGGGGGTCCAGGAGCGCTCGGATACCGGCATCGCCAGAGCGTCGGGTCGGTGTTCCAATGAACCTCGAAGCCGGGGCCTCGGAACACCGGGACTTGCCGTTTCCTCATGCTTCGCGCAGGCCGCCTCCAGCGTGGAGGCCGAGCCGGCGCCGCGCGGCCGAGTCTTGGCGATTCCTCCGCCCCCGGCCCCGACCGTCGAGCGATGGATGCTCCGAACGTCGCGCCGCGGACAGCGGATCACGGGGCATGTCGATGACCCGGGTGCTGCGGGGCGTCGTCGGGCTCCTGGTCGTCACGCTCGTCGGCGGCTCGCTCCTGCTCCTCGGGCGGAGCGCGCTCCTGACGAGGCTCCTGCCGTCGCTGCCGCCCGTCTGCCCGGCCGTCGCGGCGGTGAAGGTCGGCACGATCAGCGTGCCTGCAGGGCCGGTCGCCGGGTTCTGCCAGGACCGCCTCATCAACGCCGCGCACATCGTCAACGCCGCTCGTGCGCTCGGGATCGGGCAGCACACGCAAGCGATCGGCGTCATGACCGCGATCGGGGAGTCCGGGCTGGTCAACCTGGACCACGGCGACGCCGCCGGCGCCGACAGCCGCGGCCTCTTCCAGCAGCGTGCGAACGGAGCGTGGGGCTCGCTCGCCGACCGGATGACGCCCTACACCGCGGCGTACGACTTCTTCGCCGCGCTGGTCGCGATCCCGTCGTGGAAGACGCTGTCGCCCACCCAGGCCGCGCACGCGGTGCAGGCCAACGCGGATCCGACGTACTACAGCCAGTACTGGAGCCGCGCGGTCGCCGTCGTGACGGTGCTGAACCGGTGACCGCAGGCCGGAGCGACCGCGGAGCCGACGCAGGGCGGGGGCCGAGTACCGTCCCCGTCGTGACGGAGCGATTCGAGTACGGCGACGGCCCGATGCAGTACGGGGTGCTCCACCGGGCGGAGGGGCCCGCGCGAGGGACGGTCGTGCTGATCCACGGCGGGTTCTGGCGCGGCACGCCCGACTACTTCGACGGCCCCGCCCCGCTCGCCGAGGCGCTCGTCGCGCACGGCTGGCACGTCTGGCGGATCGAGTACCGCCAGCTCCCGAACGGAGGCGGCTGGCCCGGGACCCTCGAGGACACGGCGGCCGCCATCGAGCACCTCCCCGTCGCAGCGGCGTCGCTCGGTGTCGATCTCGGCCCCACCATCACCGTCGGGCACAGCGCGGGCGGTCATCTCGCCGTCTGGGCGCTCCGTCGCCCCGGTGCCGTCGTGCCGCTCGCCGGTGCCGTCAGCCTCGCCGGCGCGCTGAACCTCCTCCTGGGGGAGCAGGAGCACATCGGCGGCGGTGCGGTCGAGCAGTTCCTCGGTGGCGACTCGAGCGAGCACCCCGAGCGGTACCGTGCGGCCGACCCGATGCTGCTGATCGAGCCGCGGCTGCCGGTCCGGATCGTTCACGGCGACCGCGACGACGTCGTCCCCATGAACCAGTCCGACACCTACGTCGCCGCGGCTCGCGCGGTCGGACAGGACGCCGCGGTGACCGTCGTCGGCGGCGACCACATGGTGGTGATCGACCCCGCGCATCCGGCGTTCGAGGCGCTGCTCGTCGCGCTCGACGAGATCCGCGCCAGCGTCGAGCCCGTCCGCTGATCCGGTCGGGGGCGCGCACCCGCGTCACCGCGGCACCAGGATCAGCACCGTGAAGATCGCCGTGCTCGCTCCCATCGCCTGGCGCACGCCTCCGCGCCACTACGGCCCCTGGGAGCGGGTCGCCGGCCTGCTGACGGAGGGCCTCGTCGCGCGGGGGCACGACGTGACGCTCTTCGCGACGGCGGACTCGGTGACCGGCGCGACCCTCGAAGCGGTGGCGCCGGTGGGGTACGAGGAGGACCCGACCATGGACGGGCGCGTGTGGGAGGCGATGCACGTCGCCCACGCGCTCGACCTGTCCGCGGGGTTCGAGATCGTGCACAGCCATCTCGACTGGCTGCCGCTGGCGTTCGCCCGGTCGTGGCGAGCCCCCCTCGTCACGACGATCCACGGCTTCTCGGGGTCGCGCATCCTGCCGGCCTATGAGGCCGCCCGGTCCCACTACGTGTCGATCTCGGACGCCGACCGCGCCCCGCAGCTCGAGTACGTGGCGACCGTGCGGCACGGCATCGACCTCACCGAGCTCGAGTTCTCCGCCGCACCGACCTCGGATCTCGTGGTCTTCGGCCGCATCCATCCCGACAAGGGCACCGCGGACGCGATCGAGATCGCCGCACGGGTCGGCCGCCGGCTGATCATCTGCGGCATCGTCCAGGACGCGGCGTACTTCGCAGACCGCGTCGCGCCGCACATCGACGGCGACCGGGTCGTCTTCCTGGGTTCGGTCGGGCCGGCCGAACGATCCCGGGTGCTCGGGTCCGCGGCCGTCCTGCTCCACCCGATCCACTTCGACGAGCCGTTCGGGCTCTCCGTCGTGGAGGCGATGGCGACGGGCACCCCCGTCGTCGCCTACCGCCGGGGCTCGATGCCCGACGTCGTCGACGAGGGCGTCACGGGGTTCGCGGTGGACGACCTCGACGCCGCCGTCACGGCTGTCGAACAGGCCGTGCGACTCGACCGGGCTGCGGTCCGGGCCACGGCCTCCCGCCGGTTCGGTGTCGAGCGCATGGTGGAGGACTACCTGGCGGTCTACCGGCGGATCCTGGGGTGAGCGGGCCGTCCGGGGTATGCTCCGCCCAGGGCGCCTTCGGAACACTCCACCTCGAACGCGTGAACCGGATCGTCGCGCCGATGCCGCGATTCCACGGGGGATGCCGATCGGCAGACGTCTCGCCATGGTCGAGCGCGCTGGGACACCAGGGTCTCGACACCACGTGAGGCCTCGGCGATGACTCGTTTCGGATTCCTTTCCACCTTTCCGCCGACCAGGTGCGGGCTGGCGACCTTCACGCACTCGCTCGCCACCGCGATGGCGCTCGCTCCGGGCGCGGCGGTGCGGATCGTGCGCGTGCTCGATGCGGAGGAGGCGCGGGAGCCGGCTCCGACGCCGCTGCGCGCCGACCAGACCGTCGCGCTGGTGCCCGGCGACCGAGGCAGCCTGCTCCGCGCCGCGGCGGCGTTGAGCGCCGGCGACGTCGCGATCGTGCAGCACGAGTACGGCATCTACGGGGGCTCCGACGGTGACGAGGTCCTGCAGCTGATGCGGGAGGTCCGGGTACCCGTCATCGCCGTGCTGCACACGGTGCTCGCGCACCCCACTGCCGGGCAGCGCTCCGTGCTGGAGCGGGTCGGCGCGCTCGCCGCCTCCCTGGTGGTGATGACCGAGACCGCGAGGACGCTCCTGCTGCAGCACTATGCCGTCCCGTCGAGCAAGGTCGTGCTGATCCCGCACGGGGTGCACGGGCCGCGGGTCGCGCTTCCGACGCACGAGCGCGGCCGGAACGTGCTCACCTGGGGGCTCATCGGGCCCGGCAAGGGGATCGAGTGGGGCATCCGCGCGATGGGGCATCTCGCCGATCCGGGCGCGCACTACACCGTGCTCGGGCAGTCGCACCCGAAGGTCCTCGCCTTCGAGGGCGAGCGGTACCGCGATCACCTGGGTGCGGTCATCGGTGAGCTCGGCCTCGACGACACGGTCACGCTCGACGACCGCTACCTGGATGCGGATTCGCTGGCGCTCGCCGTCGCCGCAGCGGACGTCGTGCTGCTGCCCTACGACTCCCGGGAGCAGGTGACGTCCGGCGTGCTCGTCGAGGCGCTCGCCGCCGGACTGCCCGTGGTGGCGACCGCGTTCCCGCACGCGGTCGAGCTGCTCGACCGCGGCTCCGGGATCGTCGTGCCGCACGAGGATCCTGCAGCCATCGCGGAAGCGCTGCGCAGCGTGTTCTCAGGGGAGGCGCCCGAGCGTCCGGCGGGCGCGCTCCCGCCGGCTGCCGATGCCACCTGGGCGGAGGTCGCCGGGCGCTACGACGCGCTCGCCGGCGGTCTGCTGGCCGAGCTCGCCGCATGAGCGCGCTCACGGGCACCCTGCCGAGCGCTCGGAGGAGCGTCGCGACACCCCGGTACCGCCATCTCGAGCGCCTGACGGACGGCACGGGCGTCTTCGAGCACGCGCTGCACGCCGAAGCGCGTCCCGAGCACGGGTACTGCCTGGACGACGTCGCTCGCGCGCTGCTGGTGGTCGTGCGGGAACCCGATCAGGACGACCGGCTCGGCGCGCTCGCCGAGACGTATCTGCGGTTCGTCGAGGCCGCGGTCACGGACGACGGCCGAGCGCACAACCGGCGCGCCGTCGGAGGGGCTTGGACCGACGAGGCCGGGACGGGGGACTGGTGGGGCCGCGCGGTCTGGGCCTCGGGCATCGCGGCAGGAGCGGCCCCCACGCCGCTCCTGCGTCGCCGCGCGCTCCGCGTGTTCACCCGCGCCGCGCGGCGGCAATCCCGTCATCTGCACGCGTCCGCATTCGCGGCTCTCGGCGCGGCGGCGGTCCTGCGGCTGCACCCGGAGCAGGACGATGCCCGGCGGATCGTGCGCCGGCTGATCGGGATGGTCCCGCCGCCGAGGGACGCCGCGTGGCTGTGGCCCGAGACGCGGATGACCTACGGCAGCGGGTCGATCGCGGAGGCGCTCCTCTCGGCGGGCGTCGCGGTGGGGGACGCCGCAGCGACCGCGCGCGGACTCGAGCTCGTGGGCTTCGTGCTGGACCGGGAGACCCGCGACGGACGCCTGTCCGTCACCGGGACGGCCGGCCGAGGGGCGGAGGATCACGGCCTGATGTTCGACCAGCAGCCGATCGAGGTCGCGGCGATCGCGGACGCCTGCGCTGCGGCGTTCGAGGTCACCGGCGCATCCGGGTGGCTCGACGGCATCCGGCTCGCGTGGGCGTGGTTCGAGGGCGACAACGACTCGCGGACCCCCATGGTCGACCACGCCTCGGGCGCGGGGTACGACGGGCTCGAGATCGACGGTCGCAACGAGAACCGGGGAGCCGAATCGACCCTCGCCGCCCTCAGCACGTGGCAGCTCGCGCGTCGCTACGCCGGCATGGAGGTCGCCTCGTGACACTCGTCGTCGAGGAGCACGCAGCCCGACTCGAACCGGATCCCTCCCGGGTCGTCGCTCGCCTGTTCCTGCCGGGAGAGGGGGTCGCCTCGACGCGGTCGCGGGCCGCCGAGATCGTGGATCGCGTCATGCGCATCCCCCAGCATCGCGTCGAGGGGCTCGTCGAGCAGCTGCTCGCGGACTTCGGTTCCCGACATGTGGACACGCCCGCCATCCTGCGCACCCACGCGCGCGCGGTCGGTTCCCGGGTGGCCGCCGCCGGAGCGCTGGACGACCCGCGTGCCCTCCTGCTCGGCGCGACCTTCACCGCCGAGTACGCGGTCGAGGCTGCAGCGCTCTGCAACCCGAGTGCCGTGCTGCACGTCGACCAGTCGGGCCTCGGCAGCGGCGAGATCCGGGTCGCCGTCGCGCTGCGGGCGATCGGGGAGGGCCACGTGTCCTCGATCGAGTTCGCCGAGGCCGTCATCGGGCCCGGCCGCTCGTGGCGGTTCCTCGATCGTGCCGCGCCGCTCGACACGGCACGGATCACCGCCGGGACGTGGGACCGCGCGCACCTGCGCTCCGCGCTCGAGCACGAGGGCAGGCTGAACGAGCTGTCCTCGTCCGTGCTCGGCCGGCTGCCCGAGCAGCTCACCGCGGAGGACGTCGAGCACGCGCTCATCGATCTGCCCGGCGACCTCACGGTGCACCGCGACAGCCCTGCGGAGCTCGCCGTGCTCCGGGCGATGGTCGGCTCGACCTACGAGGCGCGCTTCGACCCCGCCAGCCGGCTGTCCCAGCGCGTCCTGCTGCCGTCGGCGGTCGAGGAGTTCCAGGGCATGGAGGACGCCCGGTTCGTCCGCTTCGAGACGGACGACGGCGAGGAGCACTACCAGGCGACCTACACGGCCTACGACGGCCGTGACATCGCTCCCCGGCTCATCCGGTCTGCGGATCTGGCCACCTTCCGGATCCACCGGCTCACGGGGAACGGCGCGCGGAACAAGGGCATGGCCCTCTTCCCGCGCGCGGTCGCCGGGCGGCACTGCGCGCTCACGCGGACGGACGGGGAGAGCATCTCGCTGGCCCGGTCGGTGGACGGTCTGCACTGGACCGAGGAGGCGGTGATCCATGTGCCGACGGAGGCGTGGGAGGTCGTGCAGACCGGCAACTGCAGCTCGCCGATCGAGACGGATCGCGGGTGGCTCGTCCTGACGCACGGGGTCGGTCCGATGCGCACCTACTCGCTCGGTGCGTTGCTGCTCGATCTCGACGACCCCGGCGTCGTGCTCGCGCGAACCGTCGACCCGATCCTCCGCCCCCAGCAGCGGAGCCAGGACGGGTACGTCCCCAACGTGCTCTACTCGTGCGGCGCCATCGCGCACGACGGGATCCTGTGGGTGCCGTACGGCATCGGCGACGCACGCATCGGCGTGTTCTCGCTGGTCATCGACGACCTGCTCGATTCCCTGACGATCGGCGACGGGCGTGCGGACCGGTCGGCGCCCGCTGCGTCCGACGCGGTCGGATCGGTCGGCTGAACGGGTCCCGGCGGTGCGTCCTCTGCGCCGACCGGGCGACGTGCGCCCAGCCGGCACCCCATCGCGACGCTGGTCAGGACGCCGGGGTGAGGCGCCAGGTGCGTCGGTGGGTCCAGGTCATCGACGTCCACCATGCGCCCTCCCAGCTGGGGTGCTCGAACCGGTAGAGGGTGACGGTGTCCGCGGTGAAGCGAGGGGGCACGTGCACGGGGAGCGCCTCGGCGTACGCGGCGACCTCCGGGAGGAGGTCGGGCCGTCCGTAGAGCTCGTGGCTGGCGAGCGAGAGATGCGCGTGGAAGCGCGAGCCGTCGTGGGTGTCGGCCGCCAGCCCGCTCGTGACCTCGATCAGTGGGCGGACCGCGGAGTCGATCTCGATCGCGAGCTCGCGGAGTGCCTCGTTCGGTCGACCGTCGATGCTGTCGATGTCGTAGATGACGATGTCGCCGAGGATCCGGACGCCACGGTTCTCGATGGGGATCGCGGGCCGACGCCGCAGAACCGTGTCGAGTCGGTGCTCGAGCTGAGCCCCGTCGCTGATCGGCAGGCTGCCGGCGAGCGTCGCGTGCGGCGGGAACGCGCCGGCGGAGACCAGTCCGTACTGAGCACGGATGAAGCCGGTCACGCTCGCGACCGCTGCGCTCGTCGCCGGGTCGGGAGTGAGGAAGACCCCGTAGCGGACCGGAACCGGATCCGCCGTCGGGGACTCGGCGGCCGACTGTTCGACTTCGCGTGGCACCCGGACATCCCACACCACCGGCGACGCGGTCGCCGCGACCCGGGACGCTGGGCTTGGCGACCGACATCGAGCGACGTCGACCACGGCCGCGCGCGGTGGCGTCCCGGGCTCGGGCATCGCGAGGTGTCGGCACCGTGCTGCTGGCCGACATCGCCCTGTCCGTCCGGGGCGGACCGCGGGACGCGACCGGGTGGCGCTTCGTCGTGGCTGCCCTGCCGCTCCTGCCCGCCGGAGCGGGCGTGGTCGTCGCGCTCCTGCGAGCCCGCCGGCTGGACGGGTACCAGCTCGCGCTGCTCCTCCCCGGCGTCGTCGGCGGGTCCGGGACGACGATGGTCGTCGGCGCGCTCGCCTCCGAGGACCTCCTCGGTGCGCCGATCGAGCACCTCTTGCCCCCGACGGGCGGATGCCGCGAGGTCGCACCCCGCAGCTGAACCCCGGCGGGCCGTCTGCTCCCGGTTCAGGTGCGCAGATCGGCCTGGATCCGGGTGATCGCGATGCCGAGGACGCCGGCGGCGAGCAGCCCGGGTCGGAGGGGGCCGGCCGTGTCCTCTCCCAGCAGCGGCAGTCGTCGGAGCGCGGCCCGCTGCTCCTCGCTCAGCCGGCTCAGCTGCCACGACACTTCGTCTTCGGCAGCCGAGGGCCGGTCCGGGGTGGAGAGGGCTGCCGTCTTCGCTGCGTACGCGGCTGCACCCAGCGCGTGCGCACCCATGTGCGCGACGCCGGCAGCCTGGGCCGCGGAGCGGGCGGCAGCGATGGCGGCCGGGCGCTGCACGGCATGTGCTGCACGACCTGCGACGAAACGCCGACGGATCTCGGTCGCGGCGTCGAGCTCGCCGCGCCCGAAGGCCCGAGCTCGGGCGATCGCGTCCCTCGGGCGGAGGTCGTCGGGCGCTTCCGCTTCGAAGACCGCCAGCCATCGCTCCGCGCAGGTGGCGGCCCAGAAGGCGACGGTGCGTCGCTCGGCCTCGGTCAAGGCTTGCGGTGAGGCCACGTCGCACGATCTCACGACGGCCGCCCGCCGGCAACGCGCGGCGTGCCACTGCGCGCATGCCGCCCGGCGCCCGGCGCGACGCGCGCGGAGGCCGGAGGCCCATGGTGCGGGTCCTCGGACATCGAGTGGCGGCAGAGTCGGGCCGTCGGGGTGAGGGGCGAGTGGAGGTGCGGGGGCGGTGTCCTGGGGGAGCGGCAGACCGCCAGTCGACGGTCGGAGCAGCTCGTCGGATTGCTGCTGCGTGAGCGTGCACCTCCATGACCCGTCCGCGTGCGCGTCAGGTCGCGGTGCTGACCAGCAGGGCCGTGGCGGCAAGTGCTCCCCCGATGATGAACAGCGCGGTTCCCCACTGCATCGTTCGCGTCTTGTTGCGGTCGGCAGTCGGCACATCGACCTCGAGGACCGGGCAACCGGACCAGCCGAGCAGGCCGATGCTGACGACCACGAGGAGCGTTCCGATCCACCACAGGACCTGATCGGGCGCGGCCAGTCGGGCCGGTCGCCAGCCCGACGCGAGCACGAGGCCGAGGAAGACGCCGACCGTCCCGACCGCGGTGGCGAACCACACGGTGCCGGTCCGCATGATCCGCTGCACATTCACTTCGGGCGTCATCAACTCGTGCGCGCCACGTGCTGACTCGTGCTGCTCCTGACTGGTGCTCATCGGTACGGCCTCCCAACCCGTGCTTCGATCTTCGTCCGGCGACCCTGAGGGTGCTGACCATCGCGCCGCCTCGACGAAGGCCGCCTTCCGGGTCGACGCACTCGCAGCGTGGACCTCAGCGGACTCGTGGAGCGCCGGTCACCTGGTGCTCGTCCGCGGAGAGCTCGACTTCGTCCTGTTCCGGCGCAGGCTCCGGTGGTGTCACGTTCGTGGGGTCCTTCCTCTGACCGAGGCCGGCGGGGCGACCGACCGACTGGACGGACGGCCCTACCGGACGGCCGACGGCCAGCGGCCCGGACTCCTGGTCGCGGTCGGAGTCGGACTCGTCGCGTGTCGCTGCGTCACCGGTGCAGATGGTTCGCCGTGCATGACGAGCGATCGACCGGATCCACCCGGTGCGGCTGCTCGAGAGGGGTCTTCAGAATCATCGTGACCATCGTCGAGGCTCGGTCGGGCAGGGAATCACCGGGGTAGGGGTCGTTCCTCTCCCGGCTGCGGAGGAGATTGCGGCCGGGAGAACCCTGACCGCTCGCACGGCGAGACGTCCCGGAGTTGCGGACACGGCCGGAGGGTACGCCGGCCGCAGTCTCAGGAGCGGGCACCTGAGCGGTGGTCGTGCCTCAGTGGCGCTGCCGCCCGCGCTTCGGGTTCTTCCTGAAGGCGACGCCTATCCCGACGGCCATGACGATCGCGGCACCGGCTGCAGCCGTCGCGGTCGAAGCCCCGCCCGCGAGGTGCCCGACGACCTCGACGACTGCCACTGCAACGCCAACAGCGAGACCCGCTCCGATCACGCGTCGAGTCGCTATGAAGCTGTCCGTAGGCATGATGTCAGTGTCGCAGAGCGTCGGTCAGCGGGATAGCGGCCCGTTGAGACCATGTCTCCAAAGCAGGCTTCGGAGACGGGGGATGGCCCTCGTGCGTGTGTTGGTCTGTGAGTGGACACGTTCACCGTTCGAGGCGTCGGTCGTGAACCAGGAGATCGCCCAGAACGTTGCGATCACCGCGATGACGACTGCGGTGCCGACCCATCTCGCTGCGCCCGGGTGCGGGGTACGAGCGCGCCGCGTCTCCGCGGTCTCCGGCCCTGGACGGCGAAGACGACCTGCGCGGTGCTGTCGGGCATCCTCGCCATGGCAGTTCGGGCTGACGCGCTGCGGACCGATCCGGTGGCCCGTTCTGCGGCGATCCGTCGAGGAGCGTCGCGCGCTCGGCGGGACGACCGCGACAGCGCTCGACGGCGCCGGCACGGGCGCCCGCGCGATCGCGGAGTACCTCGGTCGTTCGAAGCTGTCCCTGACGCAGGACATCCCCAGGAGCCGCACCGTGGGAAGCGCCGCTGCGGCCGATCACCTCGATCGAATGTCGGGGTTTCCTTGCGCTCGGCTTCGTGACCGACGCCGTAAGACAAATCCGACCAGGTATTCCGTGCCCCGAGCAGGACTCGAACCTGCAACCTACGGATTAGAAGGCCGTTGCTCT
>JABBOB010000019.1 GCA_019352055.1 Acidobacteriota bacterium
AAGAAGAAGCACCGCAAGCTGCTGCGCAAGACGCGCCACCAGCGCCGCAACAAGAAGTGATCCGGGCGGGCGCGCTGCGTCCGCCCCAGTGAGGTCTCGCTGCGTGCACCCTGCGCTCAGCGAGGCTTCAGCGACGTCCCGCGAGCGGGGCCGCGTGTCGGGCGTTGACGCTCAGCCCGACTGCGATGCCGCTTTGACGCGCTTGCGCTCCGCACGGATGCTCGCCGGGTCCAGTTGCAGGATCCGCCATCCGGACTCCCGGGCGTGCCGCGCGAGGCCGTGGTCGGGGTTGACGGCGACCGCCGTCCCCACCGCGCTGAGCAGCGGCAGATCGTTGCTGGAGTCGCTGTAGGCGTAGCAGTCCGCAGGGTCCAGGCCGCGCTCGGCCATGATCGCCTGCGCGGCGCGGGCCTTCTCGGGCCCGTGCATCGTGCCGGAGGTGAAACGGCCGGTGAAGATGCCGTCCTGGATCTCGAGCCCGCTGCCGATGCCGGCCGTCGCCCCGAGCGTCGAGGCGAGCTCCTGCGCGAGGAAGTCCGGCGTCGCGGAGATCAGGTAGACCTCGTGCCCCGCATCGAGGTGGGCGAGCAGCAGTGCTCGCGTCTCCGGCCAGATGCGCGGCTGCATGGTGCTGACGACCTGCTCCGCCAGGGCGTGGAGGCGCTCCGCGTGCTGGCCGGCGAGCAGGCGCATGCCGCGATCCCGGACCTCGTCCAGCACCGACAGCGACTCGCCCTTCCGCCGGAACGACGCCGCCTTCAGGCCGAACCGCAGGATGTCGCGCCACGACACGATGCCGAGCGAGCGCGCTGCCCGAGCGAGGAACAACAGGCTCGCCCCGTTCACGAGGGTCTTGTCCACGTCGAAGAACGCGGCGACCGGCAGCGTCAGATCGGGCTTCGGAGCATCGTCGGTCATCGCCCGGTCAGTCTAGATCGGGGGCCTGCGCGCGACCCGGATCGCGTGGCTTCTCGAGGTGCACCACGTCGACGTCCGCGCGCCGGCGCACGTAGCCGGCCCGTTCGTAGATCCCGAGGTTGCGGAGGCTGCCGGTGCCGGTGAAGAGTGCGAACGTCCGCACCTCGGGCGGTGCGACCGACTCGATGTGCGCGAGCAGCCGCCTCCCGAGTCCCTGCCCGCGCCGATCGGGCGCGACCATCAGGCGTCCGATCCGCCAGGTCGTCCCGTCGAGGGACGCCCGCACGCCGCCGATCAGCCGGGGGCCGTCGCGCAGCACCCAGGCGCTGTCCACCCAGGCCAGCACGTCCGCCAGCTCCTCGTGCAGCGCGGGGATGTCGAGGGTCCGATTCGTGATCGCCTCCGTCACCCACGAGGCCCGCTGCAGGACGAGGATCTCGGCGGCGTCGGCATGGGTCGCGGGCAGCAGGGTGGGCTCGTCGTGCACCTTCGGCACGCTACGGCGTGAGTAGCCTCGGAAGGGTGCTGACCCCCTCCGTGACCCTGATCGGCAAGCCCGGCTGCCACCTCTGCGACGAGGCGCGGGAGGTCGTCGCGCGGGTCGTCGACGGGCTCGCGGCGGACGGCGTCGCCGTCGAGGTGCAGGAGCGGTCGATCCTCGAGGACGCCGACCTGGATGTGCGCTGGCACGACGACATCCCGGTCGTGCTCGTCGGAACCGCGCTCCACGACCGCTGGCGCGTCGACCCCGACCGTCTCCGCGCCGACCTGCTGGCCGCTGCGGACGCCTGACCTCCTGGCTACGAGCCGTGGCCCGAGACCGCGACCGGATCGGCCTGGACGTCCTCGACCATGTCCGGCCGCAGATGCGGGCCGGCGGCACCGGCGGGGCTCAGGGCAGCAGGCGGTTCGGGCCCCGGAACAGGTAGGTCGTCTCCCGGATGCTCGAGCGCTCCAGCATGAGCATCAGCACGCGCGCGAGCCCCATGCCGAAGCCGCCGTGCGGGGGGACGCCGTACCGGAAGAACTCGAGGTACGAGGCGAGCTCCGCGGGGTCGAGGCCCTTGTCGGCCACCTGCTCGAGCAGCACGTCGATGCGGTGCTCGCGCTGTGCGCCCGTCGAGATCTCGGTGCCCCGGTAGACGAGGTCGTAGCTGTTCGTGAGTCCCGGGACGTCCGCGTGACGCATGTGGTAGAAGGGCCGGATCCCGGTCGCGTAGTCCGTGACGAACACGAAGTCGTGACCGAACTCCTCCTTCACGTAGGCGGAGACGCGTCGTTCGCCCTCGGGGTCGAGGTCGCCGTCGGCGCGCGGCACGACGTACCCGCGCTCGGCCACGATGCGGATCGCATCGGCGAGCGGGATGCGCGGGAACGGTACGGTCGGCACCTCGATCGAGAAGCCGAACAGCCGCTCGATGTCCTCCCCGTGCTGGTCGGCGACCGCCTGGAAGCCCGCGACGAGCACGGCCTCGTGCATCGCCATCACGTCCTCGTGGCTGTCGATCCAGCTGATCTCCGCGTCGATGCTCGTGAACTCGGTCGCGTGCCTGGCGGTGAAGGACGGGTCGGCGCGGAACGCGTCCGCGATCTCGAAGATCTTCCCGAAGCCGGCGGCCTGCGCCATCTGCTTGAAGTGCTGCGGGCTCTGCGACAGGTACGCGGTCGTCTCGAAGTAGGGCACCTGGAACAGCTCGGCTCGCGACTCCGAGGGGCTGGCCATCAGCTTCGGCGTGTGGATCTCGACGTAGCCGTGCTCGACCCACCACACGCGAAGGGCGTGCTCGAACGTGGTCTGCACCTTGAAGATCAGGGCGTTGACCGGGTTGCGCAGGTCGAGGAAACGATGGTCGAGGCGCTTGTCGATGGAGGAGTCCGCGGCGATCGGCTGCTCGGGCTCGCTCGCGGCGACCACGTCGAACGCCTCGACACGCACCTCGATTCCGCCGAGCTTCACGCGCTCGTCGTGCTTGAGCTGGCCCTGGACCCGCACGAAGCTCCCGAGCGCCAGCCCGGAGATCGCGAGGGAGATCGCGTCGTCCCCCTCCGGCCGCGGGCGCACGAGCTGCACCGAGCCGGACTCGTCGCGGAGCACGACGAACTGGATCTTCTTCTGATCCCGGACCGTCTCGACCCAGCCGGCGACGGCGACGGCGCCGTCCTCGCGTGCGGAGAGCTCGGAGATCAGAAGGCGCGCGGTCACGGGCGAACAGCCTACGTGGCGAGGTGTCGGTGCATTTCGAAGGGGATCCTGTCCTCCTCGGGCTCCAGGAATCCCTTCGAAATGCACCGGGGAGGCGATTCTTCTACGGCGTGTGGCACTTGCTCTTACGTGCGCTCCCTACACTGCCGGGGTGGTCGCCCGAGCCCTGCATCTCGTCCGCCACGGCGAGGTGCACAATCCCGCCGGGGTCGTCTACGAGCGACTCCCGGAGTTCCGGCTGTCCGATCGCGGCCGCGTGATGGCCGCGACGACCGCCGAATGGCTGGCCGACAAGCCGGTGACGCGGCTGATCGCATCGCCCCTGCTGCGCACGCAGCAGTCGGCGCAGCCGATCGCGGAGACGTTCGGTCTCGAGATCGAACCGGACGAGCGCGTCATCGAGGCAGGCAACCGATTCGCGGGGCGCTCCGTCGGCCGAAGCGTGCTGCGCACCCCCACTGACTGGCTGCTGTTCCGCAACCCGCTCCGGCCCTCGTGGGGCGAGGCGTTCGTGGAGATCCGCGATCGCATGCGGCTCGCTGTGCTCGACGCGCTGCGGGCCGGCGACCCCGACCACGACGTGGTCATCGTGAGCCATCAGCTGCCGATCTGGATGGTGCACCGCAGCGTGGTCGGCGCTCCGCTCCCGCACGACCCGCGGCACCGCCGCTGCGCGCTGTCGTCCGTCACCTCCTTCGCGATCCGAGACGGCCGGGTGATCGAGACCGGCTACGAGGACCCCGCCGGCGACCTCGTGCTCGGCGCCGTCGATCGAGGCGCGACATGAGGCGCGCGAGGCTCGTCGCCCCCGTGCTCGCCGCCCTCCTGCTGCTCACCGGCTGCTCGGAGCAGGGCGCGCAGACGGCAAACTCCGGGTACATCAGCGCGGGCAACGGTGCGTGGGAGCAGTGGAAGCAGCCGACCACCGCGCCCGTCACCTTCTCCGGCAAGACCATCGACGGTTCCACGTTCTCGTCGAAGCAGTACCTGGGCAAGGTCGTCGTCGTCAACTTCTGGTACGCCGGCTGTCCGCCGTGCCGGGCGGAGGCGCCCACCCTGAACGCGCTGGCCACCGCGTACGCCGGGGAGGTGCAGTTCGTCGGAGTGAATGTCAGCGACGACAGCGTGACCGCGGCCGGGTTCGAACGGACCTACAAGTCGACCTACCCGAGCATCGTCGACCAGGAGGAGGGCGCGTCCGTGCAGCTCGCCTTCGAGTCGAGCAAGCCGCCGAAGGCGGTCCCCTCCACCCTCGTGCTCGACCGGAAGGGCAGGGTCGTGGCGCGCATCGTCGGGCTGGCCAACAAGTCGATCCTGAACCAGTACATCCAGGACGCCGTCGACGGGACGGCCGCGTGACGCTCGCCGGCGGGCTGCTGCTCAGCGCACCCGTCGCGATCGCGGCCGGAGCGCTGTCCTTCGCGTCGCCGTGCGTGCTGCCGCTCGTGCCCGGGTACCTCGGTTTCGTCGGGGGCGCCGACCGACCGGAGGACCGCGCGCGCGGACGGATGGTGCTCGGCGCCGCACTGTTCGTGCTCGGCTTCTCCCTCGTCTTCGTGCTGACCTTCGTCGTCTTCGCTTCGGCCGGCTACTTCCTCCTGCAGTGGCAGGCAGTGATCACCCGGGTGGCCGGTGTGCTCGTCATCGTCCTGGGGCTCGTCTTCGTCGGGGGCCTCGGGCCGCTCCAACGCAGGCTGACGCCGGAATGGCGGCCCCGGGCCGGCCTCATCGGCGCCCCGCTGCTCGGCGCCGTGTTCGCCGTCGGCTGGACGCCGTGCATCGGGCCGATGCTCGGGTCGATCGAGATCATGGCGCTCTCGGGCGGGACCGTCGGCACCGCCGCGGCGCTCGCCGTCTGCTACTCGATCGGCCTCGGACTGCCGTTCATGCTGCTGGCCGTCGGATTCGGCTGGGCGACCGGCGCTGTCGCCGTGCTGCGGAGGCACATCCGGGCGATCAACCTCGCGGGCGGTGCGCTGCTCGTCGTCGTGGGCGTGCTGATGCTCTCCGGGATATGGGGCCTCGCGGTGGCCGCCCTCCAGTCGACGTTGGGTGGCTATGTCTCGCCCATCTGACGCCCAGAACAGCTTCTCGGACGACAAGGCCTCGGAGGAGGCGGGCGTCGTCAACCCGCGACTCGGCCCGCTCGAGTGGGTGCGCTGGGGCTGGCGCACCCTCACGAGCATGCGCACGGCGCTCCTGCTGCTCCTGGCGCTCGCCGTCGCCGCGGTACCCGGGTCGCTGATCCCGCAGAACTCGAGCGACCCGAACGGCGTCATCCAGTACCAGCAGGCGAACCCGGGCCTGTCGAAGGTCGTGGACGCGCTGCAGGGATTCGACGTCTACACGTCGTTGTGGTTCTCGGCGATCTACCTGCTGCTGTTCATCTCGTTGATCGGCTGCGTGGTGCCACGCCTGCGGCACCACTGGAAGGCGATGCGCAAGGCCCCGCCACGGACGCCGTCGCGCTTCACCCAGCTGCCCTCGTCCTCCTCCGTCCGTCTGCGCGGCGTCGCCGTGGAGGAGGCGCTCGCCGCGGGGGAGCGGGTGCTGAAGTCGGCGCGCTACCGGACCGCCCGGTACGGCACGAGCGTGTCCGCCGAGCGCGGGTACCTGCGCGAGACCGGCAACCTGCTCTTCCACAGCGCGCTCGTCGGCGTGCTCGTGACGGTGTTCGTCGGGGGCGGCTTCACCTACACGGGGCAGCGCGTGCTCGTCACCGGCGACACCTTCGTGAACGCCCAGACCTCCTACGACTCGCTCACCCCGGGTCGCTTCTTCAACGACGGGTCGTTGCAGGGCTACTCGTTGAAGCTCGATCGGCTCGACGTCGCCTACGAGCAGCAGAACCTCGCCGCCTTCGGCGAGGCCATCGACTACACCGCTCACGTCACGACGAGGCTGCCCGGCCAGCAGCCGAAGTCGGCCGTCATCAAGGTGAACTCCCCGCTCGAGATCGCGGGCACCAGCGTGTACCTGCTCGGCAACGGGTACGCCGCACACGTCACCGTGACCAACCCGGACGGGTCGGTCGCGTTCTCGCAGTCGGTGCCGTTCCGGCCGCAGAACACCCAGATGACGTCGCTGGGCGTCGTGAAGGTCCCGGACACCACGAACCAGAAGAAGCAGATCGGCCTGGTCGGCTTCCTCTACCCGACCGCGGCGGAGCAGACGGACGGCAGCTTCACCTCGATCTTCCCGGCCGCCGGCAAGCAGAGCCTCGTGTCCTTCCTGGTCTACGAGGGGAACGTCGGGCTCGACGCGGGCACGCCGAGGAACGTCTACGAGCTCGACACCTCCCACATGAAGGAGGTCGCCGGCACCAAGGACCCCGTCCAGCTGAAGATCGGTCAGGCCCGGACCCTGCCGGACGGCCTGGGCACCGTGAAGCTCGACGGCATCACCCGGTACGCCGCCTTCGACATCCACCACGACCCGTCGCAGCAGTGGGTCGCGCTCTTCGTCGCGCTGGCGGTGCTCGGCTTGATCACGTCCCTCCTGGTGCCCCGGCGTCGCATGTGGATCAAGGTGCGGGAGGAGGGGGACGAGGTCCTCGTCGAGTACGCGGGTCTCGCGCGGGGCGACGATCCGAACCTCGCCCGAGCGGTCGCGGATCTCGAGAAGAGGCACCGCGCCGCCCTGCCGGAGGCCGCGCGCGAGAAGGCCTCCGTCTGATGGGCGACCGTCCCCGCCTCCCTGCTCCGCGCCATGCGCGGGGTGCCGCCGGCGCCACGGGCGTTCCGGGAGGGGGTGCAGCGGACCTGATCGGGTCCTCCAGGCCGCAGTCGGTTCCGGGCACGGCGTTTAGGCTGCTGCCGTGGTGAATCCGCTCGATCAGATCTCAGAGCTCCTGCTGATCTCGGCGATCGCCGTGTACCTGATCGCGTTCATCGCGTTCGCACTGGACCTCGCCCGACGGTCGGCCGAGTCGCAGGCGAACGTCGACCTCGTTCGTCAGGTCGCGGACGTCGAGTCCTCCGCCGGTGGCACCGCCGTGCTGATCGCGGCGCCGCCCGCCCCGCCGGAGGCCCCCGCCCGGGGTCGTCGTGCCGCCGCCCGTTCCGGCATCGCCCTGATGCTCGTCGGCGCCGCCCTGCACCTGACGGCGGCCGTGCTCCGCGGCATCGCTGCCGGCCGGGTGCCGTGGGCGAACATGTACGAGTTCGCCATGACGGGCACGCTGATCATGGTCGTGGTCTTCCTCGTCGCGCTGACCCGCGTCGACCTGAAGTTCCTCGGGGCGCCGATCTCCGGGTTCGTGGTGATCCTGCTCGGCATCGCGACCGTCAGCTACCACGTCGCCGTGTCCCCGCTGCCGCCCGCGCTGCAGTCCTACTGGCTGGTGCTGCACGTGCTCGTCGCGATGCTCGGCACGGGCTTCTTCACCCTCGCGGCCGCGCTGTCCGCGGCGCAGCTGCTGCAGGTCCTCCGCAGGAAGCGCGCGGAATCCGGGCGCCCCGAGCGGCTGCGGCTGCTCGCGACCGTCCCCGAAGCCGACCGGCTCGAGAACCTCGCCTACCGGATCAGCGTCGTGGGCTTCATCCTGTGGACCTTCACGCTCATCGCCGGCGCGATCTGGGCGGATCACGCATGGGGCCGCTACTGGGGCTGGGACACGAAGGAGGTGTGGACGTTCATCATCTGGGTCGTCTACGCCGGCTACCTCCACGCCCGCGCGACTCTCGGCTGGCGGGGCACCGGTTCCGCCTGGCTGAACCTGATCGGCTACGCGTGCATCCTGTTCAACTTCGGCGTGGTGAACGTCTTCTTCCACGGGCTCCACTCCTACGCCGGTCTCCCCACCAGCCCCTCCTGAGTGCGTTGTGAAGGGGTTCTTGCGCCGAAGGCCCAAGAACCCCTTCGCAACGGAATCAGGACAGCAGGGCGTAGGTCCGGCGGAGGCGCTGCTCCCACCACGCGGTCCGCTCGGCGTCCGCCGACCAGCGGTCGAGCAACGCCGCCGACGGGGTCACCCGGCGGACCGGGATCGAACCCGCCACAGGGAGCAGGGGCTCCTCGGCGACGTCTGCGGCGAGCAGCGCGGCCGTGCCGAGCCCGCAGTCGTAGGGCAGCTCCGGGAGCGCCGCGGCCAGGTGCGCCCCCATCGACAGCCCCACGGAGGTGTCGAGCGCCGAGGAGACGACGGCCGGCTTCCCGAACCGCTGCACCATCCCGATCGCCGCGCGGATCCCGCCGAGCGGCGCCGCCTTGACGATCACGACATCGACCGCGGCCGCGGCGGCATCGGGACGCTCGGCACGCCGGATCGACTCGTCCGCAGCGATCGGGATCCGGAGGTCCTTGATCCGGTGCCGCAGCTCGTCCAGCTCGTCCACGGTCGCGCAGGGCTGCTCGACGTACTCGAGGTCGGAGCGGGCGAGCATCCGCAGCGCGTGCTCCGCCTCGTCGACGTTCCAGGCGGCGTTCGCATCGACACGCAGGCGCCCCTCGACGCCCAGGACCGCGCGGACGGCGCGCACCCGGGCGACATCCTCCGCGAGGGAGGAGCCGGGCTCCGCGACCTTCACCTTCGCGGTGCGGCAGCCCGGGAACCGGGCCAGGACCCCGGCCACGGCGTCGGCCGGCACGGCGGGGACCGTCGCGTTGACCCGCACGGCGGAGCGGCGCAGCGCGGGCGGCGGCGACCAGCCGAACTCGATCGCAGCGGCCAGCCAGCGCGCGGCCTCGGCATCGTCGTACTCGACGAACGGCGCGAACTCGGTCCACCCCTCCGGACCCTCGAGCAGCGCCGCCTCCCGCACCGTGATGCCGCGGAAGCGGGTGACGAGCGGCAGCGCGACCACTCGGAGCGTTCCCAGCAGGTCGTCGACGTCGGGCAGCACCCCTCCATGGTGCCCCCGTAGGGTGAGCGCATGCCCGTGTCGGAGTTGTTCGATCCCGAGGTCTGGGTCGCTTCGGACGTCGCGCGGGACTTCAGCGACATCACCGCGCACCGCAGCCTCGACGGCGCGATCGTACGGATCGCGTTCGACCGGCCGGAGGTGCGGAACGCGTTCCGCCCGAAGACCGTCGACGAGCTGTACCGGGCGCTCGAGGACGCCCGGATGGACTCGAAGGTGGGCGTCGTCCTGCTGACCGGGAACGGTCCGAGCGCGAAGGACGGCGGCTGGGCGTTCTGCTCCGGCGGCGACCAGCGCATCCGCGGCGCGGACGGCTACCGCTACGAGGGCGAGCAGGATGCGGCCTCCGGCGGGCGCCTGCACATCCTCGAGGTGCAGCGCCTGATCCGGTTCATGCCGAAGGTCGTCATCGCCCTGGTGCCCGGCTGGGCGGCCGGAGGGGGACACTCCCTGCACATCGTCTGCGACCTCACCATCGCCTCGGCCGAGCACGGCCGGTTCAAGCAGACGGACGCGGACGTCGGATCGTTCGACGCCGGATACGGCAGCGCCTACTTCGCCCGGCAGATCGGCCAGAAGGCCGCGCGCGAGATCTTCTTCCTCGCCCGCGAGTACTCGGCGCAGCGCGCGTACGAGCTCGGCGCGGTGAACGCCGTCGTCCCGCATGCGGAGCTCGAGCCGACGGGCGTCGAGTGGGCCCGCACGATCCTCGGCAAGTCACCGACGGCGATCCGGATGCTGAAGTACGCGTTCAACGCGGTCGACGACGGCCTCGTCGGGCAGCAGCTGTTCGCGGGGGAGGCGACGCGCCTCGCCTACGGGACCGAGGAGGCGCGGGAGGGACGCGACGCGTTCCTCGAGAAGCGCGCCCCCGACTGGTCCGCCCACCCCTACGCGTTCTGATCGTCGGCCGTGCGTGACCTCGTCGTCGTCCCGGACGATCCCGCCCAGCTGATCCCCGCGCTGCATGCGGCGCTCGACGGCAGCGGGCCCGCGGTGCTGCCCGTGCCACCGGGGGCGGCGGTCGACGCGCCGAGCCGGGTCCCGCTGCCCGTCGCCGTGGTCGTCCGCACCTCCGGTACGAGCGGTGTCCCGAAGTCGGTGGCACTCTCCTCCGGGGCGCTCCTCGCCTCCGCGGCGGCGACCGAGAGCGCGCTCGGCGGGCCCGGCGAGTGGGTGCTGGCGCTGCCGGGGCACTACGTCGCGGGCGTGCAGGTGATCGTGCGGGCCGTCGCCGCCGGGACCGAGCCGGTGCCGGTCGCTGCAGGACCCTTCACCGCCGCGGCGTTCGCCGACGCGGTGCTCGCGTTGCGGGACGACCGGCGTCGTTACACCGCGCTCGTCGCGACGCAGCTGCACCGGGTCGTCGATGCGGTCGAGGGCGGCGATCGCCGGGTGCGGGATGCGGTGCGCGCTCTCGACGCGGTCCTGATCGGCGGCGGCCGGCTTCCCGCGCCGCTCGCGGACCGTGCCGATGCCGCAGGGGTCCGGGTACGCCGCACCTACGGCGCGTCCGAGACGTCCGGCGGCTGCGTCTACGACGGGGTGCCGCTCGCCGGCGTCGAGGTGAGGATCGAGGACGGCGAGGTGCAGCTGTCCGGGCCGACCCTGGCCGAGGGATACCTCGGCGACGGGCCGCGCACCGAGGCGGCGTTCCTCGACGAGCCCGGCCGCCGCTGGTACCGGACGGGCGACGCGGGCGAATGGGACGGGACGCGGCTGTCGATCGTGGGCCGGCTCGACGACGTGATCATCACCGGTGGCGAGAAGGTCTCGATCGGCCTCGTGGAACGGGCGGTACAGGCGCTGCCGGGTCTCGCCGACGCCGTCGTCGTGCGCGCCACGGACCCCGAGTGGGGTGACGTGCCCGTCGTCGTCACGACGACTCCGGCGGACCTGGAGACGGTGCGCGACGCCGTCGGCGCGCGCCTCGGCCGGGTCGCCGCCCCACGCCGGATCGTCGTCGTGCCCGACATCCCCCTCCTGGCCTCCGGCAAGCCGGACCGCCGCGCGCTGGCGGCGCTGGCATCGTCCTGACTCTGCAGCTCCGAGGAGCCGCAGGACCGGGCGCGCAGGCGTCATGGCCCGGATCCGTAGGATTCTCAGCCGTGGCGAAGGCGAGTACGAGCAAGCGGCCCCCGGTGCGGAGGCGCCCCGGTGCTCCGGCGAAGGCGGCGGCATCCCGCCCTGCCGGCGTGCGCGGCTGGATCGGCGCCGCGCGTCCGAGGACGCTTCCGCTCGCCATCGCACCGGTCGCGCTGGGCACAGCCGGTGTCTGGGGCCAGCGTCTCCCCGGGACCTACTGGCTGGCCTTCCTCGCGCTCGCCGTCGCGCTGCTGCTCCAGATCGGCGTGAACTTCGCCAACGACTACTCGGACGGCGTGCGCGGCACGGACCGCTACCGCGTCGGGCCCGCCCGGCTGACCGCCTCCGGTGGGGCGAAGCCGAGGACCGTGCTCGTCGCCGCGATCGTCTGCTTCGCGCTCGCCGCCGCCGCCGGGCTCGTGGTCGTCGTCGTCACGCAGCAGTGGTGGTTGCTGGCCGTCGGTGCCGTGGCGATCGCAGCAGCGTGGTTCTACACGGGCGGCAAGCGGCCCTACGGCTACGCGGGCTTCGGCGAGATCGCGGTCTTCGTGTTCTTCGGCGTCGTCGCGACGGCGGGCACGAGCTTCGTCATCGCCGGCGTGGTGACCGCGGAGAGCTGGTTCTGCGCGCTCGCGATCGGCTGCATCGCCTCCGCGGTGCTCGTGGTGAACAACCTCCGCGACATCGAGCAGGACGCCGCCGCGGGCAAGCGGACGCTCAGCGTCCGGATCGGCGCCCGGGGCAGCCGAATCCTGTTCGGGATCCTGATGACGATCCCGTTCCTGGTCGTCGGCTACCTCACGATCTTCTATCCGTTCGCGCCGCTCGTGCTCCTCGTGCTGCTGCTGGCGGTGCCCGCCGTGCTGATCACGGCGACCGCGAAGACGGCCGGGGAGCTGATCACCGCGCTGAGCCTGACCGGCATCACCGCGCTGGTCTACGGTTTGGGCTTGGCTGCCGCGCTCTCGTTCTGACCCTGCGTGCCGTCGACGGCGTCGTCCTCGATGGCCTCGTCCGAGATCGGGCGGCGGCTCGCGCTGCGCTCCTGCAGCCGCTGGGCGACGGAGCCGCGCTGGCGCGCCAGCAGGATCATCGACAGCGCGAAGCCGATCACGGCCGCGAGGACCGCGGAGAGCACCGTGTTGCCGCTGAGCGCGTAGATGACCGCGAGCGGCACCACGAACACCGCCAGACGCAGCGCGGAGTACGCGACGAACGCGAGAGCGAAGGAGTTGCGTTGGCCGGACATGACGCTTCGAGTGTAGGCACCGCTCAGCCGAACCCGTCGCGACGGGGGATCGCCGGTTCCACAGCGGATTCGAACCTGTCGGGGTGGCGGCTGCGCGCACCGGGCCACCGGCTCGCCCGTACAGTTGCCGACATGGCGAGGGTGCTGGTGTTCGCGGTGATCGCGGCTGCGGTGCTGACCGTCTTCGCGGTCGTCGACTGCGCGCTCACGGAGCGTGCCCGGGTTCGGGCGCTGCCCCGGTGGGCGTGGCTGCTCATCGCACTGGTGCTGCCGGTGATCGGTCCGCTGCTGTGGCTCGTCATCGGTCGGGCCTCAGTGCGGAGGCGCCCGATGACACGGGTGATCGGCCCTGACGACGACCCTGCGTTCCTGCGTTCGCACGGCGGCGTGTCCAGCCCGCCCGCGAAGCCGGACGCCGCGCGCTGGCAGGAGCTCGAGCAGGAGCTGGCGAACCTCGACTCGGACCCCGACGACGAGGGTGACAGCGGCCGTCGCTGACGCGCGTCTACGCTCGAGCGCGGCATGACCGAACCTTCTCCCGCAGGCCTCGCAGCAGCCCGCCTCCTGGCCCGTCTCGTCGGCCTCGGCCTCCGGCACGTCGTCGTCTCACCCGGCTCCCGGTCGCAGGCGCTCGCCCTCGCCGCCGCAGCGCTCGAGCGCGAAGGGCTGCTGCGGCTGCACGTCCGCATCGACGAGCGGGTCGCCGGCTTCACCGCGCTCGGACTCGCGGCCGAGTCGGGCGTACCGGTCGCCGTCGTCGTGACCTCCGGCACCGCCGTCGCGGAGCTGCACCCCGCCGTGCTCGAGGCCCACCACGCGGGCGTCCCCCTCCTGCTGCTCACCGCCGACCGCCCCGCGGAGCTGCGGGGCACGGGCTCGAACCAGACGACCGTGCAGCCGGGGATCTTCGGCGTCGCGGTCGCGGAGGTGCTCGACGTGCCCGCACCGGCGGGGGAGGCGGACGGCGACGCCGCGGAGCGCGCGGCGCAGCACGCCTGGACCGTCGCCAGCGGGCGCGGTCAGCCGGTCCAGCTGAACCTCGCCTACCGCGAGCCCCTGTCGAGCCGGGTCGAGCGGATCGGCGCGCTCGGCGCCTCCCCGGCCCGGATCGAGCGCGGCCGCGAGGCCCTCCTGATCGAGCCGGGCCCCCGCACCGTGGTGATCGCGGGCGACCGGGCGGGCGAGGAGGCGGAGGCGTTCGCCCGAGCGATCGACGCTCCCCTGCTCGCCGAGGTCTCCTCCGGTGCCCGATTCGGTCCGCAGCTCGTCGGGGCGTACCGGCCGCTGCTCGACGACCCCGAGTTCGGGGGCCGGATCGAGCGCGCGATCGTGTTCGGGCATCCGACGCTCTCCCGTCAGATCCCGGCACTCCTCTCCCGAGCCGACGTCGACGCCGTGCTCGTCGGGCCACCCGGGGGCGAGTGGTTCGACCCCACCGGTCGTCGCGCAGCACGGGTCGGCGCCGTCCAGGCCGAGTCCGCCGACACGGACCGCGCCTGGCGCGGGCGCTGGGTCGCCGCGTCCCGCCGCCTGCTCGACGAGCAGGCCGACGACCTGCCGTACGCCGGCGATCCCGACTCGCCCGGTGGGCGGGAGCTCCGCGAGCACCAGCGCGCCGAGCTCGCGGCGCTGCGCGCACCGATCTCCCGACGCTCGCTCGTCGGCGCGATGTGGCGCGCCACGTGGCCGCACGACCGTCTCGTCCTCGCGGCGAGCCGCCTGATCCGGGAGATGGACGCGGCCGTCCCCGGCAAACGGATCCGGGTGCTGGCGAACCGGGGGCTCGCGGGGATCGACGGCACCGTCTCCACGGCGACGGGGGTCGCCCTCGCGCTCGCGGAGACGGGCCGGCAGGGCACCACCCGGGTGCTGCTCGGCGACCTCGCGCTGCTCCACGACGCGGGCGCCCTGCTGCGGACGCCGGGGGAGCCGGAGGTGCGGCTGCAGGTCGTCGTCGGTGACGACGGCGGCGGGACCATCTTCGACTCGCTCGAGGTCGCGGGAACGGCGGATCCCGCCGACTTCGAGCGCGTGCTCCGCACGCCACGCACGGTCGACTACGCCGCGCTGGCGGCCGCGTACGGCTGGGACCATCAGCGCATCACGAACCGCGGCGACCTCGACCGCGCCCTGACTGCGCCTGCGCCGGGTCGGAGCCTGATCGAGGTGCCGCTGCGCTGAGCGGAGCGCGCGGTCTCGGCTCCCACAGCGGGCTGCTGGTGCGGCGGCCCGCTACCGAGGTGCGGTGACCGTGCTCAGGGCCTCCTGGATCGGCTGGAACTTCCAGCTCGTCTCCTCGAGCTCCTGGTGCGCATCCGAGGCCGCGACGATGCCGGCGCCCGCGTACGCGCGCACCCGGTCGGGGCCTTCCACCTCCCCGGAGCGCAGAGCGATCGCCCACTCGCCGTCCCCGCGGCCGTCGATCCAGCCGACGGGGCCCGCGTAGCGGCGGCGGTCGAACGGCTCGAGCGCGCGGATCGTGGCCAGCGCCTCCGCCCGCGGAGCGCCCGCCACGGCGGCGGTCGGATGGAGGAGGGCGACGAGATCGAGCGCGCCGACATCGTCCCCGATCCGGGCGGTCGCGTCCGTCGCGAGGTGCCAGACGTTCGGCAGTCCGAGCGCGAACGGGCGCCCGATCGTCAGGTCCTCGGTCGTCCCACCGAGGGTGAGCAGGAGGCTGTCGACCGCCAGCGCATGCTCGAAGCGGTTCTTCGCCGAGTCGAGGAGCTCCGCGCGGTTCGCCGCATCCACCTCCGGATCCGCCGCCCGAGGCGCCGTCCCCGCCAGCACCCGCGAGGTCGCAAGGCCACCCGTGACCGTCGCGAGGGTCTCGGGGCTCGCCCCGAACACGCCGTCGACAGCGAACACCCAGGCGCCGCGGTACCGGTCGGCCAGCACCGCGAGGGCCGCGTGAAGGTCGAACCCGGCGGACTCGATCACGAGGTCCCGCGCGAGCACCACCTTCTCCAGCGCACCGCTTCGGATCCGGAGCACCGCCTCGGTGACCGCCGCCTCGTAGGACCGGGGCCCGAACGCCGCGGTTCCGCCGTGCGTCCGGGTGACCGTGGATCCGGCGAACTCGGGCACCTCGATCCTGAACGCCACGCCGTCCCGTTCCACGATCACGACCCTGGGGATCAGCAGCACGCTGTCCGCGGCGGACTCCTCCGCGAAGGTGAACGCTCCGAACGCCACCGGCGACGCATCCGGGACATCGCTGTCGACGAGGGCGGCCGAGGCGAGACCCCGCCAGCGGGCGGCGGCGTCGCGGATGCGATCGGGGCCGCGGAAGACCGGGCGCGCGGCGACGCCGTAACCCGTGCGGGACTCCTCGCCGTGCCGCCAGACCGCGGATGGTGCACCGAATCGGGAGCGCAGGACGTCCGCATCCGCGCCCGGATCGGCGATCCACCTGATCGTGACAGGGAATGGGGGTATCGCATCCGCCGTCACCCGCTCAGGGTACTTGGGTGGCTCCACTAGCATCTGCAACCGTGTCCGCCGCCGATCTGAGTAAGACGCCGGCCGACGTCGCCGCGATGTTCGACGAGGCCTCGCGCCGGTACGACCTCATGAACGCCCTCCTGTCCGGCGGCAACGCCCAGTTGTGGCGCGCCGCGACGGTGCGGGCCGTCGCCCCGAAGGCGGGGGAGCGGATCCTCGACCTCGCGGCCGGCACCGGCACGTCCAGCGAGGCGCTGGCGCGCACGGGGGCGCGCGTCGTCGCCGCCGACTTCTCGAAGGGCATGCTCGCCGTCGGCCGCGCCCGGCACGCCGACGACCAGCGGATCGAGTTCGTGTTCGCCGACGCCCAGGCGCTGCCGTTCGGGGACGAGGAGTTCGACGCCGTCACGATCTCGTTCGGGCTGCGGAACGTCGCCGACCCGCACCGGGCGCTCGCCGAGATGTTCCGTGTCGCCAAGCCCGGGGCGCGGATCGTGATCTGCGAGTTCTCGAAGCCGCCCGTCGCCCCGTTCCGTGCCGCCTACTTCGCCTACCTCGACCACATCATGCCGACCGTCTCACGCATCGCCTCCTCGAACGCCCCCGCGTACGGGTACCTCGGCGACTCGATCAAGGCATGGGCGGATCAGACCACGCTCGCCGCGTGGCTGCGGGAGGCGGGGTTCCGGCAGGTGCGGTACCGCAACCTGACCGGCGGCATCGTCGCCCTGCACCGCGGGATCAAGCCCTCGGCCGGCGTCTGGGCGAACGAGTGACGGCGGTCGCCGGTCGCAGCGCCGCCCTCACCGCACAGCTCCGGTTCACGGAGCGCCTCTTCGCGACCCGTGAGGACCGCGCGGTGGCCGCGCGCATCGACGCGGGCCTCGAGCGCGTCGAGGCGGGCATCCTCGAGCAGGTCGCGTTCCACGACCAGGTCGCCGACGTGCGCTCGCGCTACCTCCTGGCGGCCGGTGGCAAGCGGGTGCGGCCCGTGCTGACGCTGCTCACCGCGCAGCTCGGGGACGGGATCACCGACGACGTCGTGACCGCCGCGCAGGCCGTCGAGATCCTGCACGTCGGCTCCCTGTACCACGACGACGTGATGGACGAGGCGGCCGAGCGCCGCGGCGTCCCTTCCGCCCAGCAGGTCTGGGGCAACTCGGTCGCGATCCTCACCGGCGACCTGCTGTTCGCCCGGGCGAGCAAGCTCATCGCGGGGATCCAGGGTCCCGGGAACGTCCTCGCGCAGGCCGAGGTGTTCGAGCGGCTCGTCCTCGGACAGCTCCACGAGACCGTCGGGCCCGAGCCGGACCAGGACCCGGTCGACCACTACCTGCAGGTGCTCGCGGACAAGACGGGGGCGCTCATCGCCGCCGCCGCCGAGTGGGGCGCGTCCTACGCCAACGCGCCGCACGCCTACCGGGCGCCGTTGTCGACCTTCGGCCGCCGCATCGGCGTCGCATTCCAGCTGATCGACGACGTGATCGATCTCGCCCCCGACGAGGCGGAGACGGGGAAGCATCCCGGCACCGACCTGCGCGCCGGGGTCCCGACGCTGCCGCTGCTCCTCCTGCGGCGCCGAGCGGCGACCGACCCCGACGACCGCGCCCTGCTGGGCCGCATCGAGGCGCTCTCCGCCGACGAGACGGACGCGACGGTCGCGGAGGTCGTCGCCGAGCTCCGGGCGCACCCGGTCACGGCCGAGACCCGCGCGGAGGCGCTGCGGTGGGCCGGCTCAGCGAAGGCGGCGCTCGACGTGCTGCCCGCCGGAACGGTGCGCCGTGCCCTGATCCGCTTCGCGGATCTGCTCGTCGACCGCTCGTACTGACAGCTCGCCGGAGCCGCTCGCACGCGCCCGGCCGAAGGGAGTCGATCAATGACCACGCTGCGCCTCGCCATCGTGGGGGCCGGACCCGCCGGCATCTACGCCGCGGACATCGCCAAGAAGGCCGAACGCGCCTTCGACGTGTCCATCGACCTGTTCGAGCGCCTCCCGGCCCCGTACGGCCTGGTCCGCTACGGCGTCGCACCCGACCACCCCCGCATCAAGGGCATCATCGGCGCGCTGCGTGAGGTGCTCGACGGCGGCGCGGTGCGCCTGTTCGGCAACGTCGACTTCGGCACGGACATCACGCTCGAGGACCTGCAGCAGCACTACCACGCGGTGATCTTCGCGACCGGCGCGATCCGGGACGCCTCGCTCGACATCCCCGGGATCGAGCTGCCCGGCTCCTACGGGGCCGCCGACGTCGTCAGCTGGTACGACGGCCACCCGGACGTGCCGCGCGACTGGCCGCTCGACGCGAAGGAGATCGCGGTCATCGGCAACGGCAACGTCGCCCTCGACGTCGCCCGCATCCTCGTCAAGCATGTGGACGACCTGATGCCCACGGAGATCCCCGCCAACGTGGAGGCGGGGCTGCGCGCCTCCCCGGTCTCGGACGTGCACGTGCTCGGCCGCCGCGGCCCAGCGAACGTGAAGTTCACGCCGCTCGAGCTGCGTGAGCTCGGCGAGCTGCGCGACGTGGACATGCTCGTCCAGGACGAGGACTTCGAGTACGACGACCAGGCCCGCATGGCCATCACCGCGAACAAGCAGGTCATGGTGATGGACCGGATCCTGCAGGGCTGGCGGAAGCGCGAGGTCGGCCGGGCGAGCCGGCGACTGCACCTGCACTGGTGGGCACGGCCGGTCGAGATCCTCGGCGACGGCCGGGTGGAGGCGATCCGTTGGGAGCGCACCGAGCCGGACGGGCTCGGCGGCGCTCGCGGAACGGGCGAGTTCCGCGAGCAGGCGGTCCAGGCGGTCTACCGGGCCGTCGGGTACTTCGGCTCGCCCCTCGCAGGGGTGCCCTTCGATCCCGAGCGGGGTGTCATCCCCAACCACGAGGGCCAGGTGCTCGCCCACGACGGCGCGCTGCAGCCCGGCGTCTACGCCACAGGCTGGATCAAGCGCGGTCCCGTCGGCCTCATCGGGCACACCAAGTCCGACGCCATGGAGACGGTCGAGCACGTGCTCACCGATCAGGGGATGTGGTGGAACCCGGCGCACCCGGACGAGCAGTCGGTGCCGGATCTGCTGGCGTCGCGGGGTGTCCACTTCACCACGATCGAGGGCTGGCACCACCTCGACGAGCACGAGCTGTCGCTCGGCGAGCACGCTGGGCGCACGCGCATCAAGGTCGTGCCCCGCGACGAGATGCTCGCCGCCTCCCTGCGCTGAGCCGCCCGTACCTCCACCCCGCGTGTTTCGCGGATCCGCACTTCCTCCGCGGATCCGGAGCAGCTCGGCGACACCCCGGACCCGGGAGGCCTGAAGCGGGGTGTCGCCGAGGATCTCCGGATCCGCGAGCACTGTCAGCCGGCGACGGTCTCCGAGGTCTCCGCGATCCGCTCGACCCGCTGGTAGCGGGCGACGCCGTCGCCGCCGACGAGCGACCAGGTGCCGGGGAAGTCGACGTGGGGGTTCTCGAGGATCTCCGGCACGCCCGCGACGGAGTCGGGCAGCGAGATGTCGTGCACCTGAGTCTCCGGGGCGACTCCATCGACGAGATCGGTGGGCAGGAACTCGACTCTGAGCGACCGTGTCATGACGGGACCGTAGGACCGGTCTGCTGCGTCCCCGCTCGGAATCGGCGCATCACGACCTCCTCGGAGACCTCCAGCAGGACGCAGGCGCAACAGCAGGAAGAGATCGCCGATCTTCTCCTGCTGAACGACATTCTTCCTGCTGTCGTGCTCGGGAGCGGAGGCGCCGTGCTCAGGAGGCGAGGGCCTCGGCGACGAGGTCGGCGAGGTGCTCGGGATAGACCGTCGCGGTCGTCGCGCGCAGGTCGTCGAGCGTCCACCAGCGGAGACCGGCAAGGGCTCGCTGCTCCAGCTCGGTCCAGCCGACGGTCGTGGGCTCGAACGCCGGCACCCGGGCCACGAAGAACAGCTCCCGCTGCTCGATCAGCCGGCCGTCGAACGGGAACACGGAGGAGCGTCGCGCGACCGGCCCCCTGAGCTCGGCGACACGGTGCCCGGTCTCCTCGAACGCCTCGCGGAGAGCCGCCGCACGGGCGTCCTCGCCGGCTTCCACGCCGCCGCCGGGCGTGAACCACCAGGTCCCGGCACCCGGGTCGGCCGGATCGCCCCCTTCGACCAGCAGCACCCTTCCCTCCGGATCCAGCAGCAGCACGCGGGCGGCGTTGCGGACCACGGCTCGCGGCGGCGTCTTCACGGCGCCCACGCTAATCCGGTGCGTCCCTGATCCGATGGAGCGCTCGGTCGGATCGGGGACGGAGCGCCCACCGAGGGCTACTGGAGCGCGGCGGTGAGCCGCGCGACGTTGTCGAGCACGGCGGTGCGGAGGGGGCGCGCGTCCCACTCCTCGATGGTCAGCCGGCGGCTCGCCCTCCGGTAGCCCTCCTCGAGCTGCCGGAGGTCGTCGACGAAGGCCCGCCCGCGGACCATGAGCGACACCTCGAGGTTCAGCGTGAACGACCGCATGTCGAGGTTGCTGGACCCGATCACCGCGACGTCGTCGTCGATCGTGAAGTGCTTCGCGTGGAGGATGGTCGGCTTCCGGTAGAGCCAGATGACGACACCGGCCTGCAGCAGGCTCTCGTAGTAGCTGCGCTGCGCATGGAACACGACGGCCTGGTCGCCGATCTCGCTGACGAACAGCTCGACCTGCACGCCGCGCTGCGCCGCGGTCGTCACCGCGTAGAGCATGGAGTCGTCGGGCACGAAGTAGGGGCTGACGAGCACGATCCGCTTCTGAGCCGCGTAGATCAGGCCGTTGAAGAGCCGGAGATTGTTCTCGCCCTCGAAGCCCGGCCCGCTCGGCACGACCTGGCAGTCGAGGGCCTCGTCCCCGACGGGGGCGACGGTCTGGCGTGCCTCCCGCTGCAGCAGCACGTCGGTCTCGCCGAACCAGTCCGAGATGAAGATGGTGTTCAGCTCGGCGACGATCGGCCCCTCGAGCCGGACCATCAGGTCCTTCCATCGCAGTCCGCGGCGGCGGTTCGTCCAGCGGTCGTAGGTGCGGTCGATCATGTTCTGCGAACCCATGAACGCCACCCGACCGTCGACGACGAGGACCTTGCGGTGGTTGCGCAGGTCGGGGCGCTGATAGCGCCCGCGGTACGGCTGCACGGGCAGCAGCAGGTGCCAGTCCGCTCCCATCGACTTCAGTCGCCGGATCGTGCGGCGGTAACCGCGCACCCGGAGGGAGGCGATGTGGTCGAGCAGCACCCGCACGGTGACGCCGCGTGCCAGCGCCTCCTCCATCGCGTCGAAGAACGGTGCCGTCGTCGCGTCGAGGGACAGGATGTAGAACTCGACGTGTACGAACGACTGCGCGGCGCGGACCGCCTCCGTCATCTCCGCGATCGACCGGTCGTACTCCCCGAAGAGACGCGCCGTGTTGCCGCCCAGCAGGGGCATCGCGCCGAGCCGGCGGTTCAGTGCGGCGAGGGAGGCGAACCACGGCGGCCAGTCGGGCTGCTCCGTCGCGACACGGATCCCCTCCGTCGCGTTCATCACGTACCGGTTGATCTGCTGCTGCTTCCTGCGCCGTCGTCGGGGCAGCTTGGTGCTGCCGAAGAGCAGGAAGGCGATCAGCCCCGCGTAGGGGATGAAGAAGATCGCGAGCAGCCACGCTGCGGCGGTCGCAGGTCGGCGGTTCTTCGGCACGAACACGACCGCGAGCACCCGGATCACCACGTCCACGACGATGACCGCGATGGGGAACGCCAGCGAGACACCGGCGACCATGCCCGGGATCCTAAGGGCAGGCCGGCCCCGGGTTCAGCCCGAGAACGGGTGCCAGCGGAGCACCACAGCAGGAAGAACGGCGCGCTGCAGCAGGAACCGGTCGCATCAGCAGGAACGAAGGGCCCGGATCTTCCTGCCGAACCTCGTTCTTCCTGCTGTGGTGCTCGTTCTTCCTGCTGTGGTGCTCGGGCCTAGCGGAAGTTGAGGAACTGCAGGTCGAGATCCAGCTCTGCGCGCTTCAGCAGCGCGATCGTGGTCTGCAGGTCGTCGCGGCTCTTCGACGTGACACGCACCTCGTCGCCCTGGATCTGCGCCTTGACGCTCTTCGGCCCCTCGTCGCGGATCAGCTTCGTGACCTTCTTGGCGTTGTCGCTGTCGATGCCGTTCTTCAGCTTCGCCTCGATGCGGTACTCCTTGCCCGATGCGAACGGCTCGCCCGCGTCGAGCGCCTTGAGCGAGATGCCGCGCTTGATGAGCTTCGACTCGAGCACGTCGAGCACCGCGCGCACCCGTTCCTCGCTCGAGGCCTTCAGCACGAACTGCTCGCCCTTGAGCTCGAGCGATGCACCGACCCCCTTGAAGTCGTAGCGCTGCTCGAGCTCCTTCCTCGCCTGGTTGGCGGCGTTGTCCGCCTCCATCGGATCCACCTTGCTGACGACGTCGAACGAGCTATCGGCCATGGGACCAGGAGTGTAGGAGGCTTCGTCCGCCCTCGGGTGGGGAGCCCCGGACGAGCCGCACGGGGACGAGTCCGCGCCGCGCCCCGGTCGCGTGGTTTCGAAGCACGCGCGGCTTCGCGTATTCTGCATGGGCGCCTCGGGCCAGCCTGCGAAGGGCTGGCCCGAGCAGCCAGGCGGGTTACCCAAGCGGCCAAAGGGATCTGACTGTAAATCAGCCGGCGTAGCCTCCGGGGGTTCGAATCCCTCACCCGCCACAGGCCCGGATTCTTCAGGGAATCCGGGCCTCCCGGCTGTCTGCGGCGCTTCCTCCCCGGGCGACGAGGCCTCATGCGTCGGCGACGTCCGCGGTCGGAGCTGCGCGCGAGACGGGCGCGGCCGGTGGGTCACCTCACGCGGGTGTCGCGCCGGGTCCGGCGGAACGCTCGTCGCTGGGCGCGATCGGCGCGGCCGATCACTGCGCCGATGAGCGCCGCGAGCACGATCGCGGTGATGACCCATGCGGCGAGCACGGTGATCACGATCACGACGACGAGCACCTGCTCGACCGTACGTACCCGCGGCCCGATGCGCAGTCCTCCAACATGCGGACCCGGGGCCCGTTCCGCGGCGCGCGTCCCCTCCTGGGCTCCTCGCACGCCACTGCTGCGTCGCACTCCAGGAGTGCGACGCAGCAGCGGGGGCCGCGGGGATCAGCCGGGGCGGACCTCGGTCACGATGTCGTCGCGGTCGGTGACGAGCGTCACGCGGTCGGGACGGAACTCGAGGGTGATCATCTCGTCCGGACCGGCGATCCGAGCCCGGAGCCCCGCGTCCACGACCTCCTGCTCGGCAGCCCCCGAGGGGAGCCCGACCAGCGCGGCGGAGTGCTCCGCGGCCCAGACCGCGGCGTCGGTCGTCATCAGTCGGCCGGTCCCGCCGCCAGCGTCACGGTCGCGGTGTGCGTCGCGCCGGCCGTGTCCGTGAAGGTGATCGTCACCGTCTGGCCCACCGCGTGCTTGCCGATGGCCGCGGACAGCTCCGCGCTCGAGGAGATCATCGTGCTGCCGACCTTGGTGATGGTGTCGCCGGCCGCGAGCGCCGTCTTCGCGGCGGGTGTGCCGGAGAGCACCTGCTGCACGACCGCGCCGCTCGAATCGGCCGAGAGCGAGATGCCGAGGAAGGCGGGGAGGCCGAGGGTGATCTCGGAGGTGGCGTCGCCTGCGACGATCTGCTTCGCGACGCCCATGGCCGTGCTGATCGGGATCGCGTAGCCCGTGACCGCGGCGGTGCCGGAGGAGGCGGCCGTCGTGACACCGATCACCCCGCCGTTCGTGTTCTCGACCGCGCCGCCCGAGTCGCCGGGGACGACATCGGCGTTGATCTCGATCAGCCCGTGCAGCGTCTCGCCGGGGGTCGAGCCCTCGCTCGAGGTCGTGATGGTCTGGTCGAGCGCGCTGACGGTCCCCGCCGCCGCGGACAGCGTGCCGGTGCCGTTCGCGTTCCCGATCGCGGTGACCGCGTCGCCGGTGGAGGGGACGCCCGTCGCGAGGTGCGCGACCGTGAGGCCCGACGCGTTCTGGAGCTGCAGCACCGCGATGTCCTTCGTCGCGTCGGTGCCGACGACGGCCGCCGTGTAGCTCCTGCCGGTCGACTGCACGGTGACCTTGATGGCGGTGGCGCCGTCGATCACGTGGTTGTTGGTGAGGATCCGGCCGTTCGAGGTGAGGATGATGCCGGTACCCGCCGCCTCGCCGTTCTCGTAGCCGAGCTGGGTGTCGACGGTGACGAGCCCCACGACCTGGCCGGCCGTCGCCGTGGTCGCGCTGCTCGTGGTCGACGAACCGGTGCCCGAGCCGGACCCGGAGCCGAACCCGCCGACGCCGGAGCCGGACCGGTTCCCGAAGCCCTGGCCGCCGAAGCCCTGGCCACCGAAGCCCTGGCCGCCGAACCCGCCCTGCGTGCCGAGACCGTTGGACGATCCGGAGCCGCCCTGCTGCTGGGGCGTACCGGTCCCGGCGCTCGCGCTCGCGGTCGTGGTGCTGCGGGCCAGCGCGAGCGAGGCCGCTGCGCCTCCGCCTGCGCCCGCCGTGAAGATCACGGCAGCCGCGATGCTGAGCGCGGCGATCCGTCGGTGCTTCTTCGAGGCGCGCGAGGCGTCGGCCTCGTCCTCGGCGAGCGGCGAGCGGAACGCCTCGGGGGCGGCGAGAGGCGCCGGGAACGCCTCCGGGGCGGCGACGAAGGGCTCGTGGGTCTGCTGGGGGGCGTCGACGGCGGGGCGGCGCTCGTCGTCAGGCGTGACGTCGAAGGGGTTCTGGTCGTTCACGAAGGACATCCAACGCCTTCCGGTCAAGAGGGGAACCTGAGCCACCCAAGCGGATCACTGGAGTGGCCTGGGAGGAATCTATGAGCGACGTCCGCTCGGGCTGCGGACCCGCAGCCCGGTTCGGGCAGGCTGACGACATGGCTCACGAAGATCTGCTCGCGATCGCGCGCTCCGTCGCGGAGGAGGCCGGCGCGCTCGCCGCCCGACTGCGGGCCGAGGGTGTGGAGGTCGCGGCCACCAAGTCGTCGCCGATCGACATCGTCACAGCCGCCGACCGTGCGACCGAGGACCTCATCCGCGAACGGCTCGCCGCCCTGCGCCCGGGCGACGGCTTCCTCGGTGAGGAGTCGGCCGCGACGGGGGGCACCACCGGCCTGACCTGGATCGTGGACCCCATCGACGGCACCGTCAACTACCTCTACGACCTGCCCAACTGGTCCGTGTCGATCGCGGTCGTCGAGGGGGAGCCCGAACCCGCGACGTGGACGGCGCTCGCCGGTGCGGTGCACGCACCCGCCCTCGGTGAGCTCTACACCGCCGCTCGCGGGGGAGGGGCCCACCTGAACGGCCGGCCCCTCCGGGTGCGGGACGCGGTGCCGCTGGACCGGGCGCTCGTGGCCACCGGGTTCCACTACACGCAGGACATCCGCGCGAACCAGGCCCGGGTCGCGCAGCCGCTGCTCGCGAGGGTGCGCGACCTCCGCCGCGCCGGCGGCGCAGCGCTCGACCTCGCCTCCATCGCCGCCGGGCGCCTGGACGCCTACTTCGAGCAGGGCCTGAACCCCTGGGACCAGGCCGCAGGCGCCCTGCTCGTGCGGGAGGCGGGCGGCGTCGTCCGCGGGATCGACGAGGGGGCGCCGACCTCCCGGATGGTCCTCGCCGGGCAGGCGGAGGTCGTCGCGGCGCTGCGCGCCGTCCTCATCGAGCTCGGCGCCTGATGAGGATCCAGGAGACCTCCGTAGGCTCGTCGTGATGAGGAAGCACGAGCAGGATCCGATCGAGAACGACCCCGAGGTCGACCCCTCCGAGCGCTTCGACACCGACTACAGCCCCTCCAGCGAGCGGGAGACCGAGGAGCTCCAGTCCGACCAGGACGACAGCCCCGTCTTCGACGACCCGGAGATCGACCGGTCGGAGGTGAAGCTGCTGCCCGGCACGGGGGACCCCACGGACGACGGCGACGTCGAGGTGGATCCCGCCGAGATCCATCTGCCGCATCTGCCGCCGGGCCGCACCGACGATCGGCCGCCCGTCGGCTGACGTTCTCAGCATCCATCCAAGCCCGGTGCCGGATCATGTTCCGTCATCCCGAGGCGGAAGGGGCGCGGTGTCGACGACGGACCTGACGGCCGCGCGGTTGCACCGTCCAGGACCGCGCGGGGTGCGCATCCTGCTGATCGCCGGCCGCTCCTGGCTCGAATCGACAGCGTCGCCCGATGAGCATCGTGTACCGGTCCGGCTGCTCGACCGGCTCTGGCTCTCGACGAGGCGCGGTGTCGAGCTCGACGTCGTGTGCGACGTGAGCCGCGTGCTGCGGCTGCTCGAGTCGTTCGGCGCCGCCTGGAACGTGGCCGACTACGACGCCGTCGTGGTGCTGCCCGATCCGTGCCGCCCTCCGCTGCCGCCGCGGCTCCTCCGGGTCATCGACCGACTGGCGAGTGCGACCCGCGTGGTCGGCGTCTCGGACGCCCCGATCCGCCCCGGTGCACCATCCGAGACTCCCGCGGGCGGCGCGATCGGCTGGCACGAGATCCGGATCGCACCGCAGCGCGGCGACTGCCCGGCCACGATGGTCGCCGACGCCGTCGGCGGCGCGCTCCGAGGCGCCCTCGACCCCCACGCGGACCTCCGCGCGCTCGAGGCGCCCCAACGGGACTCCGTCGCGGAGCACCTGCAGCGCATCGCGGTGATCGCCTCCTCCGCCTTCGCGGTCGGGTCCGCCGCGATCGCCGTGCTGAGCGCCGGACGGACTCGCACCCTCGCGGCCGTCGGCCCTGCGCTCGGCGACCAGCCCTGCGTCCGCGCGGCGGCCGTCCGGCCCGTCCTCGTGCTGGACGCATGGAACGAGACCCACCTCGCGCGCGACGTGCGACCGCGGGGGGAGGTCCGGTTCTTCGCGGCGCATCCCCTCGAGCTCGACAACGGCGCGGCGATGGGCACGCTGTCGGTGTTCGACACCGAACCGCGCTCCGCGGACGAGTTCGATCCCGAGATCCTGCGTGACCTCGCGGTGCTGGCGAGCGCCGAACTGCAGTACGCAGGTGCCCGGGCCTGAGCCGTCGCCTGCGCGGCGCTGTCCGCGCACTGTGTGACGATGCTCGGACCGGGCCCCGCCCACCCGCTGTTCACCCGTCCGAGGAGCACCCCGATGCCCCAGGCCATTCCGCCGGCCGTCGCGGGCCGGTACCGCATCGGCGACGTCATCGGCCGCGGTGGTCGCGCGACGGTGTACGAGGCGCACGACCCGCTGCTCGGCCGCAAGGTCGCGCTGAAGCTGTTCACCGCGACTGCGACGTCTCCGGAGGAGGTGCGGCTGCAGGAGGCGGAGGCGCGCCTCCTCGCGGGGCTCGACCACTTCGCCCTGACGACGCTGTTCGATGCCGGCGTCGATCTCAGCGATCCCGAGTCGCCGCGGATCTTCCTCGTGATGGAGCGGGTGGCGGGCGCGGATCTCCGCCGCCGCCTCCGCGAGGGTCCCCTGACCGCGGCGCAGGCCGCGACCCTCGGCTCCGACCTGGCGCAGGGGCTCGAGGCGGTCCACGAGGCCGGCTTCCTGCACCGCGACATCAAGCCCGCCAACGTGCTGCTCGTGCGCCGCGGGCCCTCCTCCCGGATCCGCGGCAAGCTCACCGACTTCGGCATCTCCACGATCATCGGGGTCGCGGCGGACGGCGGGTCCACCACGGGCACCGTCGCCTACCTGAGCCCGGAGCAGGTGCGCGGTCAGGACCCGTCGCCGGCATGGGACGTCTACGCGCTCGGGCTGGTCCTCCTCGAGTCGCTCACGGGCGTGGTCGCGTTCCCGGGTGACGTGGACGAGTCCGCCCTCGCGAGGCTCGATCGCGACCCCGAGATCCCCGACACGGTGCCGCAGGTGCTGGCTCGCGTGCTGGCGGCGATGACGGCCCGGGACCCGGGAGACCGGCCGACCGCGGGGGAGGCCTCGGTCGCGCTGCAGGACGCCTTCGTCGCCGGGCTGATCGAGGCGCGTCGTGTGGACCCCGACGTGCTGGGCGACGCGGAGCCGGAGCGCCTCGCCGCGGTCCGGCGCGTGAGCGTCCTCGACACCCGGACCGACGAGGCGATCGAGCGGATCGTTCGGCTCGCCCGCCGGCTGCTCCAGGTGCCGCTGGTGCTCGTGTCGATCGTCGACGGGGATCGCGAGTGGTTCCTCTCGCACGGCGGCCTCCACGTCGCCCAGGTGCCGCGCAACGCCTCGTTCGCGGCCGAGACCGTGTCGACGGGCGAGGGCTGGACAGCAGCCGATCTCAGGGAGGACCCGCGAGCCGAGGGGCACCCGCTGCTCGCGGCGGATCCGGAGCTCCGCGCCTACGCCGCGCAGCCGTTGACGACCTTCGACGGGTACACGATCGGCGCGCTCGTCGCGTTGGACCGGGAGGTGCGGACGTTCACGGAGGAGGAGCTCGCCGACCTGGCCGACCTGGCCGCGGTCACGATGCGCGAGCTCGACCTCCGTCTGCTGGGGCGCCGCGTGCTGTTCGACCGCTGATCGCACCCCGGCGCGGCCGCCTCGGTGCGACGTCGTCCTCGGCCGGGGGTGCGGAGCCGGAACGAGGCAGCGGGGCCGGCGACTGCGCCGACCCCGCTGCTGAGGCGGTGCTGCCGATCAGCTCAGGACGAACTGCAGGTCGAAGTTGATCGTGACGTCGTCGCCGAGCGTCATGCCACCGGCCTCGACGGCCGCGTTCCAGCTGACGCCGAAGTCGTGCCGGTTGATCTTCGTCGTGGCCTCGATGCCGGCCTTGGTCTGGCCGTAGCCGTCGACCGTGATGCCGCCGAAGTCGCCCTTGAGCGAGACGGGCTTGGTCACGCCGCGCAGCGTGAGGTCGCCGTCGAGCACGAAGGTGCCGTCCGCCTCCGGGTGGAACGCCGTGGAGACGAACTTCATCTGAGGGTGCTCGTCGGCGGCGAAGAAGTCGCTCGTGCGGAGGTGCTGGTCGCGCTGGGCCTGCTTGGTGTTGACCGAGGCGATCTCGATGGTCGCGGTGACCGTGGCGTCGGAGGGGTTCTCCGGGGCCGTCACGGTCACGTCGAACTGCTCGAACGAGCCGCGGACCTTGCTGATCGCGAGGTGGCGCACCGAGAAGGTGATCTCGGAGTGGGTGGGGTCGAGCTTCCAGGTGCCGGCCTGGTAGCCGGCGACGTGCTCAGCGGTGATGGACATGGTGGTTCCTTTGCGTGAGGAGCTGGAGCGTCGCGAGGTGCGGCGTCCGGATGATCCGAGACGTTGTGGACGTCTCAACTAAAATAGCGGTAGTTGAAGCGTCAATCAAGCACGGCGCGCTGCTCGGTCCTCCCGATCCAACGATAGATCGCGACGCGGCCTCGGTCGCCGGCCGGCCGCTCGCCGGCCCCGCGTTCAGCTGACGTGGACCATCGGCCGACGGCGCAGATCGTGCTCGTTCTCGCGCAGCACCTCCCGGGTCACCGGAGCGACCTCGCCCACACCTGCGACGAGGAACCGGAGCATGTTCGAGAGGGGGTTCCCCTCGGTCCACTCGAAGTAGACCTGCGGGACCACGCCGGTGATGTCGCGCATCCGCAGGAGGACCGCGGCGATCGTGTTGGGCACGTTCCCGCTCGCGACCTCCAGCACGCGGAAGCCGTGCCGGATGAAGCCGCGGACGGACAGGTCCTCCTCGAAGTCGGATGAGTCCGCCTTCTCGACCTCGAGGAAGATGATGGCCGCCCGGCCGGGGATGTGGCTGTCCTTCCGCTCCTGCTTGGCCTTCTGCTCGTACTCCAGCCTGTCGCGGCTGCCGGGCTCGTTCGCCACGATGTGGATCTCGCCGTACTCCGCCGCCTCGGCGAGGAACTCCAGCGCGGCGTCGTCGAAGGTGACGCTCGTGGCGCGGATCTCGAACGAGCGCCGCAGCCGGGAGGCGAAGGAGACGACGAGGATCGCGACGATGAAGACGGCGGCGATCTTGACGCCGTCCGGCCGCTCGATGACGTTGGCGACCGTCGTGTAGGCGAAGACGACCGCGACGACCGCGAAGAACACGGTGAGGCCCCGCTGCCGCTTCCGGCGGGCCGAGAGCGTGACGGCGACGGTCGCGGAGGTGATGAGCACGAGCACCCCGGTCGCGTACGCGCCTCCCTGCGCGTCGACGGACGCGTTGAACAGCAGGGTGATGACCACCGCGACGACGGTGAACGTGATCACCAGAGGCCGCACCGCACGGGCCCACCCCGGAGCCATGCCGTACCGGGGGAGGTACCGCGGGACGATGTTGAGCAGGCCCGCCATCGCCGACGCCCCGGCGAACCAGAGGATCGCGATGGTGGACAGGTCGTAGACCGTGCCGAACACGGGCCCGAGGTTCTGGTGGGCGAGGTACGCCAGTGCGCGCCCGTTCGCGTGTCCACCGGGCTGGAACTCCTTCGCCGGGATCAGCAGGGTCGTGATGAAGCTCGTCGTCACGAGGAAGACGCTCATCGTCACCGCCGCGGTCGTGAGCAGCCGCTTCGCGCCGCGGATGCGGCCCAGGGGCCGGGCGTCGGTGTCCCCCGGGACGCCGGTGACCTGGGGAATGACGGTCACGCCGGTCTCGAAGCCGGAAAGCCCGAGCGCGAGCTTGGGGAACACGAGCAGCGCGAGGCCGATCGCGCCCCACATCGAGCCCTGCTGGTGCAGGAGGGCGTTCGTCCAGTGACCGAGGACCGCGGGGTCGGCGAAGACGAGCAGGATGCCGTTCACGACGACGACGGCGTTGAGGACGAGGTAGACGGTCACGAGGATCACCGCGACGCCGATGGCCTCACGGAACCCGCGCAGGAACACGGCCCCGAGTGCGACGACCAGCAGCAGGGTGACCCAGAGCCCCGCGCCGTGCAGGGCCGCGGGCATCAGAGGGTTCTCGACGGCGTGCGCGGCGGCGTCCGCGGCGGACAGGGTGATGGTGATCATGAAGTCCGTCGCGGCGAACCCGAGCAGGACGAGGACGAACACCTTGCCGCCCCACCACGGCAGCAGCCGTTCGAGCATCGCGATCGATCCCTCGCCGCGGAAGCTCTCCGAAGCCACCCGCCGGTAGACGGGGAGCGCGCCGAGGAGCGTGAGCGCCACGAGGACGAGTGTCGCCAGCGGCGAGACGAACCCCGCTGCGAGGAACGCGATCGCCGGCTGGTAGCCGAGCGTCGAGAAGTAGTCCACGCCGGTGAGGCACATCACCCGGATCCAGGAGTGCGTGTCCCCGGGGCGCCCGTGCGGGCCCTGATGTGCGCCTGCCCTCGCGGAGCCCTCCATCGCCCACCGCGTGAACCGGCCGAGGTGTCGCGGCGCCCTGACGATGACGTCGTCCGCCGACCGTCCGGCCGGAGACCCGGTCGAGTCCGTCATGTCAGAGCCCGGCGGGCTCGGGCCGCGACGCCGCACGGGGAGGGGTCGGGGTTGCGCGCACGTCAGGATTGTCGCAGCCGTCGTCGCGCCGATCGGGGGCCTTTACGACATCCATACGGCGTGCTGCGTCCCCGCTTCGCGGCTCACGGACCGGTCGCCGACGGGTCGCTCCCCCTCTCCACGCGGCGGGACTCGTGCTCGGTGCAGACCGGACCTCGTTCCTGGCGTCGCTCAGCGTGTCTCCGGGCGAGCAGCGACCGCAGGACCGCATGGGTCTGCAGACTCGAGAGCTCCACGAGGGCGACGAGGCGGGCGGGCTCCGCTGGACCGGGCACAGGGCCTCCTTCAGTCGGCACGACGCCACGAACGCTCGGAGCCGGGTCTGGCGGACATCGGTACCGCATGCGGTGCCGTGCCCGGGTGCGCTCGCCGGAGCGATGCGACGGCCGTCTCCGCCGGCTGTCGCGCGGTGGACGCGGCGCTCGCCGGCCCCGCCTCGGGCCAGGCGGTCCGTGACTGGTCGAGCGCGTCCCCGGCGGTCGACCGAGGGCCCAGCTCGATCCGCATGTCCACGACGCGGACGTCCCTCACGCGCTCGACCGCCCGTCGTGCGGCCGCGCGCTGATCGTCCGAGCGCACGGTGCCGGAGAGGACGACCGTCCCGTCCTTCGCGGAGACGCGGATCGCCTCGCCGGGCACCCTCGGGTCGTCGGACAGCGCGCGGGCGACGATCGCCGTAGTGGCACCGTCGACCGCAGCGGACGAGGACACGGAAAGGTGGATGAGCAGCTCGTCGATGACCGTGGTGACACCGGGCACGCTCCGCGCCACCAGCACGGCGGCGCGACGGTGCGCGATGGTGTCGACGACGCCGCACGGCGTCACCGCGGTGTCCTGCACCAGGACGCCGATGTCGCCCGCGGTGAAGGCGCGGTCCCTGTCGAGCCGTCCGAGGATCGCGCTCTGCAGGTCGAAGTCGGCTCTCGGCGTCGCAGCGGGGATCGTCATGATCTGCGAAGCCTGCCGTGGGCGGCCAGCAGCCCGCAGAGGCGAAGGCCCTCCATCGCGCTCTGCGACGAGTGCTCGACGGATGTCGAGTGCGGGTGAACGCCTGATCGACACCATCGAACGACCGGTCGCAGGTCAGCGCGCGATCGTCCGGACCAGGTCCGCGCCGACCTCCGCCGGCGAGCTCGCGCCGGCCAGCGCCATCACGTGGGCCAGCTCGTGGTGGAGGTCCATGAGGCACCGTTCGACCCCGGCCGCACCGCCGTCGGCGAGCGCGGCGAGCACGGGCCGCCCGAGCAGGACGCCGCCGGCGCCGAGCGCGAGCGCCGCGAGCACGTCGAGGCCGGCGCGGAGGCCGCCGTCGACGAGGACCGGGACCTGGCCGTGCACGGCCGCCGCCACCTCCGGAAGCGCCCAGGCCGTGGGGATCGCCCGATCGAGCTGCCGACCGCCGTGGTTCGAGACGATCACGCCCGCAGCGCCGGCGTCGATGCACGCCAGAGCGTCGTCCCCGCGGAGCACCCCCTTCACGAGTACGGGAAGCCCCACCGCCTTCTGCAGGTCACCGATGAAGCGGAGATCGACGGACGGATCCTGCTCCACGTCGCTCGGGGACAGGTCTCGACCGGTCTGCGATCGGAGGTGCTCCAGGTGCAGGTCCGCGACATCGAGACCCGGCGTCCTGCGTCGCTTGACACCGACGACAGGCGTGTCTCCGGTGAGCACCAGGGCGCGCGCGCCGGCCTGGGCTGCCCGCGCCGCGAGGTCGAGGGTCAGGCCGCGGTCGCGCATCGCGTAGATCTGGAACCACCACGGACCCGTCGCTGCTGCCGCTACCTGCTCGAGCGGCACCGTCGAGCGCGTCGAGAGGATCATCAGGGACCCGGCCTGCGCGGTCCCCCGCCGGGTCGCCACCTCCCCGTCGGGATGCGCGAGCCCGTGCAGCGCGGTCGGAGCGACGAGGACCGGTCCCGACAGCCGTGAGCCCAGCAGCTGCGTGCTCGTCGACACCTCGCCGACGTCCCGCAGCACCCGTGGGCGGAACCGGACCGCACGCCACGCCCGCACGTTCTCCACGAGCGTCGTCTCATCGCCCGACCCGCCCTCGTAGTAGTCCCGGACGGTCTCCCCGGTCGGCGGCTTCATCGCGGACGGCTCCTGATCTCGCGCGACCTCGCGTGCACCGAAGCTGAACGTCGGCGCCCGATGATGTCGATGCGGTAACGGGGGCGCGGCACCCGGTTGTGCTGCACCACTCGATCTTTGTACAGTGACACTCAACACATCCGCTACACAGCGGTACGGATGATCGCGAAGAGAGTGCGCATGTCGACGTCGACACGGCAAGAGCCGCGGCTGCTGAGCAGCGCTCGATTCCCGGTGTCCAAGGGGCTCATCACCATCGGGGCCGCGACGGTGCTGCTGTTCGTCGTCTGCGCGGTCTTCGCGCAGTCGAGCGTCTCGCCCACCGCGCTCCAGGGGATGCTGCCCATCGCGGCCGTCCTCGCGGTCGCAGGCCTCGGCCAGATGCTCGTCGTGCAGCAGGGAGGCATCGACCTCTCCGTCGCCGGTGCGATGTCGCTGGCCGTCGTCACGGTGACGCATCTGCCCGACCAGAACAACGGCCTGCTGCTGCCGTCGGTGCTCCTCGCCGTCGTGTTCGCGGTCGTGGCGGGCCTGGCCAACGGACTCCTGATCGGCGCGCTCGGGCTCAACCCGATCATCGCCACCCTCGGTACCAACGCGCTGCTGTACGGCGTGAACCTGGGCATCTCGGGCGGGCGCCCGACCATCACGACGACCGCGCTGCAGAACGTCATGACGGACTCCGTGCTCGGCATCCCTTACTCGGTCTTCTTCGCGATCGCCGCCCTGGTGCTCGTGACGGTGCTCGTCCGGCGGACCGTGCCTGGGCGACGGTTCGAGTTCATCGGCGCCAACCCGAGGGCCGCACGCGCCGTCGGGCTCCGGACCCGGCTGCACCAGACGTCCGCTTACGTCTGGGCGCAGCTGCTGTACTGCCTCGCCGGGGTCATGATCGCCGGCATCACCGCGCAGCCGAGCGCGTACAGCGGGGACAGCTTCCTGCTGATCTCCGTCGCTGTCGTGGTGCTCGGGGGCACCTCGCTGCTCGGCGGCCGGGGATTCCCGCTCGCCACGGTGATCGCAGCGGTGTTCCTGCAGCAGCTCGTCCAGTTCGTGCTGGCACTCGGCGTGTCGACCGCCATCCAGACCGTCGTGCAGGCGGCTGCGCTCGCCGTCGGCGTCTCGCTCTACACCGTGGACTGGCCCGGCATCTGGCGCCGGGTCACCGGCAGGCGCCGGCGCGTCCCCACGGCGACCCCGGCCTGAACGGCCGCTCCCACACTTCTCCGCCGCTCCCGCGACGGAAAGCGCGACAGAGGCGTCGCGAACCGACAGGAAGAACACCGAAATGAGACATCGCACCAAGTACGGGATGGCCGCAGCAGCGCTCGCGGCGATGTCCCTGATCCTCTCGGCCTGCAGTGGCACCAGCGGCGCCGGAGGCGCCTCCGGTGGCGCCGTGACGCACGTGGCCGGCGCACCGTCGTGGTGCGGCACGAAGAAGATCTCCTTCGCGCTGCTCGACGGCTTCGGCGGCAACAGCTGGCGACTCGTCACCACGGCCTCCGGCAAGGCCGAGGCGGCGAAGTGCCCGAGCGTCACGAAGTTCCTCTACGCCGACGGCCAGGGGAACACCTCGAAGGCCATCTCGGACATCAAGGGCATGGCGTCGCGCGGCGTGAACGCCATGGTCGTGTTCCCGGACGCCGGCAAGGCCGTGCTGCCGGCCCTGACCTCGGCCTACAAGGCGGGCGTCGTGACCGTGCCCTACCGGGTCGACCCGGGCGGCAAGGCGGGCGTCAACTACGACAAGTGGATCGGTGACGACTTCGCCAACGACGGCAACAACTGGGCCGCGTGGATCAAGAAGGTCGTCCCGAACGGCGGCAACATCCTGTTCATGGGCGGTCCCGCCGGGAACAGCCAGAGCGTGACGGAGTACGACGCGCTCAAGGCGAACCTGGGATCGAGCTACACGTTCATCGACCAGACGCCGTTCGTGCCCACCAACTGGGACCCGACGCTGACGCAGACGCTGCTGTCGGCCGCGATCGCGAAGTACCCGAAGATCGACGTGATCGTCTCCGACTTCGGGCCGACGCTCGTCAGCTCGCTGCCGCTGTTCACGAAGAGCGGTCGGGCGATCCCGGCCCTCGCGACCAGTGACGGCAACTCCCTCTCGTGCTTCTGGAAGAGCCAGCAGAGCAGCCACCCCTTCAAGCTGATGACCGTCGCCACCGGCAACGACAACGTCCGCCTCGCCGTCGACTACGCCGTCGCGAAGGCGACCGGGGGCAAGATCCCGACCGCCGACTCGTTCAAGAGCCCGGTGTTCGAGGACTCGACCGACTCCTCCAAGCCGGTCGACTGCCAGTCCAGCCTGCCGGGCGACGTCTACCTGTCGGCGCAGATGCCGGGCGCTCAGCAGGCCGCGCTGAGTAAGTGACCCCTCGTACCGACAGTGCGGTCCGGCCGGGGGCCGGAGGCGCTCCCGCCGGCCGGACCGCACGACCCCACCGATCAGCACCGGAAGGTGGACCTCATGAACGAGGCAGTCGCCGAGCCGAAGGCGAGCACGACCTCCGTCGCTCCGACGCTCGAGATGCGGGGCATCACCAAGACCTACGCGGGTGTGGCCGCGCTGAGCGACGTCTCGGTCGAGATCCGCCCCGGCGAGGTCCACGCGATCCTCGGCGAGAACGGCGCAGGCAAGTCGACGCTGATGAACGTCGCCACCGGCGGCACGCAGCCCGACGCCGGCTCCATCCTCGTCGCCGGTTCCGAGGTGCCTCCGCTGACGCCGCGGCTCGCGGCCTCCCTCGGCATAGCGATCGTGCACCAGCACCCCGCGGTGCTCCCCGACCTCACCGTCATGGAGAACCTCGAGGTGGCGCTGCCCGCCGCGGTGCTGCGCGGCGACGGCGGTCGGAAGGCCGTCGCGGAGCGGCTGCTCGAACGGGTCGGCCTCGAGGTCGACCTCCAGGACCGGGTGGAGCAGCTGACCGTGGCGCAGCGCCACCTGCTCGAGATCGCCAAGGCGTTCGCGGTGGAGCCGTCGCTGCTGATCCTGGACGAGCCGACCGCGCCGCTCGGCGATGCGGCCGTCCGCCGGTTCTTCGGCCTGGTCCGCGAAGCGGTGGACCGCGGCGTCTCCGTGGTCTACATCACGCACCGCATGGCGGAGGTCCGAGAGCTCGCGGACCGCGTGACGGTCCTCCGGGACGGTCGGACCCGCGGCACCGCCGCCGTCGCCGAGGTCTCCGACGACGAGCTGCTGTCACTGATCGTCGGACGCAAGCTCGAGTCGACCTTCCCGCCGAAGCTGTCTGCGATCGGGGAGGGGCACGATCTGGTCCTCGACGGCCTGAGCGGCCCTGGGTTCGTCGACGTGAGCGCGAAGGTGCCACGCGGCGCGATCGTCGGCATCGCCGGCGTCGTCGGCAACGGCCAGACCGATCTGCTGCGCGCTCTCGCCGGGCTCGAGACCTTCCGCGGCTCCATCGAGGTCGGCGGCCGGTCGCGAAGTGCGAAGGACCTGCTGCACCACGCCGCGTACATGCCCTCGGACCGGCACGGCGAAGGGCTCGCGATGAGCCTCTCCGTCCGGGAGAACGCCGCGATCGCGGCGCTCCGGTCGTTCACGACCGGCCCCTTCGTGCGTCGGGGCCGCGAGCAGGACGCGCTCCGGGAGTCGCTCGGCTCCCTCTCCGTGAAGGCGCCGTCGATGGACGCGCCCGTCGGCGCGCTGTCCGGCGGGAACCAGCAGAAGGTCGTCATCGCACGCGCACTGCTGTCCGAGCCGATGCTGCTGATCGCCGACGAGCCGACCCAGGGCGTCGACGTCGGTGCGCGCGCCGACATCTACGCCATCCTCCGTGACGCGTCGAGCAGCGGGATCCCGGTCGTCGTCGCCTCCTCCGACACCAAGGAGCTGGAGGGGCTCTGCGACCAGGTGCTCGTCATGTCGCGGGGCCAGGTCGTGGCCACCCTGACGGGCGACGAGATCACCGAGGAGCGCATGGTGAGCGCCGCGGTGGGCTCGCGGACCTCCGCACTCGAGACACCGGAGGCGCTGCGCTCCGAGCACGTGACCGGGTTCCGGCGCTTCATCCAGGGCGACTATGCGCCGAGCGCGCTCGTCACCGCCGTGATCGTGCTGCTGGCCGTGTTCATCTCGGTCCAGAACGGCGACTTCCTCTCCGCCTTCAACCTGACCACGATCCTCACCGCGGCCACCGCGATCGGCTTCCTCGCGCTCGGCCAGAACATCGCGCTGCTCACCGGAGGCATCGACCTCTCCGTCGGACCGCTGGCCGGGTTCCTCGTCGTCGTCGCCTCGTTCTTCGTCAACGACGGCGCATCGCCCGGGAGGGTGGCGCTCGGACTCCTCCTGATGCTGGCCGTCGCGCTCGCCACGGGGCTCATCAACGGGGCGCTGATCCGCTACGCCCGGTTCACGCCCATCGCCGCGACGCTCGCGCTCTACATCGCGCTCGGCGGCCTCGCCCTGCTGCTCAGGCCGCAGCAGGGGGGCTACATCAGCCAGGACTTCCAGGGCTTCGTCACCCTGAGCTTCGGGCCCCTGCCGCTGTTCTTCATCGTCCTGGTCGTCGTCGCGGTGCTCATGGAGCTCGCGCTCCGGCGCACCCGCTGGGGCTGGCGCCTCCGCGCGACAGGGTCCGACGAGGACGCCGCGCGCACCGTGGGGCTGAACATCAACCGGACCGTGATCCTCGGCTACGCCGCGACCGGGCTGTTCGTGTTCCTCGCGGCGCTGATGTTCATGGGGCAGTACGGGATCGGCGACCCCACCCAGGGCGCGGCGTTCACCCTCACGAGCATCACGGCGGTCGTGCTGGGCGGGACGAGTCTGCTCGGGGGCCGCGGCACGTTCATCGGCCCGCTGCTCGGCGCGCTCCTGCTGCAGCAGGTGCTGTCCGCCACCGTGTTCCTCGGGCTCGGCACCGTCTTCCAGTACTACTTCCAGGGCGCGCTCATCCTCGTCGCCGCGATCGTCTACACGACGGGCCGGATCCGCCGCCGCCGCCGCGCAGTGCCCGCATGACGCCCTCACCGAACCCCGACCGACGCCCGGCTTCCGGGCGCCCGACGCAGAAAGCGAGGCCTTCGTGCTGAGCACCGCCACCTCCGGAACCAACGGCGTCGACTGGGAGGAACGCGTGCGCTTCGACCGGCTGCGCGACGAACGACTCGCGCGGCTCAAGGCCGAGCTGGGACGGTCCGACCTCGGAGCCGTGCTCGCGTTCGACTTCTCCAACATCCGCTACATGAGTGCGACGCACATCGGCACCTGGGCGATGGACAAGCTGATCCGGTTCTCGCTGCTCACCCGGCACACGGACCCCATCGTGTGGGACTTCGGGTCCGCCGCGAAGCATCACCAGCTCTACAACCCGTGGCTCTCCACGACCACGGCGGAGATGGATGCGGACCCGCACGCGCCGCATCACGGCGCGAAGCGGCCGAGGATCGAGTCGGGCGCGCGCGCCGGCATATCGACCCTGCGCGGGGCGTTCAGCCCCGACGCCGGCATCGCCGACTCGGTCGCCGCCAAGATCAAGCGCGAGCTGGAGAAGTTCGGGCTGCTGGGAGAGCCGCTCGGTGTCGACGTCATCGAGCTGCCGATCCTGTTCGCACTCCAGAAGGCCGGTATCACCGTCGTCGACGGTCAGCAGGTGTTCCTGAACGCGCGGTCGATCAAGACGCAGGACGAGATCACGCTGCTGACGCAGGCCGCTTCGATGGTCGACGCCGCCTACGACAAGCTCTACGAGTTCCTCCGGCCCGGCGTCCGGGAGAACGAGACCGTGGGCCTCGTCTCCAAGACGCTCTACGACCTCGGCTCCGAGTACGTGGAGGGGGTGAACGCCATCTCCGGCGAACGGTGCTCACCGCACCCGCACGTCTACTCCGACCGCATCATCCGGCCCGGGGATCCCGCGTTCTTCGACATCCTGCACAGCTTCAACGGCTACCGGACGTGCTACTACCGCACCTTCGCCGTCGGCTCGGCGAGCCCTGCGCAGAACGACGCCTACAAGCGCGCTCGCGAGTACATGGACCGCGCGATCGCCCTGGTGAAGCCGGGCGCCACCACGGCCGACATCGTCTCCGTCTGGCCGAAGGCCGAGGAGTTCGGGTTCCCGGACGAGGAGGCCGCGTTCGCCCTGCAGTACGGCCACGGGGTCGGGCTCTCGATCTGGGAGAAGCCGATCTTCTCGAGGCTCGTCTCCCTCGACCACCCCGAGGTACTGAAGGAGGGCATGTTCTTCGCCCTCGAGACCTACTGGCCGAGCGCCGACGGCATCGGTGCCGCCCGGATCGAGGAGGAGATCGTCGTCACCGCGTCCGGCTGCGAGGTCGTCACCAAGTTCCCGGCAGAGGACCTCCTGGTCGCGGGTCAGCGCTACTTCACGGTCAACGGGCCGCTCCCGGTCGTTCGCAGCGCCCAGTCGAACCTCAACACCGAGTGGGGTCGCGGTGAGGTCTGAGGCGATGCGATCCGTGGGGGCGGCGCGATGAGGGCGGCCGTCTTCCACGGCGACCACGACGTCCGCATCGAGGACGTCCCGCCCCCGCAGCCGGCAGCCGGCGAGGTCCTGCTCAAGGTGCTGCGATCCGGCATGTGCGGAACGGACGCGACCGAGTGGAAGGCCGGCCCGCTGACCTTCCCGGTGAACCGGGTCCACCCCGTGACCGGCGCGACCGGCCCGATGGTCTTCGGTCATGAGTTCATCGGCGAGATCGAGATCCCCGCCGACGGGGGCCGGTTCGCGGCAGGGGCCGTCGTCGCGAGCGGCGCCGGCGTCTGGTGCGGCACCTGCGACCGGTGCCGGGAGGGCAGGACGAACCTCTGCCGCAGGTACTACACGCACGGGCTGAACGCCCCAGGCGGTCTGGCCGAGTACGTCGCGGTGCCGGAGAAGACCCTGGTCGCGGTGCCGGAGTCGCTCTCGCCGGATGCCGCGGGGCTGGCGCAGCCGCTCGCGGTCGGGCTGCACGCCGCACGGCGGTCCGGAGCGCAGGACGGCGACCGCGTCGTGCTGATCGGTGCCGGCGCGATCGGCACCTTCGTCCTCACCGGGCTGCGGCACCTCGTCGACGTGGACGTCACCGTGATCGACTTCCCGGGCCATCGGCTCGACCGGGCCTCGCGCCTCGGCGCCGCGCAGGTGCTCCCCGTCGGCGAGGACGTGCGCGACCGCGTCCTCGAGCTCGCCCCGGGCGGCGCGGACGTGGTCATCGAGGCCAGCGGTGCTCCTGGCCAGCTGAACGCGGCGATCGGCATGGTCCGCGACGGCGGCACGATCCTCCAGGTCGGGCTCCCGGCGAAGCAGCAGGAGGTCGACCTCCACGCTCTCGTCATGCGGGAGATCACCGTCCGTACCACCCTCGCGCACGTGTGCGGGGCGGACTTGGCGCCGGCCCTCGAGATCCTCGCCACCACGGCGCTCGCGGAGGAGCTCCTGGACTCCGTCCGGCCGCTCGACGACCTCCCCGAGCAGCTCGAGCGCCTCGCGACGGGGCGCCTCGAGGGCAAGGTGCTGTTCGATCCCACCAGACAGAAGGAGCAGCCATGAGAGCCGCCGTCTTCCACGCCGCCCACGACGTCCGCGTCGAGGAGGTCGCCGCACCCTCGGCTCCCGGCCGCGGCGAGGTGCTGCTGCGCCCGTTCTGGTGCGGGGTGTGCGGGACCGACCTGCACGAGTACGCGCAGGGGCCCATCGTCACGCCCAAGGAACCGCACCGGCTCAACGGATCCACGATCCCGCAGATCCTCGGTCACGAGTTCTCCGCGGAGGTCGTCGAGATCGGCCCCGGCGTGAGCCGGGTGCGGGTCGGCCAGCGTGTGACGGTGATGCCGCTGCTGTTCGACGGCACCTGCTACTACTGCGTCCGAGGGCTGAACCACCTCTGCGTGAACATGGCGTGCATCGGGCTCAGCTCCGCCTGGGGAGGCATCGCGGAGCTGGCCGTCGTGCCCGAGGAGAAGCTCACCGTGCTGCCCGACGCGGTCTCCGACCTGCAGGGCGCGCTGGTCGAGCCGGCCGCGGTCGCCGCCTACGGCGTCGACACCGCGAAGGTCCGCCCCGGCGACACCGTGCTCATCACCGGCGCGGGGCCGATCGGCGCCCTCGCCTCGCTGTACGCGGCCTCGCTCGGCGCGAACGTGATCGTGTCCGAGGTCAACCCGACCCGCGCCGCGCTCGTGCGCGGGTTCGGCATCGGCGAGGTGCTCGACCCGACGGTGACCGACGTCACCGCCTACATCAAGGATCTGAACGGCGGGATCGGCGCGGACGCCGTGATCGAGTGCTCCGGCAACGAGCGGGCCCTGCAGACCGCGATCGCGTCGGTGCGGTCCGCGGGCCACGTGTCCCAGACGGGGCTGCACACGCGGCCGGCGTCGATCGACCCGATGGTGCTGTCCGAGCACGACATCACCCTGACCGGCACCTGGTGCTACCCGGTCTTCGACTTCCCGCGCATCGTCGACCTGATCGCCCGGGGCCGGTACCCGGTCGAGCAGGTCGTCACCGGCCGGGTGCCGATGGCCGACATCGTCGAGAAGGGCTTCGAGACCCTGCTGTCGCCGACCGGCGACCAGGTCAAGGTGCTCATCGAGACCCGCTGAGAACGAGGAGACCCATGAGGGCACTGGTCTACACGGCGCAGGACGCGCCGGCCGTCGAGGAACGGCCCGTCCCGGAGATCGCGGGCGACGAGGTGCTCGTCGCCGCGCGCTCCGTCGGCGTCTGCCACTCCGACATCGAGCTGCTCGAGGGGCGCTACATCATCCCCTTCTCGTACCCGCTGATCCCTGGCCACGAGTGGTCGGGCGACGTCGTGCGCGTCGGTGCGCAGGTCAAGGGCCTCGCGGTCGGCGACCGGGTCGTGGGGGAGTGCGTGATCGGGGCCGACCACTTCGGCTTCTCGATCAGCGGCGCCGCGGCGGACTTCTTCGTCGCCAAGGAGTCCTGGCTGCACCGGCTGCCCGACGAGCTCTCGTACACGATGGGCGCGCTCGTCGAGCCGTTCAGCGTCGCGTACTACGCGGTGAAGCACGCCGGCGGCGTGGACGCGGCGGACACGGTCGTGGTCCTCGGCGCCGGGCCGGTCGGCCTCGCGGTCGCGGCGGCGACCGGGGCCATGGGCGCGACCACGATCGTGGTCGAGCCGTCGGAGGACCGGCGCGCTGCGGCGCTCTCGCTGGGCGCGCGGCACGCCGTGCACCCGGACGAGGTGGACGCCCTGCTGGCGGAGGTGACCGGCGGGCGCGGCGCGGATCTCGTCGTGGAGGCGAGCGGACGGCCGCCCGTGATGGCGCGCGCCCTGGAGCTGGTCGGCTTCCAGGGGAGGGTGGCGTACATCGGCATCGACGTCGGCGGATCGGCGCCCGCGAAGCTCGGGCTCATCCAGTCGAAGGAGCTGCGGATCACCGGTTCGATCGGGTCGCCCGGGATCTGGCCCGAGACGCTGCGGTTCCTCGCCGGCAGCGGTCTCGACCTGACGCCGCTCGTCACCCAGCGGTTCCCTGCGGAGCAGGCGGCGGCCGCGCTCGAGGCGGCGCACCACCCGGAGTCGACCATCAAGGCGCACATCGAGTTCGACGCGGTGCTGTAGTCGGGTATCGGTCACGCGAGAACGGGGTCCGGAGCGAGCGCTCCGGACCCCGTTCGCTCACGGCAGGATCTTCGCCGCCCGGTACCGCTCGAGGTAGCGGAAGAAGCTGTCGCGGGTGTCGCGGGCCGCGGTGAAGCCCGCCTTCCTGCTCTTGTTCATGTCGGTGAGCACCTCGATGTTCCGTCCGAGGTCTCCGTCGGTGTGCCACCACGACGCCACGCGGGCGAGGTCGGGCTCGACGAGGCCCGCACGGGAGGCGATGTCGCGCCAGGTGCCCTCCATGCCCGCCATCGCGACCTCGAGCGGTCGGGGCTCGCCCTCGAAGCCCTCCCACTCCAGAGCGAACGCGGCAGCGATCTGCGGCCACAGCCAGCGCCAGCGGAACACGTCGCCGTTCGCCGTGTTGAACGCCTCGTTCCGCCCGTGCTGCGCGGCCCAGATCATCTGCTCCGAGAGCAGCTCCGCGTCGGTGATGTCGGTGACGCCGTTCCACTGCGTCGCCGAGCCGGGGAACACGAACGGCAGCCCCTGATCCTTGCAGATGGTCGCGTAGGCGGCGATGGTCAGGGCCATGTTCATGGCGTTCCCGGTCGCGAAGCCGAACACGGTGTGCGAGCGGTGCACGCTCCAGGTGAACCCGGACCGCTCCGCGGCGGCGAAGAGCTCGTCCTCCTGCGCGTAGTAGAAGTTGGGGGTGTCGAGCCTCGCCTCCTCCTCGCGGAACGGCGTGTCGGCCATGACCCCGGTCGCGTAGGCCTCGAACGGCCCCAGGTAGTGCTTCAGCCCGGTCATCAGCGCGACGTGCTCGACCGACCCGGAGCCGGCCAGCGCACCGAGCACGTTGCGGACCGCGCCGCCGTTGACACGGATGTTCTCCGCCTCCGTCGCCATCCGGGTCCAGGCGGTGATCCCGACGAACGCCGGCCGGACGTCCGCGAGCGCGGTCGCGAGGGCCTCCGGGGCCGCGAGGTCGGCGCGCACCGCCTGGATCCGGTCGTCGGGGACGTTCCCGCTCCGTGACAGGCCGAACACCTCCCACCCGTCCTCGAGCAGATGCGCGGCGAGGTTCTGCCCCACGATGCCGGTGACGCCGACCACGAGGGCTCGGCGGTGGGTCGGGTCGGTCATGCGACTCCTTCAGGGATGGAGGTGGCGGATCCGGGCTGCTGCCCGGCGAGGTAGGCGGCGATGCCGGCGCGACGCTCGTCCGGCCGGGTGTATGCGACCTCGACGAGCTCGAGCGGGATGCCGTCGGGGTCGTGGAAGTACACCCAGCGCCAGCCCGCGAGCACGCCGTCGTCCACGACGTGTGCGGAGGACAGGAACTCGATCCCGTTCGCCTCGAGCTCGGCCTGCACGGCCTCGACGTCGTCGACCCGGAGCGCGACATGCATCGCTCCCAGGTGGTTCTGGTGCACGGGCCCGTCGCTGGGCTCGCGGTTCGCGTACTCGAGCAGCTCCAGGACGTCGTCGCCGACGAGCAGGCAGCACTGCCGCAGCCGCGCCGCAGGGACGCCGACGCCTTCGGCGAGCTCCTCGCCGGAGAACCAGGGGCTGGGCTCGCTCTGGAAGGGGAAGCCGAGCACGCGGTGGTAGAAATCGATCGATCGATCCAGGTCCCGGACGATCAGCCCGGTGTGGTGGATACCCCTGATGGTCATCGGCACACTTCCTCGTATGATCCGACTGTCTGTTGTCACTGAACACTAGCACCGGGGCCGGGGTGAACACCCTGTGTATATTGAGCCCCACTCCACACCGGTCCATCGGCGCGGGGTTCGCGATCTCCGCGCGCGCGACGAGCGGGAGCGATGGGCCAGGGAGACGATGAGCGCCGACGACGTGGTGGACATCCGAACGACCTTCGAGGTCGGTGAGCTCGGGCTCCGTCTCAAGGAGATCCGGCAGCGCGCGGGTCTGTCGCTCCGAGAGCTGGCCCGGCAGGCCGGGGTCTCCCCGTCGCTCGTGTCCCAGATCGAGAACGGGAAATCCCAGCCGTCGGTCGGCACGCTGTACAGCTTCGCCCGCCTCCTCGGCGTCACCGTCGACGAGCTGTTCGAGGCGGAGGAGCACGCGAAGGGGCAGTCGTTCACGGACCGCGAGCCCGACGACGAGTGGCACGGCTCGGGGCGGATGAACCCGACCAACGCGTGGCACCCGTCCGAGTACTCCAACCGCGTCTCCGTCGTCCATCCCGCCCACCGCCCCCAGATCACGATGGCCGAGGGCGTCGTCTGGGAGCGGCTCGCGGCCACGCCGGAGCACGCGGTCAACTTCATGAAGGTGTCCTACGCGCCGGGTGCCACCTCCTCGGCGGGCGGCGAGATGGTCACCCACGACGGCTACGAGTACGCCATGGTGCTGAAGGGCGAGCTCATCGTGACCGTCGGGCAGGAGGTCTTCCACCTTCGCGAGGGGGAGTCGTTCGGCTTCGACTGCTCGATCCCGCACATGCACCGCAACCCGGGACCGGAGCCGTTCGAGGGCGTCTGGTTCGTGCACGGCAGCAACCACCAGCCGCCGGCCTGACGCGCCCGGGCCGC
>JABBOB010000020.1 GCA_019352055.1 Acidobacteriota bacterium
GTCGGGCCGGGCGATTCTACAATTTGTAAAAGCGACCACGACGCGAGGCAGGTGGGGATGACGACGACCACGGAGCAGCCGGCGGTGCAGCCGCTCGACGACGTCATCGAGCTGGACATCGCCGGGATGACGTGCGCTGCCTGTGCCGTGCGGATCGAGCGCAAGCTCAGCAGGCTCGAGGGCGTCACCGCGAGCGTGAACTTCGCGACCGAGCGGGCGACCGTCGTCGGGCTCGGCCGCGACACCGCAGCCGGCATCGAGGCCGTGGAGCGCGCCGGCTACAAGGCGGCCGTGCACACCCCGGGCGACGACGAGTGGTCCCGCCGGGCGACGAGCGACCGCATCGACTCCCTCCGCCGGCGGCTCACCGTGTCCGCCCTGCTCAGCGTGCCGCTCTGCGACCTCACGATCCTGCTGGCGCTCGTGCCCTCGTGGCGGTTCCCGGGATGGCAGCTGCTCTGCGTGCTGCTGTCCGTGCCGATCGTGACCTGGGCGGCCTGGCCCTTCCACCGCGCGACGCTGCGGAACCTCCGCTCCGGCTCCCTCAGCATGGACACCCTCGTCTCGCTCGGCGCGGTCGTCTCCTTCGCCTGGGCCGTGGTCGTGCTCGTCGGCGGCCCGACCGCGGCCGGGTACTGGATCGGCTTCGGCCCCACGCCGCCCGGCGCCGACGCGATCTACCTCGACGTGGCCGCCGGCATGGTCACCTTCCAGCTCGGCGGCCGCTACTTCGAGACCCGCTCCCGCCGCCGGGCGGGCGACGTCCTCACCGCGATCTCCGGCCTGGCGGCGCGGTCGGTGCTGCTCCGCACCCCCGACGGCGTCGTGGAGGTGCCGGCCGCCCGGGTCCGACCCGGCGACGTGGTCGTCGTCCGGCCGGGCACGACGGTCCCCGTCGACGGGGTCGTGGAGGCGGGCCGGTCGTCGATCGACACGAGCACGATGACCGGCGAGACCGCGCCGGTCGAGGTGCTGCCGGGCACGGCGGTCGCCGCGGGCACGGTGAACGGTGCGGGCGCCCTCACGATCGTCGCCGAGCGCGTCGGCCAGCACACCCGGCTCGCGCAGCTCGCGGCCATCGCCGACGAGGCGCAGCGCCGCAAGGCCGGGGTGACGAAGCTCGTCGACCGCATCAGCCAGGTCTTCGTCCCAGCGGTGATCGTGCTCGCCGTCCTGGTGACCGCCGCGTGGCTGTTCTTCGGCGCTCCCGTCGGCGCGGCGATCGGCGTCGGCATCGCGGTGCTGATCATCGCCTGCCCGTGCGCGCTCGGCCTCGCGACCCCCACCGCGCTGATGGTCGGCGTGGGCCGCGGCGGCCAGCTCGGCATCCTCGTGAAGGGGCAGGACGCCCTGGAGGCGAGCGGCCGGATCGACACCGTCGTGCTCGACAAGACCGGCACGGTCACCACCGGAGCGTTCGCCGTCGCGGACGTCCTCCCGGTGGGCGCGCTCACCCGGGAGGCGCTGCTCGGCCTGGCGGGCTCGCTCGAGCAGGACTCCGAGCACGCGATCGGGCGCGCGATCGCGGGCGCCGCTGCGGCCGAGGTCGGCCGGCCCGACCCGGTCGAGGGCTTCGAGGCCCTCAGCGGTCTCGGCGCGAGGGGCCGGGTCGGCGGCAGGTCCGTCCTCGCGGGCAACCGGCGTCTGCTCGTCGAGCAGGGCGTGACGATCCCGGAGGTCTTGGACACCGCGGTCGCCGGGCTCGAGGACGCGGGTCGCACCCTCGTGCTCGTCGCCGTCGACGGCGTCGCAGCCGGGGTGCTCGGCCTCGCGGACGACGTGAAGCCCACCGCGCGGGAGGCCGTCGCGCAGCTGAAGGCGATGGGGCTGCGCACGGTGCTCCTCACGGGCGACACGGCTCGTGCGGCCGCTGCGGTGGGCGCCTCGCTCGGCTTCGACGAGACGATCGCGGAGGTGCTCCCCGCCGACAAGGCCGCGGTCGTCGCGGACCTGCAGCGTCAGGGGCGCCGGGTCGCGATGGTGGGCGACGGCATCAACGACGCCGCGGCGCTCGCGTCCGCGGACCTCGGTATGGCGATCGTGACCGGCACCGACGTGGCGATGAAGTCGGCGGACGTGATCCTCGTCCGCGACGACCTCCGGGCCGTGCCCGACGCCGTCGCACTCGCCCGCAAGATGCTCGGGACGATCCGCGGGAACCTGATCTGGGCGTTCGGCTACAACATCGCCGCCATTCCGTTGGCCGCATCCGGGCTGCTGAACCCTCTGATCGCCGCCGCGGCGATGGCGCTGTCATCGGTGCTCGTCGTGACGAACAGCCTCCGCCTCCGCAACTTCACCCCGCACCAGTCCGAGCACGACCTCCTCTGAGCTCACCGGACGGAGCTCACCAGACGGGCCAGGAGACCTCGGCCGCGTAGGCGGAAGTGCTGCTGAGCGCCGCATCGAGCGTCAGCGTCCACTCCCCGGCGATCGGCAGTGCGGCCCCGGTGCTCCGCCAGCCGGCGCCGTCGCGCCGGAACGTCACGTCGAGGGCCGGCACCTCGGCTGCGCTGAGCGTTCCGCCGAGCGTCTCGAGCCGCACCGGGCGCCCCCCTTCCGTCGCGCGCACGCGGATGACGGCAGCGCCGCGCCGCGTCCCGTCCACGTCGACGACGAGCCGGTCCGGGCCGATCGCGACGGAGCGGCTCACGGCCGGCCCGTAGGTCTCCGCAGCGGTCGCGCCGACCGTGAGCAGGCCGGTGACCCCCAGCACCGCGAGCACGCCGACCAGCTCGATCGCGACGGCCCGTCGGAGGCGGGTGCGCGGCGCCGCGCGGCCGGCGACCACCACGCGCTGCATCGCGGCCGCGACGACGAGCAGCAGCGCGACGAGCACGAGCTTGATCAGCAGCAGCCGACCGCCGTCGGTCGACCAGAGCGACGCGAGGGGGACGACGATCGGGAAGGCCTGCACCTCTCCGGTCACCACCAGCACCCCGACGCAGACGAACGCCCACAGCGACCAGCGGCGCATCGACCGGATGGCCGCGGTCGGCGCGTGCCGGAACCGCGGCAGCACCACGGCCGTCAGCACCGCGAGGCCGCCGAGCCACACCGCCATGGCCGCCAGGTGCAGCACGGCCGCGGGGACCTGCAGCCAGGCGGCGCCGTCGGCGGCGTGGCCGAGCGCGGCGACGGACACGAGCACCGCCACCGCGACGACGAGCCCGGCAGCGGCCCGGAGGCGCCCACCCGGCCGCAGCAGCACGGCGAGCACGACCAGGAGGAGCAGGCGCGCGATCAGGACGAGGCCGGGGACGCTGCCGAGGGTGTACCCGAGGTCCTCGAGCCGCAGCACTCCGGCCCACCCCGCACCCGCGGCCTTCGGGCCACGCAGCAGGAGGTCGGCGACCGAGGCCGCCCCCGCGAGCAGCAGTCCGGCCGCCGCGAGGTGTCCGACCCGGCGCCGTCGGCGGACCGACGGCCAGAACAGCGCCGCCGCCGCGGGACCGCCGATGCCGAGGGCGAGGCCGAGATACAGCGCTCCCGCCGCTCCCGCCGTGGCGGGGTCGAGCGGCGACGCGGTGGTCACCGGCCCGGCCACAGCCGTGGCGTCCCGGCGGACCCCGAACCGGATCGAGCCGGTCACGACGTGGCTGTCCGCGGACACCACCCGCCACGACACGCTGTACACGCCCGCCGGCACCGATGCGGCGAGCGGCACGACGAGCGTCCGTCCGTCGGCCCGGGGCGATCCGCGGTCGATCCGGGTGCCGGTCGTCGACAGCACGGTCGTCGCGTTCGGAGGCACGGTGACGGCCTCGTCGAACGTGAGCCGCACGGCCGCCGGGGCGGTGGCGACCCGGGCGCCGTCCGCCGGATCGCTCGACACGAGCACGGCGTGCGCCGACGCGGGTGCGGCCGGCAGCAGCAGCAGCAGGGTCAGCGCGGCGAGCAGGACCGCGGCCGGCCACCTCCGGACGACGGGGCCCTTCACGCCCGGCCGCGCCGCGATCCTCGCAGCAGCCCGATGATCGCGACGACGAGGGCCGTCAGCGCAGCCGCGACCGCGACCACCGCCACCGCGAGCGCGGCGGTCGCGGTGCCCGAGCCGGGATCCGCGGTCGACGACGTCGCGCTCGGCGCGGTCGGCGTCTGCGCCGCCGCGAGGGCCAGCACGGGTGCCGGGTGCGTCGGCTCCGCCGAGCCCGTCGCGAGCTGGTCCCACGCCACGACCGTCCCGTCGCTGTAGCGCTGCGTGGTCGGCAGCGCGATGGAGGCCACGTCCGGCAGCGGACCGGCGGAGACGCTGAACCGCTGGAACTCGCCCGGCTTGATCGCTGCCGACGCGTCCGCCTTCCAGTCGATCCGGGAGGCGTAGGTGGTCACCTGCCCGTCGTCGGTCGTGACCGGCTTCGCGAGCCTCGCGGAGGTGACGGTAGCCGTCCACCCCGCCACGGGCTCGACGCTGACCGAGGCGATCGGGTGATCGGCGGGCAGGGTCACGGTCACCTCGGTCGTGGACGCGGTCGCCGACTCGGTCGGCACGCGGAAGGTGAGCACACCGTAGCCGCCGCGCGTCGCGTCCTCCCCGTCGACGTGGACGTGCGCCGAGGCCGCCGTCGCGCCGAGCAGCACCGCGATGGCACCGCCCAGCACTCCGGTCACGAGCCGGACGGTCCAGCGGCGGGAGGTGGGGCGCATCGGTGCTCCTCCGGTTCGGGCGGTCATGTCATCAGGACCAGGAGCGCGAAGGACATCCCCGCCGCCATCACCGTCGATGCGGCCAGGTCGGCGACCTCGAGCCGTCGGGCCGCACCCGCCGCCTCCTGGATCAGCAGGCCGGCGAGCCAGACAGCCGCTCCCGCGAACCCCGCGCCGAGCGCGATGGACAGGGCGAGCGCCCAGGGTGCGTCTCCCGTCATCCCGGTCCCCCCGACGGTGGGGGCGGCGTGCGCCATCCCCGCCATCCCGCCGGTGCCGTCCGCGACGGCCGGCACCATCGCGACGGCCATCCAGACCATGGCCAGCATCATCGCGGCGTGGTACCAGAGGCCTGCCAGGTGGCCGTGGGCGCCGTGGCCGACCCCGAGCCGGGCGTCGGCCGATGGGCGGAACAGGGCAGCCCCGGCGTACCAGAAGGCGCCGGCCGAGAACACGACGACCTGCGGGAGGGCGGGCACGGCCCACGGCCACGGCATCGCGATCATCGACCCGGTCATGGCGAGGTGGAGGAGGTTCGAGACGCGGTCCGGCACGTCCCTGCCGGTCACGACGCGGCCCGCGAACCAGACGCCGAGCGCACCGAAGACGACGGTGGCGACGGACGCGGTCAGCGGCGTCCCCATCACCCGTCCACTCTACAGTTTGTAGAGCAGTCTCGCTCCCGCTGCGGACCGACTGCGGCCGACGGCGACCGACGGGTCCAGGCGGGCGGCACGGATCTCCGCCCACTCGTTCGGCTCGAGAGCCGCCGTCCGACGGAGCGCGCCGGCGACCGCCCCCGCTCCGCACACCCGGGCTGCTGCGTCGTCGGCGGCGAGCTCGACGAGCAGGTGCACCGCCTGGTCGAACGCCCGCGCTCCGAAGAAGGCGGGCAGGCAGGCGCGGTTCAGCCTCGCCGCGCGGAGGAGGACGCCGTGCCGTCCGGCGAGGTGCGCTCGCTCGTGCTCGAGGACGGCGCGCAGCTCGCTGCGGCTGAGCGCCTCCTCGAGCGCGGAGCTGACCACGATCCGGCCGCCGTCGCAGGTCGAGCTGAAGGCGAGCGGCCGGGCGGCGCGCACGTAGAGCACCTGGACGGCGCCGATCCGCTCGACGCGGTCGGCGCAGGCGGCGGCGAGCAGGTCGAGGTCGCGGCCGGTCGCGCCGCGCCCGGAGAGGAAGGGCTCCGCGCGGGTGAGCGCCACCGCGGCGACGGCTCCGGTGATCGCGAGCGCCCCCCAGGCCAGCAGACCGGCGATCCAGCCGATGTCGAGCGCGCCGGACCGCGCAGCCAGGGCGAGCATGACGCTCCAGAGCACGCTGCCCGCGATCGATGCCGCTCCGAGCAGGAAGACGCCGAGCCAGGTCGCCAGCAGGAGTCGTGGCCGCCGGATCGCGGCGCGACGGAGGCGAAGCAGGCGCGGCGCACCGAGCAGGCAGGCGGCGGCGAGCGCGAGCAGGCACCCGAGCGCGATCACGAGCCCGCCCCGCCGACGGCGCGCCGCAGCAGGTCGAGGTCGCGGGCGTCGAGCTGCTCGGCGAACGACATCAGCGCCGCTCCGCGGTCCGCGGACTCGAAGAGCGCCGCGAGCATCGACTCGGCGGCAACGCCGCCCGCGACGTGCCGGAGGAGGAACCGCGCCTCCGCGCCCTCGATCCGCTCGACGACCCCCGCCTGCTGGAGCCGGGTGAGCACCGTGATGACGGTCGTGAACGCGGGCTCCGGGTCGCCGTCCGGCCAGCGCTCGAGCAGGATCCGCGCGGTGACGGGGCCGTCCGCCTCTCGCAGCAGCGTCAGCACCGTGGTCTTCAGCTGTCCGTGCGCCCGACGACCGACCACGCCCACCTCCACCGCCTCTACGACTTGTGGAGTCTACGGCCGAGTCGAAGCCCCCGAGCAACGCGGACTTGCCGCGAATCGGGGACGACACGCGGACGGCAGGCCCGAGATGCGGCAAGTCCGCGTTCAAGGGAGGCCGAGGATTCGGTCCAGGTGGGTGTTGCGGAGAAGCCCGCCCGGGTCGAGGCGGCGGCGCACCGCGAGGAAGTCGTCGAACCGGGGGTACCGGGTCCGCAGGTCGGCCGCGTCACGCGAGTGCAGCTTGCCCCAGTGCGGCCTGCCGTCGAAGGCGCGGAGGACCCGCTCCGCGATCCGGAAGTACTCGCGCCGGACATCCCGGTGGTAGCAGTGCACCGCGATGTAGCCGGTGGGCCGGCCGAAGGAGGTGCTGAGCCACGCGGAGTCGTCCGCCGCCGTCGCCCGCACCTCGACGGGGAAGGAGATCCGCAGGCCGCTGCGCTTCAGCGCCGAACGGAACGCCTCGAACGCCTCCGGCAGCCGCTCGAGCGGCACCGCCCACTCCGACTCCGCGAACCGCACGCGCCGCGGCGACGTGAAGACCTCGTGCGAGGGCGCGACGTAGCTCCGCTCGGCGACGGTCCGCGCCGCGACCCGGTTGATCGCGGGCACGAGCGCGGGAGCTGCGCGGCCCAGGCGGCAGGTGAGCTCGAAGACGCCGTTCGACATGACCTCGTCGTCGACGAACCGCCGCATCCGGGACGCCTGCGGCCCGACGTCCTCCGCCGGGATGCGGGTGTTCGTCTTCGTGAGCGCGAGGCCCGTCCCGGGGAACCAGTAGAACTCGAAGTGGTCGGCCCCGGCGACGCGTTCCGCGAACCCCTCGACGACAGGACGGAGGGGCTCGGCCCGCTCCTCGGCGGCGAGGCCGAAGGCCGGCACGCACTCCAGCGTCACCGCGGTGACGACGCCGAGCGCACCGAGCGAGACCCGCGCGGCGGGCAGCAGGGGATCCCCCTCGGCGAGATCGAGCACCTCCCCGCCCGGCGTGACGAGCTGCAGCCCGACGACCTGGGACGCGATCGGCCCGAACGCGCCGCCGGTGCCGTGGGTGCCCGTGCCGATCGCGCCGGCGATCGTCTGGTGGTCGATGTCGCCGAGGTTCGTGAACGCGAGGCCGAACCGATCCGCGATCCGCGCGACCGCTGCGATCGTGGTCCCGCCCCCCACGGTGATCCGACCGCGCTCGCGGTCGACGGCGCGCAGCCCGGCGAGTCCGCGGGTCTCGAGCAGCACACCATCGGTGCGCGCGAGCGCGGTGAAGCTGTGCGCGGCCCCGACCGGGCGCACGCCGAGACCCTCGGCGGAGGCGCGGCGCAGCGCCCGTGCGACCGCCTCCGGAGAGCGCGGCCGAACGATCCGCGCCGGGGTGGACCGGCTCGTCCTGCCCCAGTTCGTCCAGGTCCGCTCGCTCATGTGTAGGTCTCGCCCTCTCCCCGGTAGGTGGGCCATTCGCCCTGCAGGGCGCCGCCGCGCACGAGGTGGTACCGCGCGAGCCGCTCGGCGGGCTCCCCCGACTTCGTGTGCCGGAGCACGACGCGATCGCCGACGGCGAGGCGGCCGCCGCGCACCGGCGTCTGCACCTCCCCCGCCTGCTCGCGCGGCTCGTACGCGAGCCCCTCGGGCCAGACCGGGAGCGGCCGGCGATCGAGGCCGACGGGGCCGGAGGCGATCCAGCCGCCGCCCTCGAGCGTCGCGACGCCCGCCGCGGGAGTCCGCACGGCGGAGAGGACGAAGGACGCGGCGGGCGCGGGCCGGAACGTTCGATACCGGTCGAAGAGGTGGCCGCCGAACAGGCCGCTCCCGGCCGTCAGCTCGGTCACGGAGGTGTCGCGGATCGTCGACTCGATCGACCCGGTGCCCCCGCCGTTGACGAACTCGAGGTGGGCGAGCCGCCGCAGCCCGGCGACGGCCGCCTCCCGTCGCGCGAACGCGACCTCGGCCGAGCGCCGTTTGACGCCCGCGATGATCCGCTCGTACGCCCGGTTGGCGCCGTAGCGGTCCACGACGCCCGCGATCTGCGCCTCGTAGCCCATGAGCCCGACGAGCCGGAACCCCGGGCGCCCGGCGACCTCGCGGCCGAGCGCGACCGCCGCGGCGGCACTCTGCAGGGGGGACCGCCGCACGCCGAGATGGCCGAGCACCGGGAGGTCGATGCTCATGTCGAGGTCGAGCGCCACCCGCAGCTCCGGTCGTGCGCCGGGAGCGACGACGTGGTCGACGAGGTCGAGCTGCAGGGTCGAGTCGACCATGAGCGTGATCCGAGCGGCCGCCCGCTCGTCCGCGGCGAGCGCACCGATCGCCTCCCGGTCGACGGTCGGGTAGCCGAGCACGATGTCGTCGACGGTGGTCGCGAGCCGCAGCGCCTCGCGGAGGGAGTACGCGAGCACCCCGTGCCAGCCGGGCAGCGCGAGCACGGACTCGATCGCCTCCCGCACCCGGAGGGACTTGGAGGCGAGCCGGATGGGTGTGCCACCCGCCCGGCGGAGGAGGTCGTGCGCGTTCCAGGCGAACGCGTCGAGCTCGAGCACGCCGAACGGCGCGTCGAGCCCCGCCGTCGCGGCGAGCACGCCGGGCCAGAACGCAGCGGGGTCGGACCACGGGGTCGCGGCCGGCTCGGGCAGCGCGATCATGCGACGCCCCGGACGCGCGAGACGGAGATCGCGCCGAGTGCCGACAGCACGCCCGCGCCGACGAAGAGGGCGGCGAACCCGCCCGACATCGCGATCAGCGCGGCGCCGACGATCGGCCCGAACGCCTGGGGCACGGCGAGCGCGACGTTCATGATGCCGAGGTCCTTGCCGTGATCCGCCGGGTCCGGCAGCACCTGCGTCGCGAGCGCCTGATCGACGGCGAGGAACACGCCGTAGCCCGCCCCGAGCAGCGCGCCGCCGATCAGCGTCGTCCCGTAGGTCGGCACGATCGCGAGCAGCAGACCGGCGGCCGCCTGCAGAGCGGCTGCGGCACCGACGAAGGCGCGGCGCCGGCCCGAGCGGTCGCTCGCCCGCCCGGCGACGAGGCTCGCGACGACGAGCGCCACGAGGTAGACGAGCACCAGCGGGATGAGGTCGTCCGCCGCGTGCGCGTCGCCGAGGCCGTCCGCGAGCCAGTAGAGCAGGAGGCTCGTCCCGAGCGCGTTGCCGAGGTTCACGAGCAGGCGGCCGGCGAGCGTCCAGGCGAAGTCGGGGTGGGTCCGCGGGTCGATCCAGAGCGATGCGGCGATCTCCCCGAGCCGGAGCCGGGCGATCCGTCGCCCCGGCGTCCGGGCCGGCACGGGCGGATCCGGGATGCGCAGCAGCAGGGGCAGCACGAGCAGGACCAGCACGACGGCGGTGAGCGCGTAGGAGCCGACCTGCGACAGTGCGAGCGCCTCGACCAGGACGAGACCGAGGATCGTCCCCGCCGCCTGGGGCACCGAGACGAACGCGGAGACGATCCCCCGCTGGCCGACGGGCACCTGGTCCGCGATGAGCGCCGTGAGCGCGGAGGAGACGGCGGCGAACCCGGCGAGCGCGACGGCCCACGCGACGGCGATGCCGGCGACCGAGTCCTGGACGCCGAGCAGGAGCAGCCCGAGCGCGAACACCGCGGTGCCGGCCGCGATCCACGGCCGACGGCGCCCGAACCGCGACGCGGTCGCGTCGGAGAGCGCCCCGACGACCGGGAAGGCGATCAGCGCGGCGACGCCGGCGACGGCCGACACCCAGCCGAACCGCACGATCGTGTCGACGAAGCCGTGTGCCGCGCCGATGCTCGCGACCTGCGCGGGCAGGAGCAGCTGGATCACCGTGAGCTGCGCGAGCCAGACGCCCAGCCAGGCGACGGCGAAGCCGCCGATCCAGCGCGCGCCGACCCGCTCGGTCGGCACGGCGTCGCTCATCCCGCCGCCTCCTGCGCGAGGCCGAGCAGCGCCTCCGCGCCGAGCGCGAGCGACCGCCCGGCCGATTCGGCGTCGCGGTCGACCAGCCACCGTGCCGCGACCCCGTCCGTCACCACGAGCACGAATCGCACGACGTCGTCCACGGGGATGCGCCAGCGGACGCCGAAGCGGTCTCCCGCGGCCACCACGAAGGAGGCGACGGAGGCCGTGTACCGGGCGTAGACGGCCTCCGCGAGCCGGTGCAGCTCCGGCGACGACCGGCTCCAGCACACGATCTCGTGCAGCGCGACCTCCGCGGCCGGATCGGCGACGGCCCGGTCGAGCCAGCCCTGCAGCGCGGCCGTGACGAAGTCGCGGAGCGTGGGCGCATCCACGACGGCCTCGGCGATCCCGGTCGACTGCGCGGTGAGGATCGACTCGACGAGCTGCTCGACCATCGCGTCGTGGGAGGCGAAGACGTAATGGAAGCTCGCGGTCGGCATGTCCGCCTCCGCCGCGACCGCTCGGGTCGACGCCCGAGCCATGCCGTCGCGGGCGATGACCCGCAGCCCGGCGGCCAGCAGCCCCGCACGCCGGTCCTCGACCGCGATCCGCTGCACGTGCGCCTCCTCGAGTTGGACGCTCGTCCAACTCACGCACAGTACTGGCGGCGGGGTCCGTTTCGAAGGGATTCCTGCTCCTCCGACGGAGAAGACCCTTCAGAACGGAATCCCGCTACAGGGCGGCGACCAGGCTCCGGCCGACCACGCGGCCCGTGAACAGGCAGCCGCCGAGGAAGGTGCCCTCCAGCGCGTTGTAGCCGTGCGCCCCGCCGCCGCCGAACCCGGCCGCCTCCCCGGCCGCGTAGAGGCCCGGGAACACGGCCCCGTCCTCCCCGAGCACGCGGCCGTCGAGGTCGGTCTGGATGCCGCCGAGCGTCTTCCGAGTCAGCACGTGGAGCTTCACGCCGACGAGCGGTCCCGCCGCGGGGTCGAGGATGCGGTGCGGCGCCGCCACCCGGGTGAACCGGTCGCTGCGGGCGCGACGGGCGTTGTGGACGCTCTGCAGCTGGGCGTCCTTCGTGAACGGGTTGGCGACCTCCGCGTCCCGCTCCCGGATCTGCCGCTCGATCGACGCGGGATCGAGCGATGCCTCCGGAGCGATGCGGTTCATCCCCAGCACGAGCGTGCGGAGGTCGTCCGCGACGACGAAGTCCGGGCCGTGCCGCTCGAAGGCGGCGACCGGAGGTGTCGGGCCGCGGCCGAGCCGGCTCCTCACCAGCATGCCCCAGTCGTGGCCGGTCAGATCGGGGTTCTGCTCGGAGCCCGAGAGCGCGAACTCCTTCTCGACGATCTTCTGGGAGGCGACGAACCACGAGTGGTCGAACGCGGCGATCGCCGGATCGGTCCGGAGCAGGCGCAGCGTGCCGAGCGTGTCGTGGCCCGGCAGCCCGGGTGCGGGCAGTCGCCGGCCGAGCGCGTCGAACCACATCGACGACGGCCCGGGCAGGATCCGGATGCCGTGGCCGGCCCAGATGGGATCCCAGTTCGCGACCCCCTCCGTGTAGTGCCACATCCGATCCTTGTTCACGACCCGGGCGCCGGACGCCTCCGCGATCCCGAGCATCCGGCCGTCGACGTGCGCGGGGACGCCGGTCAGCATCCGGCGCGGCGGGGAGCCGAGCCGCTCCGGCCACATCGCCCGCACGAGGTCGTGGTTCGCTCCGATACCGCCAGTCGCGAGCACGACGGCGCGCGCCGTGAGGGCGAAGTCGCCGACGACCTCCCGGTTGGACGCGACGCCGCGGGGTGCGTCGTCCGGCGCGAGCACGACGCCGTGCACGCCGACGACGGCGCCGTCCTGCACGTCGATCCCGTCGACGCGGTGGCGGAACCGGAGGTCGAGGAGCCCCGCCGCCGCAGCAGCCCGCGCCTTCGCGGCGAACGGCTCGGACACGCCGGTGCCCGTCCCCCAGGGCAGGTGGAAGCGCGGCACGGAGTTGCCGTGCCCGCCTGCCCGCCCGTCCCCGCGCTCCGCCCAGCCGACCAGCGGGGTGAAGGAGACGCCCTGCTGCCGGAGCCACGACCGCTTCTCCCCCGCGGCGAAGGCGACGTACGCCTCGCCCCAGGCGGCCGCCCAGCGGTCCTCGTCGTCGAGGCGGTCCCACTGCGCGCTGCCCTGCCAGTCCTGCCACGCGAGCTCCGCGGAGTCCCGGATGCCCCAGCGCCGCTGCTCGGGGCTGTCGACCAGGAACAGGCCCCCGAAGGACCAGAACGCCTGACCGCCCAGGTTCGCGGCGTTCTCCTGCTCGACGAGGACGACCCTGCGGCCGGCGGCGGTCAGCTCGGCGCAGGCGACGAGGCCGGCGAGGCCGCCGCCGATCACCAGGACATCGGCATCCATGGGGCGAGGATGCCACGTGCGCGCGCGGACCACCGTGCCACGCCGCAGCTCGCCGGGGCTCCCCTCGAGCGGCCCGCTCAGCCGGTCAGGGATCCGGCGGTGAGACCGGCCGAGATCCGGCGCTGGAACAGCAGCGCGAGCACCACCAGCGGCGCCGCCGCGATGACGCCTGCGGCCATCGTGACGGCGGTGCCCGTGAGCTCGGCGCTGAAGTTCGCGATGACCACCGTCACCGTGACGGTCGACTCGACGCTCAGCACGGACGCGATCACGTACTCGTTCCACGTCAGGATGAAGGTGAGCAGCCCGACCGTCACGATCGCCGGGACCATGAGCGGCAGCAGCACCCGCGCGACCGCCTGCGGCCGGGTGCAGCCGTCGATCAGGGCCGCGTCCTCCAGCTCCCAGGGCAGACGGGCGAAGAAGACCGCGAGCGTGACGACCGCGAACGGGAGCGCCAGCGCGATGTCCGGCACGACCAGCGCCTGGAACGTCCCCGCCCAGCCGATCGTCGAGAACAGCGCGAACAGGGGTGTCAGCAGGGACGCGGCGGGCAGCATCGACGCAGCGAGGACCACTCCGATCACGACCCCGTGGCCGGGGAAGCGGAAGCGGGCGAGCGCGTATCCGGCGGCGGCGCCGAGCAGCAGCACCACCGCCGTCACGAGCACCGCGAGCGCCGCGCTGTGGGCCAGCCCCTCGAGCAGCGAGTTCACGGGGGCGAACGCGTCGACGTAGTTGCGGAGGGTGATGTGCCGCGGCCAGAGCGTGTCCGCGTACACCTCGCCGGGGTCGCGGACGGACGCGGCGACCATCCAGTACACGGGCAGCAGGCACCACCCCGCGATCAGCACCGCCTGCAGCCCGGTGCGCAGGCCGCGCGCCGCCGAGCGCCGCCGTCGGGACCGGACGCGCGCACGACCGCGAGCGAGCCGCTCGGCCTCCAGGGCGACCTGGCTCACGGCCGGTGCCTGACGGCGGTGCGGGTCACCCGGACGGTATAGCAGCGCGCCCCGTCACGATCCGTCACAGACGCCGCGGCCCAGGTCGCGCCACGTACGGTGCTGGACATGTCACCCTTGCTCGCCGTCGCGGCGCTCGCCGCGCTCGTGGTGCTCGCCACCGGGCTCGGGCTGCTCGCTCGGGCGCGCGCGGGCCGCCTCCGTTCCGGCTCGGGCGACCGGATCCTGCCCGAGCAGCTCGGCACCACGCAGCCGCTCGGCGCCCGAGCGACCCTGGTCCAGTTCTCCACGCCGACCTGCGCGCAATGCCCTGGCACCGCCCGCCTCCTGCGCGCGATCGCGGAGGAGCACGACGGGGTGGTGCACGTCGAGGTCGACCTCACCCGCCATCCCGAGGCCGCCGATCGATTCGGCGTGCTGCAGACCCCGACCACCCTGCTCGTGGACGGCGGGCACCGCGTCCGTGGCCGCATCGGCGGCGCACCCCGTCGGGACGCGCTGGACCGGGAGCTGCTCGCGCTCATCGGAGGCGGCCATGTCCGCTGACCGCCCCGGCATCGACCCCCGCGGTCCCCGCTTCGGCGCAGGCATCACCGCGCTCCTGCTGCTCGTCGACCTCTTCCTCGGGTTCACCGGCGCCGGCGTCCCGGCCACCCTGCTGCTCGCCGCGATCTGCGCCGTCTTCGCCTGGGGCGCGTTCGCGGGCATCGAGCGGCACCCCTCCGGGCGCCTGTTCCGGGCCCTGATCCGCCCGCGCCTCCGGCCGCCCCTCGAGCTCGAGGATGCGGCACCACCCACGTTCGCGCAGGGCGTCGGGTTCGTCATCACGTTCGTCGGGGTGGCGCTCGGCGCATTCGGACTCACGCCCGCGCTCGCTGTGTTCGCCGCGCTCGCGTTCGTGGCGGCGTTCCTGAACTCGGTCTTCGGGTTCTGCCTGGGGTGCCGGATGTACGTGCTGCTGCTGCGTGCCCGGGTCATCCGGCCGGCGTAGACGCATCCAGCGTCCTGGAGGGCGGGCGCGCGCCCAGCAGCAGGATCGGTGCTGCGGACAACCACGGCACCGCGATCAGCGCGAGCAGCAGCGCCGGATCGAGTCCGGCGAGCGCACCCGCGAGCGCCGCGCCGATCGCCGCGGTCACCGCCCGGGTGCCGGCTGCGACGACGAACACCTGTGCGCGCACATCCGCCGGGCTCTCCTCCTGCCGCAGCCGCAGCATCGCGCCGACCCCCGTCGCGTCGGGCAGCCCGGACAGCCCGAGGAGCACGGCGGTGAGCACGAAGGAGGGGCTGGAGGCGGCCAGCAGCGTGAGCGCACCGGTCGCCGCGAAGCTCACCGCCATCATCCGGCGCGGAGGCACGACGGCCACCCGCGCGGTGACGGCGGGCACCGAGACGAGCAGCGCGCCGGTCACGCCCCCGATGGAGAACGCGGTGAGCAGGAGCCCGCCCGCGCTCTGGGCGAGCCCGTGGTGCACGGCCACGAGCACCACGACCACCGGCATCATCCCCCCGCCCAGCTGCACGATCGCGCCGGCCGCGACGACGCGCGCGAGCGGCCCATGGGTCACGAGGTGCCGGGTCGCCCGAGCGACCCCGTGCGCGAGCGAGCGCGGATCGGCAGCGCCCCCGCGTCCCCGGATCGGCAGCATCTGCAGGAGGACGCCGCCGCCGAGGACCACGCCCGCGAGGGCGAGGAGCGCACCGGTCGGCGTGAGCAGCGTGCTCATCCCGGCCACCAGCGCGGGGCCGGCGATGCCGGCGAGGTTGTAGCTGAGCGCGTCCACCGCGAATCCGCGGGCGTGGTCCCCGGGCATCGCCTCGTCCACCCATGCGGAGAGGCCGCCGATGAACACGGGTGCGACGCAGCCCGCCGCGAGCAGCGCGACCACCACCGCGACCAGCGGCACGGCGCCGACGAACGCCGTGAGCGCGAGCGCCGCGGACATCACGACCGCGGCGGCGAGCATGAGGCGCTTCGGCGACGCGACCGCATCCGTGAGCGCGCCGATCACGGGCGCCGCGACGATGCTGGGTGCGTTCAGCACCGCGATGAGGACGCCGCCGACCGCGACGCTGTCGAGCCGGGACGCGGCGGCGAGCGCGAGCGCGACCCCGGCGCCGTTCGAGACGAGCCGGACGGGGATCGCCCCGGCGAGGTAGACCGCCTCCGCCCGCCGTGCCGTCACCCGACCAGCCTGGCAGGTGCCACCGACCGTCCCGGAAACACGGATCGCCTACGATGCGCCGGATGACGGAACGGGCGATCCACGCGGTGGCGGTCTTCTGCGGCGCGCGCGACGGCGCGGACCCGAGGCATCTGGCGGCGGCCGCGTCGGTGGGCCGAACGCTGGCGGGGCGCGGCATCACGGTCGTGTACGGCGGCGGGGGCACCGGGCTGATGGGTGCGGTGGCCAACGCCGCTCTGGGGGCGGGCGGCACCGTGATCGGAGTGATCCCGGAGGCGCTGGTGGGCCCGGAGCTCGCGCACCCCGACCTCGCCGAGCTGCACGTCGTGCAGACGATGGCCGAGCGCAAGGCGATGATGGCCGACCTCGCGGATGTGTTCGTCGCACTGCCCGGCGGCGCCGGCACGCTCGAGGAGATCGTCGAGCAGTGGTCCTGGGCCATGCTGGGCTACCACTCGAAGCCGTGCGGGTTCCTCGACGTGCACGGTTACTGGTCGCCGATGAAGGAGCTCGTCGCCCACATGCGGGACCAGGGGTTCCTGTCCGACCGCGGTGCCGCGATGATCCGCTTCGAGTCCTCCCTGGAACCTCTCCTGGACGCCCTCGAGGAAGCGTGAAGGACCCTCTGATCCGGGTCGTCGCCGCGCTGATCACCGATCCGCGCGGCCACCAGCTGCTCGTCCGGAAGCGCGGGACCGATCGGTTCATGCAGGCGGGTGGCAAGCCCGAGGCGGGCGAGTCGCCGCGCGGAGCGCTGGTGCGGGAGCTGTCCGAGGAACTCGGCCTCGAGGTCGCGGAGTCCGCACTCGTGCCACTCGGCCCCTACGCGACGGACGCCGCGAACGAGCCGGGACATCGCCTCGAGGCGGAGGTGTTCTCCCTCCCCCTGCCGTCCGGCGTCGCCGACGCGCTCGAGCCGCACGCCGAGATCGAGGAGCTCCGCTGGTGCAGCCCGGCCGAGGCGGCCGCACTGGGCGACCGGCTCGCTCCGCTGGCCCACCTCCTCCTCGCCCCCTGAACCGTGCTCGCGCTTCGTGCCGCGCCGGCGCCGATCGCGCGGCGGGAAGCGTGCGCACCGTTCAGGAGGAGGGGAGCTCGCCCGTCCTGATGACCTCCGAGTACCAGTGGGCGCTGTCCTTCGGGAGCCGCTCGAGGGTGTCGTAGTCGACGCGGACGATGCCGAAGCGCTTCGAGTAGCCGTAGCCCCATTCGAAGTTGTCCATCAGCGACCACACGAAGTAGCCGCGGAGGTCGACCCCCTGCGCGATCGCGTCCTGCGCCGCCGCGAAGTGCTGCCGCAGGTAGTCGATGCGAGCGGTGTCGTGGACCGCGCCGTCCGCGACGACGTCGGGGAACGCGGCGCCGTTCTCGGTCACCATCTGGGGCAGCCCGGGGTAGCGCTCGTGCAGGGAGACGAGCAGCTCCGTGAGCCCGGCCGGGTCGATGTTCCACCCCATGTCGGTGAGCGGCCCCTCGAGCGGCAGGAACTCGACCGCGTCGGCGCCCGGCCACGGGCTCGCGCCGCCGCCGTGGCCGTCGTGGCGCTCCGCGACGTCGTCGCCGTCGTGCAGCCGCACGCGGGAGGTGGAGTAGTAGTTGACGCCGAGCACGTCGATCGGCTGACGGATCGCCGCGAGGTCGCCGTCCTGCACGAACGACCAGTCGGTGATGCCGGAGGTGTCCTCGATCAGGTCGGCGGGGTATGCCCCCTCGAGCATGGGCCCGAGGAAGATCCGGTTGCCGACCGCGTCGAGCCGCCGCGCCGCCTCCGCGCCGGTCGGCCCTTCGGGACGGAAGACGTGCAGGTTCAGCGTCACCGAGACCCGCGCATCGGGCAGCACCGCACGGACCGCCTGGGCGCCGAGGCCGTGCGCGAGGTTGAGATGGTGCGCCGCCTGCAGCGCCGCGAGCGGGTCGGTCGCGCCGGGGGCGTGCACGCCGGCTCCATAGCCGAGGAACGCCGCGCACCAGGGCTCGTTCAGCGTGGTCCACGTGTCGACGCGATCCCCGAGTCGCTCCGCGACCGCGCCCGCGTAGGCGGCGAACGCGTCCGCGGTCGAGCGGACCCGCCAGCCGCCCTCGTCCTCGAGGACCTGCGGCAGGTCCCAGTGGTACAGCGTCGCGATCGGCGTGATGTCGCGTGCGAGCAGCCCGTCGACGAGCCGCTCGTAGAAGTCGAGACCGACGCGGTTCACGGCGCCGCGGCCCTCGGGGACGACCCGCGGCCACGCGACCGAGAAGCGGTAGGCGTGCAGCCCGAGCGACTTCATCAGGTCGAGGTCCGTGTCGAGCCGGTGGTAGTGATCGTCGGCGACGTCGCCGGTGTCACCGCCGAGCGTCTTGCCGGGGGTGTGACTGAACACGTCCCAGATCGACGGACGTCGCCCGTCCTCCGCCACCGCACCCTCGATCTGGTACGACGCCGTGGCGCTGCCGAACACGAAGCCTTCTGGGAACCGCACTGATGACCTCCTCGTCCTTCCCGATCCTTTCACCCAGCGCGTGCAGGAAGCACACCGGCCATGCGGAGGCGGCCACTACCATCCAGAGTTCCAGGAGGAACCGATGCGACTGCACCGCGTGACGATCGCCCTCGCCGCGGCGGCGATGCTCGTGCTCGGAGGCGCCTCGGCGGCGTGGGCCGACTCCCCCGTCGCCCTCGGCTCGCAGCAACTCGTCGACTCTGCGGGCGCCCTGTCCTCCAGCCAGCAGACGACGGTCCGGGACTCCATCCAGTCCTACGACGACGCCACCGGCTCGGACCTGCGGGTGGTGTTCGTGAAGACCTTCACGAACCCGACGGACCGGCAGGCGTGGGCCGTCGCGACCGCGCAGACCAGCGACTCGACGAGCCACGTCGTCGTGCTGGCGGTCGCGACGCAGGGCCGGCAGTTCGGCCTCGCCCTGTCGAGCGACTTCCCCCTCGACAAGTCGACCACCGGTTCCATCGCCACGAGCACGCTGAAGACGCCGTTCGGCAACGGCGACTGGGCCGGCGGCGTGCAGGCCTTCGCGACCGGCATGCAGAAGGCGCAGAGCGCGTCCTCCGGGGGCGGCGGCGCGTCGGGCGGCGTCACCTCATCGAGCGGCTCGGGCGTCGGGGGCCTCGTGACGCTGCTCCTGCTCGTCGTGCTGATCGTGGTCGTGATCATCGTGGTGGTCGTCATCCGGCGCCGCGCCCGACAGACCGTCGGCGCGGGAGGGGGTGCTCCGACCGCGGTCGGCCCGCCTCCGGTGGACCAGAAGGTGCTCGACCAGCAGGCGAGCCGCGCCCTGATCGCGCTCGACGACGACCTCACGACGAGTGAGCAGGAGCTCGGATTCGCCGTCGCGGAATTCGGCGACGTCGCGGCGAAGCCCTTCAGCGACGCCCTCTCGACGGCGAAGCAGCGCGCCAGGGACGCGTTCGCGATCCGGCAGCAGCTGGACGACGACATCCCCGAGACGCCGCCGCAGAAGCGCGAGATGACGGAACGCATCATCGCCCTCTGCGCGGAGGCCCAGCAGACCCTGTCCGCCCAGACCTCGGCGTTCGACGAGCTGCGCAAGCTCGAGCAGCAGCTGCCGACCGCGGTCCCCGCCGCGTCGCAGGAGCAGCAGCGCCTCACCGCGCGCACGACGCAGGCCGCGACGGCGCTGGAGACGATCCGCTCGCGATTCGGCGACGACGCGGTCCGGGGCGCCGCCGACGATCTCGAGCAGGCACACGACCTCCTGAAGCTCACGATCGACGCCCTGAGGGAGGCGGGCACGGCGGCTGCTGCCGGAGGGGGCGCGGTCGCGCTCCGCAGCGCGCAGCAGGCGCTCGGCCAGGCATCGACCCTCTTGGACGGCATCGTCTCGGCTCCGGCGGAGTTCATGGCGGTCAAGCGGCAGCTCGACGCGGCGGTGGAGGACACGCGGCACGACATCGCGGAGGCCGAGCAGGCCGGGTCGAAGGACCCCGAGCTCGTCGCGGCCGTGGTGGCCGCGCGGGCCGCGATCGAGACCGCCGACCTCCAGGCGCCCCCGGCCGGCCTGGCGACGGTCGAGCAGGCCAACGGGCGGCTGAACCGCGCCATGGCGCCCATCCGGGACCAGCAGCAGCGGCTGTCACGAGCGGTGGCGACGCTGCCCCGAGCGGTCGAGTCGGCCGAGCAGGCGGTGCGCGACGCACGCCGCTACATCGAGAACCGGCGTGGCGGGGTGCGCAGCGAGGCGCGCACCCGCCTGAGCGAGGCCCAGCGCGAGCTCGACCGCGCTGACGCCCTCCAGCGGACCGACCCGATCGCCGCACTCGGCGCCGCCCAGCACGCCCTGTCCCTCGCGAACGAGGCGGCGGATCTCGCTCAGCGCGACATCGACGACTTCCGGGGCGGCGGCTTCGGCGGAGGCGGGCGCGGCAGCGACATCGTCACCGGCGCGGTGATCGCGGGCGTGCTGGGCGGCATCCTCGGCGGCGGCCGGGGCGGCGGCTGGGGCGGAGGCGGCTGGGGCGGCGGCTTCGGCGGAGGCGGCGGAGGCGACTTCGGCGGCGGAGGTGGCGGCGGAGGCGGCTTCGGCGGAGGCGGCGGAGGCTCGTTCTGAGCCGCCCCCTACAGCCCGCCCCGCACACATCCACCACGGACACCCACGAACGACAACGGAAGGAACACCCATGGTGAAGCAGTCGATCTTCGGTCGCATCTCGACCCTGGTCCGCGCGAACATCAACTCCCTCATCGACCAGGCCGAGGACCCCGAGAAGATGCTGGACCAGCTGGTCCGCGACTACACCAACTCGATCGCGGAGGCCGAGGACGCGGTCGCGGTGACGATCGGCAACCTCCGCATGCTCGAGCAGGACCACCGCGAGGACCTCGACTCGGCAGCGGACTGGGGCCGGAAGGCGCTGGCCGCGTCCGCGAAGGGCGACCAGCTGCGCTCCACGGGCAGCACGGCCGACGCGGACAAGTTCGACAACCTCGCCAAGATCGCGATCGGCAAGCAGCTGCAGGCCGAGAAGGAGGCGAGGGACGCCGAGCCCACGATCGCTTCGCAGACCGAGGTCGTGGCGAAGCTCAAGGAGGGCCTCGACGGCATGCACCTGAAGCTCGACCAGCTGCGCTCGAAGCGCAACGAGCTGGTCGCGCGTTCGAAGACGGCCGCGGCGCAGTCGCAGGTGCTGGGCGCGATGAAGTCGATCGACATCCAGGACCCGACCAGCGAGCTCGGCCGGTTCGACGAGAAGGTCCGCCGCGAGGAGGCCAAGGTGATGGGGCAGCAGGAGCTCGCCTCCTCCAGCCTCGACAAGCAGTTCGAGAGCCTCGAGGACCTCGGCACGCAGACCGAGATCGAGGCGCGGCTGGCGGCGCTCAAGGAGCCCGTCCAGCTGACCGCGACGCCGCACCACGACGAGGCGTGACCGGGCCGGGGCGCCCGCCGGCGGCCCGGCCGGTTCGCGGACATCGCACGGGTGACAGGGCTAGCGTCGAGCCATGAAGCGACTGATCATCCGGCTCCTGATCGTCGCGGCCGCGTTCGTGCTCGCCAACCGCCTCCGCGACGTCCAGGAGCACGCCCTCTCCTGACCCCACGGAACAGGCCCCGCCGACACCTGGTCGGCGGGGCCTGTTCCACACTGCTCAGGCGCTGACGTGGATGGTGCCGTTGACCCCGCGCGGGTAGAAGCCGCCCCGGGTCGCGGGCTTGCCCGACAGGTTGAGGTAGACGATGTCGAGCACGGCACCCGGGGTCCGGCTGTACGCGATGCTGTTGCCGTCGGTCGGCACCAGGTTGGAGGCCCACTGGTTGCCGATCCCCTGGTCGTCGTCGCCCGGTCCGTCGAGGAGGTCCCGCGCGTTCGACAGCTTCTGGACCGTGCCGAACACGCTCGGCTGCTCGAACCCCTCGTCGTAGAGCGCGCCCCGGATGATGCCGCCGTGGTAGGCCTCGACCGCGAGGATGCCGGCGGCGGCCGAGAGGTACGTCTTGTTCGAGATCAGCGGCGCGGCGCCCTTGTACGCGGTCACGCCGACGTCCTCGAACAGGAAGGCCCCGAGCAGGAAGTTCAGCTCGTTCGCGAACGGATCGAAGGTCTGGCCGGGCTTGATCACCCCGGCGGCGGTGGCGGCCGCCGTGAAGCTGTGCTGCAGGTCGATGGACGGGCGGGAGACCTTGGCCCCGCCCAGCGCGGAGCGGAGGAAGGCGACGTGGTCCTGCTCGTCCTTCGCGATCTCCTGAGCGATGTTGGACAGCATCCGGTGCTGGAACGGCACCTTGTGGCCGCCGGTCACCCAGCCGCGGTCGTACTTGCCGGTCGTCATGTCGTCCGGAAGGCCGTGGCCCGTCGCCGCACGGAGGTAGAACTCGGCCTCCAGGTACTCGAGGTTGAGCGCGAAGTTGAGGATCGAACCGTCGTTGACGGGTCCGTTGTGGCTGTACCAGTCGTCGGAGTCGTGAGCGGGGGCAGCCATCGCGGGAGCACTGGCGCCGATCACCGCGGCTCCGGCGCCGGCACCGGCGATGCCCGCCATCGTGAGGAGCTTGCGGCGGTCGATGGCGTTCTCCGCGCTGCGGTCGATGACCTGGCCGAGGAACTTGTTACCGAACATGGGGTGGTGGTCTTCCTGCCGAACGGGGCGGCGGCGCGCCTCTCGGCGACGGCGCCGTGGCCCCCGGGCAGGGGCCATGCTCGGACGCTAGGAGTCCGCCGGTCCGCCGGGAGGCGCTGCCAGCTTCCTCCCAGCCACGAACGCCGGGTTGCGCGCAACCGCGCGGAATCGGGCCCGACGACGTGGCTCGCGCCCCCCTCCCACCCTGGGGGCGTGCGACCACCCTGGATCAGAACTCCTCGTGCGTCATGGGGTCGGCACCCTCGGACCGAGCGAGGCCGGACAGCTGCTCGACCTCGTCCTCCGTCAGCGCGATCCCGAACACATCGAGGTTCTCGGCCTGTCGGGCGGCCGACTCGGACTTCGGCAACGGGATGACGCCGATCGCGACGGACCATGCGAGCAGCAGCCGGGCGGCGCTGATCCCATGGGCGGCCGCGATGCGGAGGACGGTCTCGTCCTGCGCGAGATCGGTGCCCTTCCCGAGCGGCGAGTAGCCCTCGGTGAGGACGCCGCGCTCCGCGTTCGCCGCCCGCAGCTCGTCGTGCGGCGTGTAGGGGTGCACCAGGATCTGGTTCAGCACGGGCGTCACACCGGTCTCGCCGATGATGCGGTCGAGGTGCTCCGGCAGGAAGTTCGAGACGCCGATCATCGACACGAGTCCGTCGGCGCGCGCCTCCACGAGCGCGCGCCACGCCTCCGCGTAGAGCCCCACCCTCGGGTTCGGCCAGTGGATCAGCACCAGGTCGAGCCGGTCGAGTCCGCTGCGGAACAGGCTCTCCTCGATCGCCCACCGGGCCAGGTCGTGCCGGTGGTAACGACCCGGCAGCTTCGTGGAGTAGATCAGCTGCTCTCGCGGCACCGGCGACCCGGCCACCGCCCGGCCGACGGCGCCCTCGTTGTCGTAGTTGAAGGCGGTGTCGAGCAGCCGGTACCCGGCGTCGAGCGCCGAGGCCGTCGCCGCGACGCCGGACGCACCGCGGAGGTCGTAGGTGCCGAGACCGATCGCGGGGATGCGGGCGCCGTCCTGGCCGGCGAGGAACGGGATGTCGGGCATGCCGCCAGCCTCCCAGGCCCGCCTCCGAGCACCGCTCAGCCGAGCGCCGCCGGGTCCGTCACCGGGAGTCGGCAGCTGAAGTCCTCGCACACGTAGGCCGTCGAGCGCCCTTCGACCGTCGAGCGATCCTGGAACAGCTCGAACCCGGCGGCGGCGAACTCGCGGGCCGCACGCTCGTCGAGCACCACGGTGACGGATGACGGCAGCAGCGCCGCCGCTGCTCCGAGCGCACCCCCGCCGTCCGCCCCGGTCACGACGACCACCTGGCGGATCGGCTCGACCATCGCGGCACCGAGCCCGAGTGCGGCGCCGTACCCGATCGGCCGGTCCATCGCAGCCGCCGCGAGCGGGGCGACCGCCGACGCGGCCGCGTCGCGGTACGCGGGATCGGCGGTGAGGAGGTGCAGCTTCCACGCGGCGGACGCGATCAGGGTGGCCCCGGACGGCGACGCCCCCTCCGTCGCGTCGGAGCCGCCCGGCACCCGGAGCGCGGTGAGCACGGGATCGGTCGCCGGCGCCGCGAAGCGACCGTCGCAGAGGCAGCGGTCCACGATCCCGCGCGCGACCGCGGCATAGTGGGGACGCCCGGTCCCCAGGGCGAGGTCGAGCAGGCCGTCCGCGAGGCCGCCGTGGTCCTCGAGCGTCGCGACCGCGCCCGAAGGCCGGCCGTCGAGGCTCGCCCGCACGAGGACGCCGTCACGCAGGTGGGTCGCGAGCAGCGCCTCCGCCGCCGCCGTCGCGAGCTCGATCCACGCCGGCTCGCCGAGGCGTGCGCCCGCGGCGGCGAGCGCACCGATCGCGAGACCGTTCCAGCCCGTCAGCACCTTCGCGTCCACGGCGGGTGCCGGCTGGTCCGCTCGAGCGGCGGCGTCGAGGGCGTAGTAGCCGCCTTCGCTGCCGGCCCCGTCCACGACGCTCTCCGAGTCCTGCCCCGACCCGAAGGCACCACCCGGCCGGCGCAGGACATCGCGCAGGAAGCCGACGATGCCGGCGGCCGTCTTCCGGTCGCCGAGCTCGGCGTAGGCGCGGAGGAGCAGCGCGTTGTCGGTGAGCATCCGCTCGTAGTGCGGCTCGGTCCAGTCCCGGCGGACGGCGTACCGGAAGAAGCCGCCCCCGACGGGGTCGCGCAGCGCGCCGTCGCGCATCGCCGTGAGCGCGCGCGACGTGACCCCCTGCGCGATCGCGCGGTGGGGCGGATCGAGCAGTGGCGAGCGCCCCAGCGCCAGCAGCGTGAGCAGGAGGGGCGCGACGGGGAACTTGGGCGCGCCGCCGAAGCCGCCGTGCTGCCGGTCCTCGTCCGCGCCGAGCTCGTCGACGACGCGCGCGAGCGCCTCCCCGGTCACGGGCGACGACGGCGGTTCCGCGGCCGTCGCGTCGCGGAGCGCGGCTGCGAGCCCCGCGGCGGACGCCTCCACGTCCGTGCGGCGGTCGATCCACGCCGCCTCGACCGCGTCGAGCACCTGCCGGAACGACGGGTGCCCGGGGGCGGGACGGGGCGGCGAGTAGGTCCCGGCGTGGAACACGCGGCCCTCCGGGGTCATGAAGACGTTGAGCGGCCAGCCGAGGTCCGGCGTGAAGGCGCCGGCCGCGGCGAGGCAGGCGGCGTCGACCTCGGGGTGCTCCTCGCGATCGACCTTGATCGCGACGAATCCGGCGTTCAGCCGGGCGGCGAGGTCGGGATCGCTGAAGCTCTCCCTTGCCATGACGTGGCACCAGTGGCAGGTGGCGTAGCCGATGGACACGAGGACCGGGACGTCGCGCTCCCGCGCCCTGTCGAACGCCTCCTCGCCCCACGGGAACCAATCGACGGGATTCCCGGCGTGCGACCGGAGGTAGGGGCTGACGGCATCGTGCAGTCGTCCGATCACGAGGTGAGCTCCCCTTTCTCGCGGATCCGGAGATCCGCGGCGGTTCCGGAGGCAGCCCGCGCCACCCCCGCCGCGGAGCGGTCGGGCACGGTGGGCCGCCGTCGATGTCCGGATCCGCAAGGCGTCACGCGACGTCTGCTGCTCATGCCGCCGGCCCACCGGTCGCGGGCGGGAGCGGGCGGATTCGGTACCGCGCCGGAGCAGGCCGGGCGGTCGTCACCCCATCGACACGCGGGGAACGGAGCGGGGCCCCGCCACGGACCGTGACGGGGCCCCGCTCCGAACGGGTCAGGCGCGGCGACCGGAGCGGCCGCGGACCGCGATGTAGATCAGCAGGACGATGATCGCGCCGATGATCGACAGGATGATGCCCGCCGGGGAGAGCGTGAAGCCGCCGCCCGTGAAGAGCGAGCCGATGAGGCCGCCGACGAACGAGCCGATGATGCCGAGGACGATGGTGGCGACGATGCCCATGCTCTGACGTCCCGGCACGACCGCACGGGCGATGAACCCGGCGATCAGGCCGATGATGATCAACGAGATGATGAACCAGAGGGTGCTCATTGCGGAATCCGTCCTTTCAAGACGCTGGACTCTCTCGGCTTCACCTGAATGAAACCTGTCCGTAAAGTGGGCGCGAGCCGCGTGGTGACTCCATCGGTCGGGGAATAGTGCAGGTGCTTCGACGGTCAGGATCCCCGTGACCGATGCCGCCCTGTTCCAGCCTGTCCGCATCCGCGACCTCACCGTGCCGAACCGGGTGTGGGTGTCGCCGATGTGCCAGTACTCCGCCGAGGGTCGAGACGGAGTGGCGACCGACTGGCATCTCGTGCACCTCGGTGCGCTCGCGCAGGGTGGCGCGGGGCTCGTGATGACCGAGGCGACCGCGGTGAGCCCGGAGGGGCGCATCTCCTCGTGGGACCTCGGCATCTGGAACGACGCGCAGCGCGACGCCCTGGCCCCGATCGTGGACTTCATCCATGCGCGCGGCGCCATCGCGGCGGTGCAGCTGGCGCACGCGGGACGCAAGGCCTCCACCTACCCCGAGTGGCGGGGCCGGGGCTCGCAGGCGATCGAGGACGGCGGGTGGACGACCGTCGGGCCGTCCGCCATCGCGTTCGACGGCTACGCCGAGCCGGCCGCTCTCGATGAGGCGGGCATCCGGAAGGTCGTGTCGGACTTCGCGGCTGCGACGCACCGCGCGGTCGATGCCGGGTTCGACGTGGTCGAGCTCCATGCGGCGCACGGCTACCTCCTCCATCAGTTCCTGTCCCCGCTCGCGAATCGGCGGACCGATGCCTGGGGCGGCTCGCTCGAGCACCGAGCGCGCCTGCTGCTCGACGTCGTCCGGGCCGTCCGGGGAGCCGTCGGCGAATCGGTGCCGGTGCTCGTCCGGTTCTCCGGCACGGACTGGGTCGAGGGCGGCTGGACGGTCGAGGACACCGAGACCGTGGCCCGGTGGGCCGCCGAGGCAGGGGCGGATTGGTTCGACGTCTCGAGCGGCGGCGTGGTCGCCGATGCGCGCATCCCGGTGGGACCGGGGTACCAGGTGCCGCTGGCGACGGCGGTCCGGACCGCGACGGGGCTGCCCGTCAACGCGGTCGGCCTGATCGAGACCGCCGAGCAGGCGGAGGCGATCGTCGCGTCCGGACGTGCGGACGCCGTCATGCTCGCGCGCGCCCTCCTGCGCGACCCGCACCTCCCCCAGGCCTGGGCGGCGGAGCTGGGTGCGGACCTTCCCTGGCCGGTGCAGTACCAGCGCGCGAAGCCGCACCGCTCGGCGATCAGGGCGTAGGTCCGTCCCGAAGCGGCTCGGGTGGTCCACGGCCCACCGGAACCCCTTCAAAATGGACGCAGCCATGTCTGCCGACCTGCCGGAGATCACCTACCCGCCCGAGCTGCCCGTCAGCATGGTGCGGGAGGAGATCGCGGCGACGATCGCCGCGAACCAGGTCGTCGTCGTCGCCGGCGAGACCGGCTCGGGCAAGACGACGCAGCTGCCGAAGATCGCGCTCGAGCTCGGCCGCTCCTCCATCGCGCACACGCAGCCCCGCCGCATCGCCGCCCGCACGATCGCGGAGCGCATCGCAGAGGAGCTGGAGGTGCCCCTCGGCGGCCTCGTCGGCTACTCGGTCCGGTTCACCGACACCTCCGGACCGGACACCCGCATCCGGCTGATGACGGACGGCATCCTGCTCGCCGAGATCCGGCGCGACCGCGAGCTGCGCCGCTACGACACGATCGTGCTCGACGAGGCGCACGAGCGCAGCCTCAACATCGACTTCCTGCTCGGCTACCTGAAGCGCCTCCTCCCCCGCCGCCCGGACCTCAAGGTGATCGTCACCTCCGCGACGATCGACGTCGACCGGTTCGCCGCCCACTTCGCGGACGCGGAGGGAACGCCCGCGCCGATCGTCGAGGTGTCCGGCCGCACGTACCCCGTCGAGGTCCGGTACCGCCCGCTCGTGGTGGAGGACGCCGGCGACGACGAGGACGACCCGGATCCGGGCGGCTCGGAGGACCGCGACCTCGTGACCGGGATCCAGGAGGCGCTCGACGAGCTCGAGCGCGACCTCCCTGGCGGCGACGTGCTCGTCTTCCTCTCGGGCGAGAGCGAGATCCGTGACGTCGCGGACGCCCTGAACGGCGGGTACGTCGGGCGGACCCGCCCCACGGAGGTGCTCCCCCTCTACGGCCGCCTGTCCGCGGCCGAGCAGCACCGCGTCTTCGAACGCAGCCGCACCCCGGGAGTGGAGCGGCGGATCGTGCTCGCGACGAACGTCGCGGAGACGAGCCTCACCGTCCCCGGCATCCGGGCCGTGATCGACGGGGGCACCGCCCGCATCTCCCGCTACTCCGCCCGCGCGAAGGTGCAACGGCTGCCGATCGAGGCGATCTCGCAGGCGTCCGCGAACCAGCGCTCCGGCCGTGCCGGGCGGACGAGCGCGGGCGTCGCGATCCGCCTCTACGCCGAGGACGACTTCGCGAAGCGGGCCGAGTACACGGATCCGGAGATCCTCCGCACGAACCTCGCGGCGGTCATCCTGCAGATGCTGTCGCTCGGCCTCGGCGAGATCGAGGCGTTCCCGTTCCTCACCCCACCGGACTCGCGCGGGGTGAAGGCGGGGCTCGACCTCCTCCGGGAGCTCGGCGCGATCCGGGACGGCCGGACGCCGGAGCTGACGAAGGTCGGGCGGGACCTCGCCCGTCTCCCCGTCGACCCGCGGTTCGGGCGGATGCTCCTCGAGTCCAAGCGGCACGGCACCACCCGCGACGTGATCGCGATCGTCGCGGGACTGACCGTGCAGGACCCGCGCGAGCGACCCGCGGAGCGCCGGGGCGAGGCGGATCAGTCGCACGCGCGCTTCAGCGACCCGACCAGCGACCTGCTGGCCCTCCTGAACCTCTGGAACCATGTCGAGACGCAGCGGCGGGAGCTGTCCTCGAGCGCCTTCCGGCGCCGCTGCCGGGCGGAGTTCCTCAACTTCGTGCGGGTGCGGGAGTGGCAGGACCTCGTCCGCCAGCTCACCTCCGTCGCGAAGGATGCCGGCCTGCAGGTCGCGTCCCGCGACGACGGCACCGCGAACCCGGACGCGATCCACAAGAGCGTGCTCGCGGGGCTGCTGTCGCAGCTCGGCCTACGCGACGATCGGACGGCCGCGCCGAAGGGTCCGGGCGGCAGGCCGACACCCCGCCGGGGCAGCGTCGAGTTCACCGGTGCCCGGCAGCTGCGGTTCGTCGTCTTCCCCGGCTCGGGCCTGGCGAAGAAGCCGCCGCGGGCGCTGATGACCGCCGAGCTGGTCGAGACCTCCCGGCTCTTCGCCCGGATGAACGTGGCGATCGACCCGGCCTGGGCGGAGCCGATCGCGGGCGACCTCGTGAAGCGCACCTACGGGGAGCCGCGCTGGGAGCAGCGCCAGGGCGCCGCGGTCGCCGACGAGCGGGTCACGCTGTTCGGCCTCCCGATCGTGGAGCAGCGCCGCATCCAGTACGCGCGCCTCAACCCGGCGCACGCCCGCGACCTCCTGCTCGAGCACGCGCTGCTCGCAGGCGAGTGGCAGCGGGAGGTGGGCCGCGACCCGCTCTACGAGTTCGACCGCGTGAACCGCCGCCTCCGCACCGAGCTCGACGACGACGCGGAGCGCACCCGCAGCCGGCCGGTCGACGAGCAGGCGATCCTCGACTTCTACGACGACCGGGTGCCCACCGACGTCACCGACGTCCGCCGCTTCGAGACGTGGTGGCGCTCGGCTCGGGAGGAGGCGCCCGACCTGCTCACGATGCGGCGGTCGGACCTGCTGGGCGAGGAGGCGCAGCCGGAGGTCGACGAGCAGGACTTCCCGCCCACCTGGCAGCAGGGCGACCAGCGCCTCCGGCTCGCGTACCGGTTCGCGCCCGGTGCCACGGACGACGGGCTCACCGTCCGGGTGCCGCTGCCGCTGCTCGCCGGGCTGTCCCCGGCCGGCTTCGACTGGCTCGTGCCCGGCTTCCGGGAGGAGCTCGTCACCGCGCTGCTCCGGTCGCTGCCGAAGCCGATCCGCCGCCACGTCGTGCCCGCGGCCGACTGGGCGCGCCGCCTCCTGCCCGAGCTGCCCGCTGGGCCCGAGACGGGCGCCGACCCGGGACCGCTGGTCGACGCCCTCGTGCCCGTGATCCGCAGGGTGGCCGGGGTCGCCGTCGCGCCCGCCGACTTCGACCTCGCGCGGCTCCCCGCGCACCTGCACCCGGCATTCGCGGTGACGGACGCGCCGCGCGGGCGGCGGGGCGCGCCGCAGGAGGTCGGTCGCGACACGGACCTCGCGGCGCTCCAGGCCCGCTTCGCCGACCGTGCCCGCTCGTCCGCGGCCCGCGTGGTGGCGCGCCCGGCGCCCGGGTCGGCGCCGATCGAGCGCACCGGGATGACCACCTGGGATCTCGATGACCTGCCGCGCGTCCTCGACACGCGTGCGGCAGGAGGCGTCGTCCGCGCCTACCCGGCGCTCGTCGACACGGGGTCCGCCGTCGACGTCCGGCTGCTCGCGACGCCGGCGGAGCAGGCCGCTTCGACGCGGGCGGGCGTGCACCGACTGCTCGCGCTCGCGACCCCCTCCCCCGCCGCCTACGTGCGCGACCACCTCACCGGCGCCGAGAAGCTCGCGCTCGGCGCGAGCCCGTACCGCAGCACGGAGGCGCTGTTCCAGGACTGCTTCGACGCGGTCGTCGACCGGGTCCAGGCACGGACTGCGCCCGACGGCGTCGCCTGGGATCGGCCCACCTTCGACCGCATGCGCGAGACGCTGGCTGCGACCGTCGTCGACGACCTGTTCCGGGTGGTGGGCGCCGCCGCGGCCGCGCTCGCCGGTGCCCGGGACGCGGACCGGGCGATCCGGCACGCGACGAGCCTCGCGCTCGTTCCGGCGCTGCGGGACGCCCGCGCCCAGCTCGACGCGGTGATCCACCCCGGGTTCGCGCGGCTCGACGGCGCAGACCGCCTCCCGCGGCTCGCGGTCTACACCGCCGGCATCGTGCGGCGGGTGGAGCGGCTGCCGGAGCAGGCGAACCGCGATCGCGTCTGGATGACCGAAGCGCAGACCGCGCAGGACCTGTACCTCGCGGCGGGCGGGACGCTCCCGCTGCGGCCCGGCCTCCGGCCGGAGCTCGTGCACGTCCGCTGGCTGCTGGAGGAGCTGCGGCTCAGCCTCTTCGCCCAGACCCTGCCGACCGCCGAGCCGGTCTCGCTCCAGCGCATCCGCAAGGCGCTCAGCTGATCACGGGCTCCCTACGGCCCGGGTCACGGGTTCGGGCCGGTGGCCACCGGGCGTGCCGGGTCGCTCGACCAGGCGCTCCACGAGCCGGGGTAGAGCGCTCCGTCGACGCCTGCGACGGCGAGTGCGAGCAGCTCGTGCGAGGCCGTGATGCCGGAGCCGCAGTACGCGGCGACCGGGCCGTCGAGGTCGATGCCGAGCGAGGCGAACCGCTGCCGGAGCGCGTCGGGCGGCAGGAAGCGCCCATCCGCGTCCAGATTTCCGGCCGTCGGTGCGCTGATCGCGCCGGGGACGTGCCCGGCGCGGGGATCGACGGGCTCGACCTCGCCCCGGTACCGCTCGCCGGCACGGGCGTCGAGCAGTGCACCCGCGAACCCGGCCGCGCCGTCCGCGTCGATGACCGGGAGATGCCCCGGGGTCAACTCCACGTCGCCGGGCTCCGGGGTCGCGTCACCCTGCTCGAGCGGCAGGTCCGCCCGGCGCCAGGCGGCGAGACCGCCGTCCAGGACGCGCACGTCGGCGAGCCCGCCGTCCCGGAGGAGCCACCACGCCCGCGCGGCCGACATCCCGCCGAGGTCGTCGTACGCGACGACGATGCTGTCCTGCTGCACGCCCCAGCGCCGCGCGGCCTCCTCCAGCGCAGCCGCCGCCGGAAGGGGATGCCGTCCGGAGCCCGGGGACGGCGCCCCCGCCAGCTCGTGCTCGAGATCGACGTAGACCGCACCCTGCAGGTGCGCCGCCCGGTACGCGGGCCGACCGTCCGGGGCGTCGAGGCGCCATCGGACGTCGATCAGGACCAGGCGGGGGTCCCCGAGGAGCGGGAGGAGGTCGGCAGGCTGGATGAGCACGGACCGATCGTCGCAGGCGTCAGCGTTGGACGAGATGGGCGTCCACGCCCGCCGGCGGTCCGTCGACGCCGGTGATCTCCGCCTGCGCCAGGAGCGCGAGGTCCCGCAGCACCGCGAGATCGAGCCCTCGCACGTCCCGCGGCTCCGGGTCGTACACGCAGAACGACCCGATCCGGTAGCCGTCGGCCGACTCGATGGGGTGGGCGACGTAGAAGCGGATCGGGTGCGGCCCCTGCACCAGGGGGCTGTCGCGCAGCACGGGATCGAGCGCCGCGTCGCTGACGACCGTCGGCTCCGCATGCTGGATCGTGTACGCGCAGAACGAGTGCGCCCGCGGGTTCTCCCCGCGCCCGGCGCCCGCGACAGCCATCTTCCACTGACGGTCGCGGTCGATGAAGTTGATCTCGGCGCTCTCCGTGCCGAACGCGGTCCGTGCCAGCTCCACGAGGTCGTTCAGCCTCGGGTCGGGCGCACTGCCGACGATGCCGAGCGCGTCGAGGGCCTGCTGGCGCGGCTCCTCGTCGTCGGCGCGGTTCCGGCGGCTGCGCGCGGTCGACTCGGACGCCGCTTGCCGCAGCGTGAGGACTGACTCGGCGACCTCCTCCCCGAGCGCCGTCGCCCAAGCGCGGGACCGTCCTAGAGCGTCGGCGTCGCCGTCCACCTCGCGGAAACGCACCCGGCTCGAGCCCAGACGGCCCACGGTCGAACGCAACCGCACGTCGGGGGCCGCCGCGTGCCTGCTGCGGTCGGAGGCGACGAGCGCGGGCCCGACGACGATGACCTCGGTGGCGTCGGCCGCGTCCGCGATCACCTCGCTCAGCAGGTCGCCGATGCGCGCGAGGGTGCGAGGGCGCTGGCCGGAGTCCAGCCCCTCACCGAGCGCGACGAGGACGACGTCGTACCGCCAGAGCCGCCAGGTGCGGAAGACCCCCTGCACCGCACGCAGCACGGGCGCGAGATCGGTGAGCACGTCGACGTCGACGCCGTGCCTGGTCGAGAGCCACATGCGGTCCACGGCGCGTTCGGCGAGGGTCGCCCCGTCGACCTCGGCGAACAGGTGGCTGCGGTCGCCGATCAGCAGCACCCGCACCGGCGTCGCGCCGCTGTGATGGAGGCGCTGCATCGCCAGACGTGCGTTCCGGCCGGTCGGCAGGTTGCGGTCCACGGCACCTCCAGGCCCCATGATCACCCCGCCGCCCCGGATCCACCTGGACGGGGTCCACGCGACGCGGCTCAGTGAGCGACCGGGATCGGGCCCTCCGACGGGACGCGCTTCACCATCGTCGCGATCGCGATGGCGACCACGAAGACACCGGCGCTGACGAGGAACGCGAGCCGGGTGCCGGCCGCCTCCGCCGCTCCCGCACCACCGGTGCCGCTGAAGCCGGACGCGCCGACCGCGAGCAGCGCCACGGACATCGCCGTGCCCGCCGCTCCGCCGACCTGCTGCACCGTCGCGAAGACGGCGCTGCCGTAGGAGGTGAAACGACGCGGTACCGCGGACAGCCCCGCCGTGAACACGGACGGCAGCACGGTCGCGAGGCCGAAGCTCAGCAGCATGTGGCAGAGCAGCACCTGCCACGCGGGGGTCGTGGCGGTGAGGGTCGTGCCGAGCAGGATCAGCGCGACCATCGCGATCACCAGCCCGGGGATCAGCAGCGGCCGTGGGCCGAACCGGTCGTACAGGCGCCCGACGACCGGCCCGAGCAGGCCCATCAGCAGCCCGCCGGGCAGCACGAGCAGGCCCGTCTGCAGGGCGGTGAGCCCGAGCACCTGCTGGAGGTAGATCGGCAGCAGGATCGCGGCACCGAGCAGCCCGAGGAACGCGAGCGCGCCGGAGACGACCGACGCCGTGAACACGCGCGAGCGGAACACCCGCAGGTCGAGCAGCGCGTTGTCCGTCTTCTGCAGGGCCCGTTGGCGCACGAGGAAGACCACGAGGGACACCACCCCGATGGCGACGGGCACGCCCACGGCGACGGCGGAGATCCCGCCCGGCGCCGACGCGCCGACGCCGACGGCGTTCAGCCCGTAGACGAGGCCGCCGAAACCGACGGCCGACAACGGGATCGACACCCAGTCGATCGGCACGTGGCGGGGCTCGCCGAGGTTCGGGATGAGGCGCAGGCCGATGACGAGACCGGCGACCGCGATCGGCAGCACGCACCAGAACAGGAACGGCCACGGCAACGCGCTGAGGATCAGCCCCGACACGGTGGGTCCGATCGCGGGCGCGACGGAGATCACGATCGAGATGTTGCCCATCATCGCGCCGCGGCGGGACTCCGGGACGATCGTCATGACCGTCGTCATCAGCAGCGGCGTGATCACCGCGGCTCCGATGCCCTGGATGACGCGGGCGACGAGCAGGACGCCGAAGGTCGGAGACAGCGCGGCGAGCAGCGTGCCGAGGACGAACGAGCCGAGCGCGATCGCGAACAGCGTCCGGGTCGTGAGCCGCTGGATCAGGAAGCCGCTCACCGGGATGACGACGGCCATCGTGAGGATGAACGCGGTCGAGAGCCACTGGCCGGCGCTCGCGTCGACATGCAGGTCCTTGATGAGCACCGGGATCGCGACGCTCATGATCGTCTCGTTCAGCACGACCACGAACGCGGAGACGAGCAGGACGCCGATCGCGATCGCGTCGCTCCTGCTGAGCCGTTCGACCCCGTCGGCGGGCGCCGATGCGGTGCGGTCGATGGTCTCGGTCACGAGGACCTCCGGGAGGTTCGGGGCGGCGTCCTTGACGGGCTCGGATGCGGAGCCGGGACGACAGGGGCGGAGCGAGCGGCACCGTCCCCCGACGGGTCACCGGGTCGACAACCTCGGCGACGTCTCAAGCATTCCATCGAGCTCGGACAGCAGCAACGGCGGTCACCGGATGTTCAGCCGGCGCTCGTGCCGTCGCTCGATCACACGGCCGATGCGCCCCGTCAGGACGAGCACCAGGAGCGAGAAGTAGTTGATCTGCGGGAAGACCGTCCCGATCACCAGCGCGACGACGAACCCGGCGGTCGTCTCCACCGATCCGAACAGCCGTCGCCAGGCGTCGTCGTCGCGCCCGTCCGTGAGCTCGGCATGACGCCGGATGTGCCAGGCGAGCACGGTGAGGCAGACGCTGCTCAGCAGCATCACCCCGATGTAGAGCGCCACCGGTGCGGTGTCGTGCGCGGATCGTCCCGTGAGCGCGGTGGCGGGCGCCAGCAGCACCACCGTGAACAGCCAGACGATGGTGACGCGCACGAGCGTGGGGTCCCAGCGGAGGACGTGCTCGAAGATCCGATGGTGCGACCACCAGAGCCGGGCGATGACGAAGAAGCTGATCGCGAAGCCGAGCAGCGGTGGCGCCGCGTCCTGGACCAGCGCGCCGAGGCTGTCGCCGTCCCACCCGCGCGCGATGTCCGCGAGCGGCAGCGCCAGCAGGGTGACGGCGATGGCGACGACGGCGTCCGTGAAGGTGACCAGGCGCTCCGCGCTGCGCCCGCCGTCCTCCTCCACCGCACCAGCATGGCGGAGATGCCTGCTCAGCCGGCGGCGAGGATCCTCTCGAGGGTGGCGATGTTCCTCGTCGTGACGACACCGGACCGCTGCCACCGACCGAACCGCTTCCCGAACGGGCTGTTCGGAGTGCGCCCCTTCGGCACGTCCCAGTAGACGACGCTCTCGCCCGGCCGCACCCGCTCCTCGGTGGACTCGACGGCGAGGGCGACATCGACCAGGTCCGCGAGAGCCTCGCCCGCGTCGGCGAAGACGACGTAGGCGTGCCGGTCGCCCACCCGCGGGAACGGGTACTCCTCGACCACCAGGCGCACCACGGGCAGGCTGACGACGATCGCGGCGACATCGAACCCGAACCGATCCTCGATCACCGTCGAGATCGCGTCCGCGATCCCCCGGGGTCCGTCGACGTCGGTGGTCACGATCACGTTGCCGCTCGCCAGCACGGTCCGCACTTCGGAGAACCCGGCCTGCTCGAGCGCCGCAGCGAGATCGGACATCCCGAACCGCACACCGCCGACGTTGACGCCGCGCAGCAGGGCCACCGCCCTCATCCGTCCTCCTCGACACGACGAGGACCGGGCCGGTCTCCCAGACGGGATCCGGCCCGGCTCGACGCGCGGCCTGCCCCGCTCGGTCGATCGCTAGATCAAGCGACCGAGGTGGAAGGCGCGTCGATGTTCATGGATGAATCTGCCATGCGCATCACCTCCTGGCCTCAGCGTGCGCCTCTCCGCCTGCGGATGCAAGGGCCCGGACCCGACATCCCGTCCGGCGCTCCCCGCACGGCGCCTCGACGTGCGGTTCCTAGGCTGGACGGGTGAGCGACGGCGCCTTCTCCTCGCGGTTCCGCGTCGCGACCGGTGGGGTGTTCGCGCTCGGGTTCCTGATCGCCTTCGAAGCGCTTGCCGTCACGACGGCCATGCCGCTCGCCGCTCGGGATCTGCACGGACAGTCCGTCTACGCGCTCACGTTCTCGGCGTTCGCCGCCGCAGGTGTGATCGGCAACGTGGGTGCTGGAGGCTGGGCCGACCGGAGCGGTCCGAAACGCCCCCTCCTCGTCGGCGTCGCCGTGTTCGCCGCCGGGCTGCTCGCCTCCGGCACCGCGACGACGATGCCGGTGCTGATCGCGGGCCGCGCGCTGCAGGGCTTCGGTGCAGGCGCGATCGGGGTCGCCCTGTACGTGCTGGTCGCGCGGGTGTACCCGGAGCGCCTCCACCCGCGGGTGTTCGCGCTGCTCGCCGCAGCCTGGGTGCTGCCGTCGCTGATCGGACCGTTCGCGGCCGGTGCGGTGTCCACCTGGCTGAGCTGGCACTGGGTCTTCATCGGGATCATCCCGCTCGTGGCCGCCGCGACCCTCCTGCTCCTGCCGCAGCTCCGGGCGCGGCCGATGCCGGGTACCGGGGCGAGGATCCCGATCGCCAGGATCCTGTGGTCCGCGCTGGCCGCGGCGGCACTCCTCGCCATGCGGCCGCTGCTCGACGTGCCCGGGGCCGGCCCGGTGCTGGCGGCGCTCGCCGCCGTGGGCGCCATCGCGGCGCTGCGGCCCCTGCTGCCCGCCGGAACGCTGCGCGCCGCCCGCGGACTCCCCGCGGTGATCGTGGCACGTGGGATGTTCAGTGCGGGCTTCGCCGCGGCGGACGCCTACCTGCCGTACTCGCTCATCGCGCTCCGCGGCCTGCAGCCGGTCGTCGCGGGCGGGATCGCGACGGTCGGCGCGATCTCCTGGGCGGCCGGATCCGAACTGCAGAGCCGGTTCAGCGAGCGCCTGTCGGACCGCCGCTGCATCGGGCTCGGGGCCACGTCGTTCTTCGTCGGTGCCGCACTCGTCGGCGCGGGCACGTGGGCGGCGCTCATCCCCGTCGTCGTGGTCGGCTGGCTGCTCGCGGGGCTCGGCATCGGCACCGCCTATCCGCGCCTCAGCACCGCGACGCTCGCCCTGTCGGCACCCGAGGAGCGGGGCAGGAACAGCGCGGCGCTCCAGATCGGCGACGGCTTCGGCAACGGGCTCGCGCTCACCGTCGTGGGTGTGGTGACGGCGTTCGCACCCGACGGCGAGTTCGTGGGCGCGTTCGGACTCGCCGCGATCCTCGGCCTCGGCGTCCTCCTCGTCGCACGGCGGACCGCGACCCGGCCCTTGGCTCGCTGACCCGCTCGGCGGCGTCCCCGGCGACTTCGGCGGTCCGAGCGTCCGATCCCGTCGGGATCGCCCCGAACAGGACGCGCCGCCGCCACCCTGCGGGGAGCGGGCGGCGGCGGCGCCTTTCCGGAGGCGCGGCGTCACCGGGAGGAGACGGTCGCCTGCGCGTTCGACTCGTACGAGGTGTTGGTCGACTCGAAGAAGTTGACGAGCTGCAGCGTGTCGTTCGCCGTGGCCATCCACTTCGCCGGGTTGGACACCTTGTACTCGGCCTCGAAGCCGAGCTCCTCGAGCCGGCGGTCCGCCAGGTACTTGACGTACTGGTTGATGTAGTTCGCGTTCAGCCCGAGGATCCCGCCGGGGAGCAGGTCGCGGTTGTACTGCTCCTCCATCGCGACGGCGCCCACGATCATCTGCCGGATCTCCTCCGCGAACTCGGGCGTCTGGAGGTCCTCGTTCTCCTCGAGCACCGTCAGGATCAGGTTGATCCCGAACTTCAGGTGCAGCGACTCGTCGCGGACGATCCAGTCGACGAGCGAGCCGAAGTTGCGCAGCAGGTTCCGCTGGCGGAACGACAGCGCCACCATGAAGCCCGAGTAGAACCAGATGCCCTCGAGGATCACGTTGTACGCGACCAGGTTGCGGACGAAGTCCTGCTTGCCCGCCGTCGTGGTGATGTCGAGGGTCTGCTCGCTCATCCTGCGGATGAACTCGACCTCGAACTGCTCCTTGGCCGCCATCGACGGGATGTCGACGTGGGAGTTGTAGGCCTCGTCGCGGTCGATCGGGAACGTCTCGAGGACGTACTCGAACGACATGCAGTGGTTGGCCTCCTCCCACATCTGCTTGGCGAGGTAGAGGTGGGCCTCGGGAGCGTTCACGTAGGGGTAGACGCCGAATGCGAGCGCCTTGTTCACGAGCAGCTCGCTCGGGTTGAAGTAGCTCATCAGGAACGTCACCGCATGACGCTCCTCGTCGGTCATCCGCTTGAAGTCCGCGATGTCCTCACCGAGCTGGATCTCGTTCGGGAACCAGGTGTTCGCGACGGCCTGCTCGTACAGGTCCATCGCCCACTGGTACCGGACCGGCTTCAGCAGCAGGCCCTCTTGAATGCCGGTGCCGAGAATGCCCATCTCTTCCCTCTTCCTCTTTCTCATCGGGTCCGCCGGGGCCTCTCCCCGAGGAGAAGGCCCCGGCGTCGAACCGTGCGGCTAGGTCGTACGCCCGCCTACTGGCAGGAGTCGCACTGCAGCAGGTCCATCGGGTCCATCGGTACGGAGTAACCGTCGACCTGGTCGGTCTCGTTCTCGAATCCCATGACTCACTCCCCCTTGCCAGCGTCGGTGCCGCGCACCGGCGATCCGAGTCCACCGAACCCGCGGCGCGCGGGCCCGGTGGGTGCGGCGACCGCGGGCTGCGGCGCCGCTGCTCCGAAGCCCCGTCGGGCGGTGGGCGCAGCCCCCGCGCCCTGTCCGACGGTCTCGGCCTTGTTCACCCGCACGGTCGACTGCTCGGCGGTGTGCCGTGGCTTCATGTGCAGGTAGTAGGTCGTCTTGACCCCGCGCTCCCAAGCGGCGGAGTAGATCGACATCATGTCGCCGAGATCACGCGTCTCGAGGTACATGTTCCGGCTGATCGCCTGGTCGATCCACTTCTGCGCGCGGGCCGCGACCTCGAGGAAGGCGTACGGCGACAGCTGGAAGCTCGTCTTGTACGTCGACTTGATGTCGTCGGGGATCTCCGCGATGTGCTGGATGTCGCCCTGGCTGCGCAGGATCGCCTCGCGAACCCGCTCCCACAGTCCCGCGCTCTGCAGCGTGCCGACCAGGTTGCGGTTCACCTCGAGGAACTTGCCCGAGGAGGTGGAGCGGCTGAAGATCTGGGAGAACTGCGGGTCGAGCCCCGGCGTCGTACCGGCGACGAGGCCGATCGAGGCGGTGGGCGCGATCGCCATCAGCGTCGCGTTGCGCATGCCGCCCTTGACCCGGGCACGCAGCGCGTCCCAGTCGAGCCGCGTGGTGCGGTCGACCAGCACGGGCACCCCGCGCTCGGCCTCCGTGATCGCGATGGTGTCGAACGGCACCATCCCTTCGCTCCAGCGCGAGCCCTGGAAGTTCGGGTACGCCCCGCGCTCCTGCGCCAGATCGACCGACTCCTCGATCGCGGCGTACGAGACGTGCTCCATGATCTCGTCGATCAGGGCGTACGCCTCCTCGCTCTCGTAGGAGAAGCCGAGCCGCTCCACGACGTCGGTGAACCCCATGACACCGAGCCCGATGGCGCGGTTCTGCTCGTTGGAGTGGTCGGCCTCGTCGACGCTCGAGATCGTGATGTCGATCAGGTTGTCGAGCTGGCGGACCGCGCTCTTCGCGCTCGACGCGATCTGCGCCCAGTCGAAGCCGAGCTTCCCGTGCGCGTCGGTCACCAGGTGCCGCGACAGGTTGATCGAGGCGAGGTTGCAGACGGAGACGTTGTCCCGGTCCTGGGGCAGCGTGATCTCGGTGCAGAGGTTCGAGGAGTGGATCGTGCCGGTGTTGTTGTTCAGCGCCCGGTTGTTGATCGTGTCCTTCCACGTCAGCCACGGGTGCGACGTGGTCTGCAGCGCCATCAGGATCGACTTGAACTGCTCGCGGGCGCCGATGCGCTTGAAGGCGCGGATCCGGCCCGCCTCGGCCTCGGCCACGTAGAACGCGTAGCGCTCGGAGAACGCCTTGCCGGTGAGCTCGTTGAGGTCCGAGACCTCCAGCGGGTCGAACAGGTACCAGGCGTCGTCGTTCTGGACGCGCTTCATGAACTCGTCGGAGATCCAGACGGCCGTGTTCGCGGTGCGGGTGCGGCGGTACGGGTCGCCGGAGTTCTGGCGCAGGTCGAGGAACTCGGGGAAGTCGAGGTGCCAGTTCTCCATGTAGAAGCAGAGGGCGCCGAACTTCTTGCCGCCCCGGGAGACCGCCCGGAGGATCGAGTCGATCGTGTGCATGAACGGGATCGGACCGGTGGAGGTGGTGTTGTTCGACCGGATCGGCGAGCCCTGCGCGCGCAGCTTCGTGACCGAGAGGCCGATGCCGCCCGTGCCCTTGGTCAGCCACATGACGTCGCGCGTCGTCTTCGCGATGTGCTCGATGTCGTCCTGCATCTCGAGGACGAAGCAGTTCGACAGCTGCGGGTACTTCGTGCCCGCGTTCACCAGGGTGGAGCCGGCGGCGAGGTAGTCGAGCCGCGACATCTTGGCGTAGAAGCCGAGCGCCGCCTTCGTCGGGTCCGCCTCGTTCAGGGACAGCCCCATCGCGATGCGCATCCAGAAGTACTGCGGCACCTCGAGCGGCTCGTTGTTCCGCGACTTGATGCCGTAGCGGTTGTTCAGGGTGACGACCCCGATGTACTTCAGCAGCTCGTCGTGGGAGGGGTCGAGCGCCGCTGCGAGGGCGTCGAGGTCGAACATCGAGCCGAGGCGCGGGTCGAGCAGGTCCTCCGCGACACCGCGCTCGACGTAGCCGCGGAAGCGCTGGCGGTGCAGGCCGGGCACCTGCGCGTCGTCGGCGTAGTCCCCGAGGACGCGCTTGTAGATGGTCTTCAGCAGCAGGCGGGCGGCGACGGTGTCGAAGGCCGGGTCGTCCTTGACGTTCTGGAGGGCGACCTGGATGACGGCCTCGTCCAGCTGCTGCGTCGTGATGCCGTCGAAGAGCGTGAGCTCGAGCTCGGATGCGATCTGCGTCACCCAGGTGATGTTGGGGTCCAGACCGGCGCTCGCATGCTCGATCGCCAGGTTGATCTTGTTCGCGTCGTACGGCTCACGTGTTCCGTCCCGCTTGACCACCGTGATGCCCATGAACGCCTCCTCCTGAGGGGCTTCGATCGTGCCGGTCGGCACTCCCCCCACAACCGGGGGACCACTATATGTCGGGGTGGGCGTGCGAAAGCAACCCAACATGTTGTGCAATTCATCGGCGTGTCGTCCACAGGTGATACCGCGGGTCTGTGGACAACGGACTCGGACCTGGGGAGACGCTAGGTCCGCCCACCGACACCGCCTGGGTACGGGCGGTGGAGAACCCGCCCGGCCCCCGGGCGTGTCCCGCGCCCCGATCCGGCGACCGTCGGCCGCCGCTCGCCCCTGCTTCCGCGGGCGCGGCGGGCCCTACGCTTGAGGGGCTGTGAGCGGGAGCGGATTCGGTGACCTGGTGCGCGCCCGCGGGGTGCTGCGCATCATCGCCGCGCAGCTCACCGCGCGGTTCCCCTCCGGCATGCTCTCGCTCGGCCTGCTCTTCCACGTGGAGGGGCGCACCGGCTCCTACGGGGTCGCCGGCGTGGTGCTCGCCGCGCTGAGCATCGGCCAGGCGCTCGCGGGTCCGGCGACCGGGAGGCTCATGGGGCGACTCGGCATCCGGCCGGTCATCGTCGTCACGACCGTGCTGTGCGCCGCGGCGATCGCCTGCATCGCGCTCATCGATCTCACGCCGGTCGGCATCGTCGTGCTCGCGCTGGTCGCCGGGCTGACGTTCCCCCCGATCACCTCCGCGGTCCGAACGATCTATCCGAAGCTCGTGCCCGCGTCGATGCTGGGCACGCTGTTCTCGCTGGACGCGTCGCTGCAGGAGCTGATCTGGATCGGAGGGCCCGTGCTCGTGACCTTCCTGGCGACGGGTGTCAGCACCGCGATCGCACTGCTGGTCTCCGCAGTCCTGCTGGTCGGGGGCGGCGCCTGGTTCGCCGCATCCCGGGAGGTCGGGCGCGTGCGCATCCCCCGCAGCAAGCGGCGGTTCGGGGTCGTGCTGCTGCGCCCGCAGGTCGCACTGATGACGCTCGTCGGGTTCCTCGTGATCGCGTCCTGCGCGGCCATCGAGGCGAGCGTCGCCGGCTACTTCGGCGAGAACGACCCGACCAGCGGCGTGGTCCTCGCGATCTGGTCGCTCGCCTCCCTCGCCGGGGGCTTCACGCTCGGCCGGCTGGCGATGCGACCGTGGTCGCTCGCCCTCCGCCTGACGGTCGTCGCGGTCGGCGCGGCGATGACGCCGTTCCTGCCGGGCTTCTGGGGCCTCACCGCAGCCCTCGTCGTCTCGGGCTTCGGACTCGCCCCGGCGCTCGGGATGGTCTCGGCGATCGTCTCGAGCTCGGTGCGGTTCAGCGACACCGCGGAGGCGTACGGCTGGACGAACACCGGGCAGCTCGTCGGCGTCGCGCTCGGGGCCGCGCTCGCCGGGCAGGCGCTCGACCGGTTCGGTCCGCCGACGGCGTTCGCGTGCGGCGCGGTGCTCGCGGTGCTCGCCGCCCTGGCCGCCACCGCGGGCATGCGCGCCTTCCCCGACCTGAAGGGCAGGAACGCCGGCCCGGTGCCCGACACGGCGCCGATCGCGCTCCCGCCGAGCGCCGGCTGACCCGGCACGTCAGACCGAGGAGGCCTCGACCTCCGCGAGCACCGCCAGCGCGTAGGCGTCCTCGGCGGTGTCCGCCAGGTGGGTCCTCCGCTCGCCCCGAAAGGTGCACGTCACCCGCCAGCCGTCACCCGAGAGATCCCGTTCCAGCGTCTCGAACGTGCCTTTCAGTGCTTCCCGCAATTGGTCTTCACGCGGGAACCAGAGCGCCTCCTCGATCGCGATGGAATCGAGCGCCCATTCGGTCGTGCCGTTGAATCCGAGCACCGTTCCGGTCGGATAGGCGTGCGCCTCGATCGTCATGTCGCTGACCGTGAAGGCCTCGGCTCCCGTCGACTCCATGTCCTGCGCGAGGAACTGGAACCGATCACCTGCCGCCGGCCGCCACACCAGCCCGGCCTGACGGAGGCGGAGGGCGAGGGGTCGCGAGATCATCGACCCAGGATAAGCACCCCTCAATGCACGAAAGCGGTGGGAGCGAGTCGCTCCCACCGCTTGTCGTGATCAGGTCAGTTGGCGGCGCTGTAGGCCGTCTGCACGTCCGCCGGAATGCGGCCGCGCGAGGACACGGTGAAGCCGTTCGCGTTGGCCCACTCGCGAATGGCCTTGAGGTCGCCCTTCGGCGCGCGAGGCGTCGAGGAGGCCTTCGCCCGCACCGCGACGTCGGCCTTGCGGGCCGCGTTGACGTAGGGCGAGAGCGCGGAGCGGAACTCCTCCGCGTGATCGGTGGTGAGGTCGATGGTGTAGCTGACGCCGTCGAGCGAGAAACGCACGCTTTCGCCGGAACCGTCTTCGATCGGCTGCTGCGTGAGGTCGTCGACGAGCTGCACGATGTACTTCTGCGCCATGGGTTTCGGGGTTCTCCTGAGGTAGGGACGGACTGATCCGCGCGGATGAATTCGCGTCGAAAAGAACTGTACACGGAATTCACGACAATTCGGCCACCTTTTCCCCGCGTGCCCCCGGAGTTCGCACGACTCACCCAAGAATCACCTGAGCGCCATGCCCCACGCGAATGCAGCGGCTAACCCCGAAGATGCGGCGAGCCGTCGCCCGGGGTCCTATCCGCGACACCCCGAACGGCCTCGGCAAGCGCCTCGACACCGTCCTTCTCGGCTTTCCAATCGAGTTCGACCGCGGCACGCGCGGTCGACATGACCGGGACGGTTGTGGCGATGTCGAGCCACCCCGGATCCATGGCGACGAGTCGGAGGCGCCAGGCCGCCCAGATGAGGCCGCGGACCGGAGCGATTCGCACGGGCACCCACCTGCCCTTCAGCACGGCCGCGACCTCGCGGGGTCCGACGACCGGTTCCGCCGCGATGTTGAAGGCGCCCGAGGCGCGACGGATCAGCACCCGCGCGAACGCGTCGGCGAGGTCGTCCGCATGCACGACCTGGGAGACGGTGCGCGGCGGCAGCGGCACGACGGGGAGCGGCACCCGGCCCAGCCAGCGGACCGGCACGAGCGGCCCCGCGAAGAGCCTGCGCAGCTCCTCCCCCGCCGCGTCCTGCATGACGAGTCCGGGGCGCATGCGGGTGACGACGATCGCCGGGTGCTGCTCCTCGAAGCGGTCGAGCATGCGCTCGACGACCGCTTTGTGCCGGGAGTAGTGGGAGGTCGCGATGCCGCCGGTGGGCCAGCGCTCGTCCACGCGACGGCGCTTCGGGCCTGGGCTGTACGCGCCGACCGAGGATGCGACGACCACGTGGGCGACGCCTGCTGCCACCGCCGCCGCCAGGACGTGCCGGGTGCCACCCAGGTTCGTCGCGGCCAGGACCCGCTCGTCGCGGTTCGGCTGCAGCGACCAGGCGAGGTGGACGACGGCATCCGCACCGGCGAACGCCGCGGAGAGGCCCTCGACCGCGGCCGGGGTGGCGATGTCGATCTCGTGCCACTCGACACCCGCGTACGGCGCCGGCGCGCCCGGTCGCGGCGCGTGCCGCACGACTCCGACGAGCTCCGTCCCCTGCTCCCGATGCAGACGGCGAAGGACCGCCGTCCCGACGTTCCCCGACCCACCGACCACGACGACTCGCACGGCCGCCACCGTAGGCGACTGGCTTGCGCGACGACGGGCTGATCGCCGGCAGCGACCCAGCAGATGCGGCCGGAACGAGGTAGGAGCCCGACAGTCGAACGACTGCCGGGCTCCGAGGCGTGGACCCTAGGGGATTCGAACCCCTGACCTTCTCATTGCGAACGAGACGCGCTA
>JABBOB010000074.1:0-613 GCA_019352055.1 Acidobacteriota bacterium
GCTCGACCTGGTCTTCCTTGGTCGGCCGGCCCTGTCGAACCCGCACTGGCCGGTCTGGGCCGCACGCGAGCTCGGCTACGACAACCCTTTCGGCCTCGTGCCGGACGACTGGGGCTGGTGGCTCCGCAACCTGCGCGCCGACCCCGAGTCGATCGGCCTGCCGGCGGTCAGCGAGGAGACCGCCGGTGCACCCGCGGCGACGGCCGCGCCGACCGAGGGCTGGAAGATCAACGACGAGGTCGTTGAGCCCGGCGCCGCCACGCTGGACGGCACGCCTCTCCAGGAGGAGGAGCTGCAAGAGGTCGCCTGAGCCCTGCTCAGCATCCCGCTTCGGGCACGTACTCCCTGGGAGAGCGTGCCCGAAGCGGTGCCACACGTGCGCATTCGGAATGTTTACTCGACCTCACCCGCGTGCGGGCCGCATCATCGGGCATGGGCAACTCGAGTCGGTTGCGGACGCAGCTGTCCATGCGGGTACGCCTCGTGCTGCATCGGGCAGTCACCCGCGGCATGCAAGAGCATCCCGAGCTGACCACGATGGCGGAGGGCAGCCCCGAGGTCCGACTGATGGGCCTCGACCCGATCCGAGTCCAGCTGATCGGCTCCGGACTCG
>JABBOB010000074.1:623-10227 GCA_019352055.1 Acidobacteriota bacterium
CCGGACTCGCGGTCGGCTACGGCATCCGCAGCCACGCGGCGGGTCTCACCGGCGCATTCGCCGAAGCGATGTAAGCCGACGGGCGGCGCGGCGCGATGCCCGATTTCAACAAAACCGGGCGCTCGACCGATCTAGGGGTATCCGCTCCGTCGCACAAACCTGCCCGTGAGACTTCGGCGCCCTAGCGGCGGATCGGTAAGTATTGGCTGGGTGACGACGTCTCGCAGCGCTCTCCTACGAACGCCAGGCTTGGTGGAGTTCCTCGATCCCCCGACGCCAGTGGGTCAATCCCCGTATGTCGGCGACGCAGGGCCGCGGCTCGACGTTCGCGTAGCCCCACCAAATCCGGATTGGGCCCGGCAAGCTCGGAGCGTCATCGCGCGAATCCATGAGGCACTTGGCGCCGTCGTGATCGGGCTCGAGCACGTCGGATCTACGTCGGTGCCCGGGCTGGCAGCGAAGCCAGTGCTTGACCTCGACCTGCTGGTCTCGGACCCCGACAATGAGGCGGCCTACCTTCCGCCGCTCGAGTCGGCCGGATTTCAACTCGTTGTTCGCGAACCATGGTGGTACCGGCACCGAATGCTTCGCGGAGACGACCCAGCGGTGAACCTGCACGTGTACGGCCCCGACAGCGCAGAATCTGCGCGCCAGAGGCTCTTCCGCGACTGGCTCCAGAATCATCCGGAGGACCGTGACCTCTACGCGGCGGCCAAGTACACAGCCGCAGCCGAATCGGCAGCGGCGGGTGAGCACGTCCAGCAATACAACGCACGAAAAGAGGCGGTGCTACGCGAGATCTACGCCCGACTATTCGCTGAGGCTGGACTCACGTAACCGAAGAGTGCTGCCAGGCCGAAGAACGCACCAAGATCGGCCTCTGCCCCCTCGGTCACAGACGGCTCGCATCGACGTCTCAGATGCCTGCTCGCGAGACGGCCTTTCAAATCCTCGCGAGGCAGAGGAGCCCGGCTTCCGTTGAGCCGAACCCGCAAGAGTCCTCGTAGAAGCGCCTGAGGTGCGGTGCATGGTCGACGTGCGCCCACTCGCACCCAGCACTGGTCGCATCGGCGATCAGCTGCGCTACCAGCGCACGGCCGAGTCCTTGCCGCTGGTAGGAGGTATCAACTGCCGCGTCGAGCACGAAAGCGTGGTCTCCTCCATCCCAAACCGCATGGACGAAGCCCACAAGCTTGGAGTCCGACCACGCCGGCACCGGTCGCGTGTCGCCAGCTCGACACAGTGGCTTCAGCCGGCACAAACTCGGCACTTCAGACCATCCGAGACGGTACGAGAACGCGCCAAGTGAGCAGCTATACTCGGATCAGACGTCAACACGACTTCGGCAGATAAGCCGCTGATCAGGTAGATGGTCGGATTTGACCCGAAGTCCGGGGCAGTTGGCGAGGTTCGTCAGACGCCCAGGACTGCACCAGGGGGTCAGGGGTTCGAGTCCCCTCAGATCCACAAGACGAACGGCCTGACCAGGAACCTCTCTCGCCAGAGGGACCCGATCAGGCCGTTCGTCGTCTCGCCCGGTGGCGCCCGCCGCGTCGCGTGCACTCGACCTGGCGCGTCGTGCATCCGAGGTCGGGACGACCCCCACTGATGGGGGCACTCGGCAGGGTCCCCGCAGGCGCGCTGCCGATAATGGCGCCCCACAGCGCGGTGAAGGGACGGATGACGGTGAGCGGCGCGGCACGGGCACCGTTCTCGAACGGCGCCGTCGAGGCGTCCGGGGCCCCCGGACTCGATCGTCAGGTCTTCCGCGGGCAGGAGGGCATGCGGACCCTGCCGATCGAGGGCAGGTTCGAGAGCCGGGACGCGACGCGCTTCGAAGCGGAGATCGCCCGCGTGCAGCTCGGGGCGGTGGTCCTCCGACGCACCTCGATCACCGCGCACCGCGCGATCGTCGACGGCCAGGGCGAGGCGACCCGGCCGGACATCCTCCGTCTCATGACCGTGCGCGAGGGCGTCATCCTCGTCGCGCCGCCCGGTGGCAGCCCGATCCGGATGGACGTCGGCGACGCACTGTTCACGTGCCGGCAGCGCAGCTACGCCTACCAGGCGAACGGGCCGCTCGTCGTCGTGGCGTCGACGCTGCCCGTGTCGAGCCTCCCGACGACGGTCCGGCGGCTCGACGACCTGCCGGTCGGTCCGCTGCCCCACTCGCCGCTGGTGGACGCGGTGGTGGACCTGCTCGCAGGCCTCGCCGACCGCTTCGACGAGCCGTGGACGTTCGACGCCGACTACGCGGCGCGGGGGCTCATCGATCTGGAGACCGCGATCCTCACGGAGGTCCTGACCCCTCATCCGCAGACGCCCGGGCCCGACCGGGTGTACACCGCCGCCGTCGACTACATCGAGCGGCACCTCGGTGAGCCGGAGCTGCGGCCGCCGCAGATCGCGGATGCCCTCGGCGTCAGCCTCCGCTACCTCCACCGGGCGTTCGACGACAAGGAGATGACCGTCGCGCGACTGCTGCGGGAGCGGCGGTTGGAGGAGGTCGCCGCGGCGCTGCGGGCGACGGAGCGGCAACCGCACCTGCAGCAGCTGGCGGCACGGTACGGGTTCGGCAGTCAGGACCAGCTGGCACGGGCGTTCCGGCGCCGGTACGGCGTCTCGATGACCGAGTACCACTCGCGCTCCGCGCGATGAGCCCCGGTCAGGACGCCGCGGCGCGCTCCTCGATCGGGATGACGGGGCAGTCCCGCCAGAGCCGCTCGAGCCCGTAGTAGGCCCGATCCTCCTCGAGGAACACGTGCACCACGACGTCCCCGAAGTCGAGCAGCTCCCAGTGGCCCGAGCCGCGTCCCTCCCGCCGCTTCATCTGCACGCCGACCGAGCCGAGCCGCTCGTCCACGGCATCCGCGATCGCGCCGACGTTGCGCTCACTGCTGCCCGAGACGATGAGGAAGGCGTCGGTGAGCGCGAGTCGACCCGAGACGTCGAGCGCCACCAGGTCCTTCGCGTTCCTCGAGACAGCGGCTTCCGCCGCTTCCTGCACCTGAGATCTGATCTGTCGCTCCATGTGGGCGATCAGAATAGCTTGAGCACCCAGCTGCCGACGAGCAAGGTCACCACACCCACAGCCATCGCACCGGCGACGATCGCGAGCACCGTCGGCAGGATGTTGCCGCGGCGCCGCGGCGCACTGGTGAAGCCTCGATCGTGCGATGCCCCGCTCACGGCCTTCGACGCACGCACCGGGGCGACGCCGGCGGCCGGCTCGTCCTGCGACGCCTCGTACAGGCGATCGATCTCGTGCGAGTCGTAGAGGTCGCTCGGCGCGCCGGTCGTGGACAGGCTGCGCGGCAGGTTCATCGATCCCGTGATGAAGATGTCGCCGTTGGCGCTCACCGCCTGGGTGAGGTCGGGCTGCGGGTCGTTCGGCAGGATCAGCGCGTTCGCGGACCCGTGCGATCCCTGCACCGATCGGCTCAGCAGCCCCGTGAAGCCCTCTTGGACGTCCTGCTCGTCCGCCCACGCGAGAGCGGGGCCCTGCTGGACGGGCTCGGGCGCCTGCGGCTGCTGCCGCGCCTTGCGGATCAGCGCCTCGAAGCCAGCGAGGTCGGTGACCTCGCTCGGGGGCCCCAGCTGCGGGTTCTGGAACTGCGCCTGCGGCTGGACGAAGGGGCTCGCGGGCTGCGCCGGAATCGGGCCGGCGGCGTACCCGCGGGGCTCGTACGGGCGGGGCTGGAAGGCCTGCTCCTCGTCCTCCCAGCGGTCCTCGGGTTCGATGAACGCCGGGTCGGCCTGAGCGGCAGCCCAGCCGTCGCGGTGCTCGACGCTCGCGACCTCCACCGGGCTGGAGAAGGTGATCGCGTCGTCGCCCGCGGGATCGCGGAAGGCATGCGGCAGGCTGATCGGGTTCGTCGTCCCCGACGGCGTGTCGAGGTCCGTCGCCTGACGCGGGATCGCGATCGTGGGCTCGGGCTGGTACGGCTCGTCGTAGTAGCCGTCGTCGTAGTCGTACCCCTCGAAACCCGTGGGCTGCTGCGGCTGCGGTGCCGCGCGGCGCGGATCGAAGAGGTCGTTCGGCAGCCCGTCCTCGCGCTGATCCGCGATCTCCGCCTCGCGCCGCTGACGGCGGGTGAGCCCCTGCGGGTCGTCCACCTGGACCGGCTGCGAGAAGGCGACCGGCGGCTGCAGGAAGGCCTGCGGCTGCTGGGGCGAGAACGGCTGCGGAGCCGTCGCAGGGCGCGCTCCTGCCTGCGGCACCGCGGGTCCCTCACGACGGAGGACGGCGTCACGCACGCGATCGAGCAGCTCGCCCGAGACGCTGGAGTTGTCCGTCCGAGGCGCGGCGGGCGCCTCGGGGACGCCCGACCGGAAAGCCGTCAATTCACCCGTCGGCTGCGTCGCGGGATGCTGACCGCGCGTCAGCGCCGCCCAGATATCCTGCGTGTCGCCGACGTCGAACCCCTGATCAGGAGCGAACTCCGGACTGAAGTCATGCGCCTCGAAGTCGACGACTCCGGAGGGGTGCGGTTGCTTCTCCGCGAGCGCCTCCGCGGCGCGCCGCTCCGCCTCACGTGCTGCTCTGCGGCTCATCGGCGCTCCCGAGGAAGCGTCCACAGCGCCACCCGCGCCCTCGCGCGTCTGCTGGTCCTGCCACGACGTCATGCTTCGCTCCTGTACAGCCGGTGCTTGCTGATGTACTGAACCACACCGTCCGGCACGAGGTACCAAACCGGTGCGCCGTGTCGCACACGCGCTCGACAATCCGTGGACGAGATCGCCAGCGCGGGCACCTCGAGCACGCTCACGTCGCGACTCGGGAGCCCGCTCACGGAGAGCCGGTGGCCCGGACGGGTGACCGCGACGAAGTGCGCCAGCCCCCAGAGCTCGTCGAGGTCCTTCCACGTCACGATCTGCGCGATCGCGTCCGCACCCGAGATGAAGAACAGGTCCGCGTCGGGCTGCTGGGCGGCGAGGTCGCGCAGGGTGTCGACGGTGTAGGTGACGCCGCCCCTGTCGATGTCCACGCGCGACACCGTGAACCGGGGGTTCGACGCGGTCGCGATGACCGTCATCAGATACCGGTGCTCCCCTTCGGTCACGGGTGTCTTGTGCCACGGCTGCCCCGTGGGGACGAACACGACCTCGTCGAGGTCGAACACGCGCTGCACCTCGCTGGCGGCGACGAGGTGGCCGTGGTGGATCGGATCGAAGGTGCCACCCATCACGCCGATGCGGCGGCGGGTGCTTCCCGCGGGACGAGCGGCGCTCAGTGCGCTGACGGCTGCTCCGTCAGTGGCCTTGGGGCGTGCCGCGGCCGGCCTTGCCCGCGTGCCGGTTCGCCACGTCGCGGTAGGACCAGGCGACGGCGCCGAGGAGCGCGAAGACGCCCACGGCGATGAGGGGGAAGATGACGCTGGGCACGGGGAGCGGCTGCTCCACGATGGTGCCGGCCGCAGCGAGCACGGCCGAGGCGACGACGGACATCTGGATCCTCCTTCAGGTGCCCGGCGGGCTGGACAAGTGTAGGACGCCGCGCTCAGCCGCGGATCTGACCGCTCCCACGGACGAGCCACTTCGTGCTCGTCAGCTCTTCCAGGCCCATGGGGCCGCGGGCGTGCAGCTTCTGGGTCGAGATGCCGACCTCGGCGCCGAAGCCGAACTCGCCGCCGTCGGTGAACCGGGTGGAGGCGTTCACCATCACGACCGCCGAGTCGACCTCGGCCAGGAACCGCTCGGCGGTGCGCACCGACTCCGTGACGATCGACTCGGTGTGATGCGTCGACCAGGTCGCGATGTGCGCCATCGCCGCGTCGACGTCGTCCACGACCGCGACCGCGAGATCCATCGAGGAGTACTCCGCGGCCCAGTCCTCGTCCGTCGCCGGCACGAGTCCCGGCACGATCGCGAGGGTGCGCTCGTCCGCGTGCAGCGTCACGCCGGCCTCGCGCAATGCGCTGAGCACCGGAGGGAGCAGGCGCTCCGCCGACGCCGCGTGCACGAGCAGGGTCTCGGCGGCGTTGCAGACGGCGACGCGCTGCGTCTTCGCGTTCAGGATGATCGAGGTCGCCATCTCGAGGTCGGCGCTCTCGTCGAGGAACACGTGCACGACGCCCGCCCCGGTCTCGATCACCGGCACCGTGGACTCCTCCACCACCGCCGCGATGAGTCCTGCGCTGCCGCGGGGCACGAGCAGGTCGACGAGCCCGCGGGCGCGCATCAGGGCTGCGGCGCCGTCGCGGCCGAACTCGTCGATGGTCTGGACGGCGTCCCGGGGCAGGCCGACGGACGCGAGCGCGTCCTGGATGACGGCGACGAGCGCTGCGTTCGAGCGCTGCGCGGCGGTCCCGCCCCGCAGGACGACCGCGTTGCCGCTCTTCAGCGCGAGCGCGGAGATGTCGACGGTCACGTTCGGGCGCGCCTCGTAGATCGCCCCGATCACCCCGAAGGGCACGCGCACCTGGGTGAGATGCAGGCCGTTCGGGAGCGTGCTGCCGCGGACGACGTCGCCGACGGGGTCGGGGAGCCGCACGATCGCGAGCACGGCGTCGGCGAGGGCCGCGACCCGGCGCTCGTCGAGGGTCAGCCGGTCGATCAGTCCGGCGGAGAGACCACCCGTTCGTGCGGCCACGAGATCGTCGGCGTTCGCGGCGATGATCTCCGCGGACCGCGCCAGGAGGGCGTCGGCGATCGCCTCGAGCCCACGGTTCCTGTGCACGGTCGTCGCCGCGGCGAGACCGGTCGACGCAGCCTTGGCTGCGCGGAAGCGGGACTCCGCCGTGTCGAGATCGCGGCTCTCCAGCACGTCCGTCATGCGCGCGATCCTACTTTTCCTCGCGACGGAGTGCGGGAGGCCTCCGGCGACCGGATCGCCATGACCATCGCGAGTCAGCGCGCGGGCTCGAACCAGGTGCCCACGCGGTCGCCCGCGAGCGCCTCCTGAACGCGTTCGGTCGCCGTGAGCAGCACGGCGATGCCGTCGTCCGCGGCCATGCGCGCGGCGGCCAGCTTCGTCGCCGCTCCCCCGGTGCCGACCCCGGTGTTCGTCTCGGTGACCAGGACCTCGGTGAGCGGGTCCCCGGCCGCCACGAACGGGATCCGCACGGCGCCCGGCTCGGCCGGCGGCCTCGTGTAGAGCGCGTCGACGTCGGACAGCAGCACGAGCAGGTCGGCGCGCAGCAGCCGGGCGACGAGCGCTGCCAGCCGGTCGTTGTCGCCGAACCGGATCTCGTGGGTCGCGACGGTGTCGTTCTCGTTGACGATCGGCAGGATCCTCAGCGTCAGGAGGGTCTCGAGAGCCCGCTCGGCGTTCTTGCGGTGCGTCGGGTTGTCGATGTCGCTGGCGGTCAGCAGCACCTGCCCGGCGGTGATGCCGAACACGTCGAGTCGTTCCTGGTACCGCTTGATGAGCAGGCTCTGCCCGACCGCGGCGGCCGCCTGCTGCACGGCGAGGTCGGTGGGCCGTTCGTGGAGCCGCAGGTAGGGCATCCCGGTGGCGATCGCGCCGGAGGACACCAGCACGATCTGCGTGCCCCGCGCGTGCGCGCCAGCCAGCGCATCGACGAGCGGGCCGAGCTGGCCCGCGCGGTCCCCGCTGATCGAGGACGAGCCGACCTTCACGACGATTCGGTGCGCGTCCTCGATCGCCTCGGGCGTCGGGGGCGCGGTCACCGCACCCCTCCGACGCTCGCGGATCCGGAGATCCTGAGCGACACCCCGGCGGCGAGCATCACCTGACGGGGTGTCGCCGGATCGCGCCGGATCCGCGAAGGATCTCCGGATCCGCGAAGGGGCATCACGAGTCCAGCTCCCGCATCGCCTTCTCGGCACGCCGCTCCTCGTCCGCCTCCGCACGGGTCGCAGCCCTGGCGTCCATCCGCTCCTTGTAGCCCATCCGGCGCTCCTCGGTGCTGCGGCGGGTCGAGCCGCTGAAGCGCGCGTCCGTGCCGCGCGGGCTCGTCACGAGCTCCGCGATGGAGGTGAGCGTCGGCTCCCAGTCGAAGACGACGCCGTCGCCCGGGCCGATCACCACGGCGGATCCGGGGCGCGCGCCTGCGGCGAACAGCCCGTCCTCCACACCGAGCTTCGCGAGCCGGTCACCCAGGTAGCCGACGGCCTCGTCGTTCGTGAAGTCGGTCTGCTGCACCCAGCGGAGCGGTTTGGCGCCGAGGACGCGGAAGACGGTCTCGGTGCCCCCCTCCACCTGCACGGTGAACGGCACCTCCTCGACCGGCGTCGGCCGGACGACGATGCGCGGGCGCTGCGCCTCCGACTCCGCACGGGCGACTCGGTCGGCCTCGATGATGGCGGCCAGGGCGTAGGAAAGGGGACGGAGGCCCTCATGGCTCGCCGCGGACACCGCGAACACCTGGAGGCCTCGCGCCTCGAGATCCGGGCGGACGAGCTCGGCGAGGTCCTTCGCGTCGGGAGAGTCGATCTTGTTCAGCGCGACGAGCTGGGGGCGCTCGAGCAGCGGAAGCACCCCGGCAGGGACCGGGTACGCCGCGAGCTCGCCCAGGACGACGTCGAGATCCGTGATGGGGTCGCGGCCGGGGTCGATGGTGGCGCAGTCGATGACGTGCACGATGACGCTGCAGCGCTCGATGTGCTTCAAGAAGTCGAGGCCGAGCCCGCGGCCCTCGCTCGCCCCCTCGATGAGCCCGGGCACGTCGGCGATGGTGTACCGGACGCTGCCGGCTTCCACGACACCGAGGTTCGGCTGCAGGGTGGTGAACGGGTAGTCGGCGATCTTCGGCCGCGCGGCCGACATCGCCGCGATCAGGCTCGACTTCCCGGCGGACGGGAAGCCGACGAGCGCCGCGTCCGCGATCGTCTTCAGCTGCAGCCGCACGTCGCGCACCTCGCCGGGCGTTCCCAGCAGGGCGAATCCCGGCGCCTTGCGCTTCGGGTTCGCGATCGCCGCGTTGCCGAGGCCGCCGCGACCGCCGACGGCCGCGACGAAGCGCATGCCCGGCTCGTTCAGGTCGACGAGCTCCACTCCGTCCGCGTCGGTGACGACCGTGCCGATCGGGACCGGCAGCTCGACCGGCTCACCGGCGGCCCCGGCCCGATCGTCGCCTGCGCCGGGGCGACCTGCTCCGGACGAGCGGTGGGGCGATCGGTGGTAGCCGAGCAGGGTCGTCACCTGCGGGTCCGCGACCAGGACGATGTCGCCCCCGTCGCCGCCGTTGCCGCCGTCGGGACCGGCGAGGGGCTTGAACTTCTCCCTGCGGATCGAGACGCAGCCGTTGCCGCCATGCCCGGCGCTGAGGTGCAGCGTCACCGCGTCGACGAACGTCGCCATGCGCCTGCCTGCCTTTCGTCCTGTGTGCAAAAGCGGAACGGGCGGGTCCCGAAGGAGCCCGCCCGTTGCCGTTGGAAGTGCTGCGTCAGGCGCCTGCGTTCTCCAGAACTGCCTGCGCGGGGACCACGATGTTGACGACCTTGCGACGGCCCTTGGCACCGAACTCCACCGCACCCGCCTCGAGGGCGAAGAGCGTGTCGTCCTTGCCGCGGCCGACGTTCGCGCCCGGGTGGAAGTGCGTGCCGCGCTGGCGGACGATGATCTCGCCGGCCTTCACGACCTGACCGCCGAAGCGCTTGACGCCGAGGTACTGCGCGTTGGAGTCACGACCGTTGCGGG
>JABBOB010000075.1 GCA_019352055.1 Acidobacteriota bacterium
CCTTCCCATCGGTCACGGGTTCAAGTCCCGTCCGCCCTACGAAGTGGCCCGGACACTCAGGGGTTTCCTTGACCCGATCGCGGGTGATTCGATCCGGTCATCGAACGCCGATCGAGAACCCCCTCCCGTCGACCCATCGGCGGAGGCGCGGTCCGACAGCGGCGCTGGTGGCCGGTCGGTCCGGTCGGTACTGCGCACCGCTCTGCCATCGAGTCGAACGAACCAGCTCCTGCTCTGTCGCGCTGGACGATCAGCTCGGTCGCGCCCACAGCAGTCCGATCGGCTCCGCCGGGTCTGGCAGCGACAGGTGGAGATCATCGCCGCGTACCGCGACCGGTCTGACGTCGCGAGCGGCCTCGGGAGCGGGACGGTGGGACGCTGCGGGGCCGTTCCGGCGACGGTGAGGTGCGTCAGCGTCGTGGGCGGGGCGCAGCTCCGAAGAGGCGACCGAGCACGCCGCGTCGGGTGTGCGGCTGGTGGCCGCGAGGCACGTCGGTGCTCGCGCGCAGGACGAGCTCCACTTCGTGTCGCTGCTGATCGTTCTGCGTCTCGCCGAAGAGACGCGCTGCGGCTGCCCTTCCGAGCGCGCGCGGATGCTGAGCGATGGTGGTCAGCCCTCGCCGCTCCGCGTCCTCGTGGTCGTCGACTCCGATGACGGAGACGTCCCGCGGTACCGCCAGGCCGAGCTCCGCAGCAGCGTCCAGCACGGCGAACGCGACCTCGTCGGACACCGCGAACACCGCAGTCGGGCGGTCCGCTCCCGAAAGCAGCCGCACGGCCGCTCGGCGCGCGTCCCCGTACTCGAACCCCGACGGCACGATCTGTGAGATCTCCTCGAAGCCGGCGGCGCCCATCGCCGCGCTGTAGCCGCGCACGCGGTCTCCGCGCATCGCGAAGTCGTCGGGCGCGGTCGTGTAGCCGGCGAGGTGCGCGATCCTCACGTGCCCGAGTGCCAGGAGATGCTCCGTCGCCTGACGAGCGGCGGCTGCGTCGTCGATGAAGACGGAAGGCAGGCCACCGCTCCGGCCGCCGATCACCACGACCGGGTGATCGGATCGCAGCAGCTGCGCGTCCTCGGCATCGATGTCGAACTGGACCGACAGGGCGCCGATGCAGTCGCGGTCCTCGAGCTGCTGCGCGAAGTCCTCGGCGACCAGGCGATGAGCCCGGGGACCTGGCGCGTGGACCACCACGCGGACGGCGGTGGCGTGCGCATGCGCCCTGTCGGCGGCGCCGGCGAGCACCTGGTCGAAGTACCAGCGATCGGCGAAGGGCACGGCGGCGGCGATGAAACGCACTGTCCAGCTCCTTCACTGACGAGTTCGCGCGCACACTAGTCAGCGCACGCCGGGTTTCGCGCGCACTGGTGAGCGTGTCGCGATGCGGAGTCGCAGATGGTGAGCGAGGCAGCCGCGTTCGACCTCGCCCGCGCGCGGGTCCGCGGATGCCGCCGACATGTCGACCGACGTGCAGCACGTTCGCCTCCTGCTTCCGAGGCCTGATCCACTGCTGTCTGCTCGGCGGTGACAGGTCGGGGCCCGGTCCACGCCGGCCTCGGAATCGCGCGACGCCCAGCGGCGACGGTGTGAGCGATGGAGGTGAGGAGGGTTGCGCGGTCGGCCCGTCGTCGTTGCCGCCGACCTGGATGAGGACGATCTCGGCGTGCGTCCCCGGCTGGACCGCTGCGGCGCTCGCGGGGCGTACCCGTCCGCCTCCTCATCACGGCCCGGGGTGCGCCTGATCCGAGCGGTGAGCCGCCCGCAGGATGTGCGGCACACCGGCCCGGGGTGCAGAGCCCGATCACACGATTCTGGGCGGCGACTTGGTCCGGTGCAGCGATCGTGTGAGTTCGACGGCTCGCGACGGGAGGTGTGATGCCCCACGTCCGCGCGCGCCCGTCATCGACCGAGTTCGCCGAAGGCGCGGTGCTCGGGGCGCTGGGAGCCGTGCTGGTCGCGGTCGGCAGACTGCTGCCCCATCTGGGCCTCGTCGAGCTGTTCGCGGTCGTGCCGTTCGCGGTGCTGGGGACGCAGCCCCGCCTCCGCGCCGGGGTGTGCGGGATGGTCGCGGGCGCGACGATCGCCACCCTGGTCGCGGGCCTCGGGGCCGGCGTGGAGGTCGCGGGATGCGCGCTGATGGGCGGCTTCGTCGGATGGGTGGTTCGTCGCGAACGCGGCCTGGGGACGATCCTCGCCGGAGGGGTCGCCGTCGGCGTGGTCTCCGGGATCGGGATCGACGTCGCGCTCGTCGTCCTGTTCTCGGCTCGGGAGCTCGCCTTCTCGAGCGTTCGCGGTGTGGTGACGGGCATCGCGTCCCTGCTCAAGCCGGTTCCGGGACTGGCGTCGGCGGCGGACCAGCTCGGGGGCGTTCTCCGGACCGTGCTCGCGTCCTGGTGGATCTGGCTGCCCGCCGGCGCGTTGGTGGGCGCCGTCGCAGGCATGGCCGGGATGTGGCTCGTCCTGCGCGGGCTGCTCGATCGGATTCCCGGTCGGGGTCGACCCGGATTGGGTGTCCGACCGCCGACGCCGGGCCCCGTTCGACCGGTCCCGGTCACGCTGCAGGCGGCATGGGTCGCCGGGAACACGCCAGCACGATCCGGGGGGCTCGATGTCACCCTCCGTGAGGGCGAGTTCGTGGTCGTGACCGGCGCGAACGGTGCCGGGAAGTCGACGCTGCTCCAGCTGCTCGCGGGCGCGCCGACGGTGTCGGGGGCCGTTGACCGGGCGGGCGGGGTCGGGCTCGGGGAACCGGGTGGCACCGCTCTGCTGCTGCAGCGCCCTGAGACGCAGGTCCTGGGCATGACCGTGCTGGAAGACCTGCACTGGGGTCTTCCCGAGTCGCTCGCCGTGGATGCCGAGGCGCTCCTGCGGGAGGTGGGCCTGGCCGGCATGGAGGATCGTCCGACCGCCGGGCTGTCCGGCGGCCAGCTGCAGCGACTCGCGCTCGCCGCAGCGCTCGCGCGCCGCCCGGCTCTGCTGCTCTCGGACGAATCGACCGCGATGATCGACGAGGACGATCGACTCGCCCTCGTCGGGTTGCTGCGGGCGCTGCCGCGGACGCACGGCACGACGGTGGTGCATGTGTCCCACTTCCCCGACGAGGTGCCCCTCTTCGATCGTCACCTCGTCCTCGACGGAGGACGAGTGGTCCACGACGGCCCTCCGGTGCCCGTGCTGTGTCGTCCGGGGCTCAGGACCAGGACCTCCGCCCCGCACAGTGCACAGGGGCGCATCGTGCTCCGCGCGGAGGACGTCGGCGTCGTCCGCGCTGCCCGCACGCCGTGGGAGCACGTGGTGCTGCGACACATCGACCTCACGCTCCGTGCCGGCGACGCGCTCCGGCTCGCCGGGGCGAACGGCAGCGGCAAATCCACGTTGGCCGGAGTGCTCGCCGGGCTGGAGCGACCCTCCTCCGGCCGCTGTCTGATCGACGGCCTCCCCGCGGATCGCCGCCTGGGCCGCGTCGGAATCGTCTTCCAGCACGCGCGGCTGCAGGTCCAACGCCCCGTGGTCGCGGTCGACATCGCCGCGGCATCCGGCGTCGAAGCCCTCGAAGCGGCGGACGCGTCGGCGTTCGCGGCTCCCTGGCTGGAACGGGTCGGACTCGGTGCGGAACTCGGGTCGAGAAGGGTGGACGAGCTGAGCGGGGGTCAGCTGCGCCGCGTCGCACTGGCGGGCGTGCTCGCGAGCCGTCCTGAGGTGCTCATCCTCGACGAGCCGTTCGCCGGGCTGGACCCGGCGAGTCGCGACGGCCTCGCGGAGACGCTCCGCGAGGCCCGGGGCAGCGGGACCGCGCTGATCGTGATCACGCACGACGTCGTCCAGGGGCTGTGGGAGCACAGCCTCGAGCTGAACGAGGGGATCCTGCGGTGAGCCGGCCCCGGCTGCGGTGGGACGAGGTGCTGCTCCGGGTGCTGCCCGGGGATTCCGCGCTGCGCCGCATGTGGGCTGGCACGAAGCTGATCGGGCTCGCCGTCGCGACGATCGGGTGGCTCCTCCTCCCGGGCTGGGGGGCCGCAGTGACGGCTCTCGCGCTCGTCGTCGCCGCTCTGGTCGCCGCGCACGTGCCACTGTCCGTGCTGCCTCGTCCACGCTGGTGGCTCGTGGGGATCGTGCTGCTCGGAGCCGTGACCGCGGCCGTGGGCGGCCAGCTCGCCGCCTTCGTGCAGGCCTTCGCGATCACGTTCGGTGTCGTCGCGCTCGGTGCGATCGTGGCGTGGACCACGCCCCTCGCCGAGGTCGCGGACGCGCTCCTCGTCCTGGGAGCCCCGCTTCGGCGCTGGGGATGGCCGGTGGGTGAGTGGGCCGCCGCATGCGCGCTCGGCGTGCGCTCCTTGCCGATGCTCCTCGACGAATGGCGCGTGCTGGTGGCGGTGCACCGCCTGCGCAGCGCGGTGGCGCGGCGCGTGGGGGTGCTCGATCGCGGTCGTGCAGCGCTCGCACTGCCGTTGCGGGCGCTCGTCATGACGCTGCGACGCGCTCGCGAGGTCGGTGTCGCGGTCGCGGCCCGGGGTGGGCCCCCCGATCCAGGCCGGAAGCCGGTACGACTCCACGGCGCGGACCTCGCGGCGCTGACCGCGATCATCGTCAGCATCGCGCTCGCTTGGCTCGTACCCGCCTGAGGAACCGTAGCGACCAGGTACCCGGGTGGGGAGGGCAGAGTGTGGCCTCCCCACCGACAAGGGGCGGTCTTCGCGATCCGGCATCTCGCGAGCGGGCGCTTGAGACGCCCCGGCGGGAACGGGGACGCGAAGGCGTCGCGGTGTCATTCGTCGCGGGCGGGCCGCTGCTCCGCCGGTTGTCGAGGCTCCCGGATCGACCTCACGCGCGGGGTGCCGTCCAGCCACGTCCGGGAACCGAGGTGAACCCGCTCGGACGACGTGCACGCGGAGGCGGCGAGAAGCCGCCGGCCCTGTCGACGAAGGGAATCGGCGAGTCGCCGGAAGCCTCGGCCAGGATTGCACATCCATCCGACGGGTCTTCCGTCGCTCACGGGTTCCAGCCCCGTCAGTCCCGAGGGACAGCGGGCCTCAGGTCGTGCGCGGGTAGCGGGGGACGGACCCGGCCCTCCCGTCGACCCAGACGCTCACGGACTGGCCCGGTTCCGCGACCGTCGGGAGCGCGAGGTCGTACCGCCACCACCGCGGCGACCGGGCGCATGCGGGTCCGGTGGGTCGGTGGATGACGACCTCGATGCGCGCGGGGGCGGTGGACGTCTCGATCGGCCGGGAGGGACGGCAGGAGGCGCCGTCCCGGACGCGGAGCAGGATGGCGCGGTGCCCTGTCGCCCAGTCCACGCGGAAGTCGGCGCCGAGCCGCGGTGACATCAGCGCCGGGGGGGTCTTGGGCCCGGTGAGCGCGTCGCCCCGCGCCGCGGGTGCCGGATGCGCGACCGCGATCCCGAACACGAGGGCGCCGACGAGCAGGGGCATCGACCAGCCCAGCGCCCGCCGCCGCCCCGCCCGGCCGCCATCCGTCCTCGGGGGAGCGGGCGCGAAGCGCGGGCCAGAGGCGCGACGTCCGGTCGGGCCGGTCATGGGACGGTCCAGAAGTGGGTCCAGTAGCCGTAGATGCAGAAGATCCAGATGCCTTGGAGGGCGACGGACGACAGGAGGACGCCGACGACGACGCGTGTGCGGGCGCTCGCGAGCACCGCGCCGATCGGCGCCATCGGCATGAGCAGGCGGAAGGTGCTCGACTGCGGGAAGAAGACGGCGAGCAGGTACACGGTCCAGGCGAGGGACCACACCCGGACCGTCCGCCCGGCCCGTGCGGCGGGACGCGACAGCAGGATCGCCATCCAGGCCGCTGCGAGCACCGCCAGCACGACGGGGCCGGCGACGGGACCGAACCAGAAGTCCGCACCCTCGAACCACGACACCACGGGCACGAACGACGTCGAGCCCGTCCAGGTGGATCGCCACGACACCTCGGTGGCGAGGTACGCGTCCGGTGCACCGGTCACCGCGGCCGCGATCCATGGCCACACCTCGCCCCCGACCGCCGCGACGACGGCGAGCACGACGGCACCGGCCCACTCCCGGGCCGGGACCGGACGTCGATCGCGTCGGGCGCGCAGGACCCGGATCGCGTGCGTCAGCGCGATCGCCAGCGCCACGGCCTGCAAGCCGGGACGGGTGAACGCCAGCGCGACCACGAGCGGGATCGCGGTCAGGTGACGGCGGCGATCGACCAGGAGCAGCACTCCGAACAGCAGCGCGAGCGACAGCGACTCGGCGTAGGCCGCCTCCAGCAGGAACGCGACCGGAGACAGCACGAAGAGCGCCACGGTGATCACCGCGCCGCGGTCGCCGACGTGCGGGCGCACCAGGGCGCCGAGCAGCACGGCGGCGATCGCGCCGGCGACGGTCGAGAGCAGGACTGCTGCGATCGGCCAGAGGGAGGGGACGCCGAGCGACAGCGCGCGGGCGAGCCACGGGAAGAGGGGGAGGAACGCCCAGGCGTTCTGCGCCACCCCCGCGTGGTTCACCGGCAGGGCACTCGGGTAGCCGCTCGCCGCGATGAGCCGGTACCACTGCCCGTCCCATGCGGTGAGGACGTCGAGCAGCTGCGCGTGCTGACCGATCCGGCTACCGGGACGTGCGACGACCATCGTCAGCTCGATGAGCGCGGTCGAGACGACCCTCGAGCCGGCGTAGAGCAGCAGTGCGGCGCTCCACCACGGCATCCGGGCGCGGACCGGCGCCGGTCCGGGCACGCGTTGGAGCGGTGGTGCGTCAGCGGTCACGAGCATGGAACTCCGAAGATCCGAGGCCATCACGGCGTCGCCACATCGTCACAGCCGTGGGTGCGCGTGCTGCGCCGACCGGGCTGCGACGGGTGCGACGCTGCGATTGCGCTCAGGATGAGCATCCGGGCGCCCTTCGCCGTCCGACCAGGACCGCGCGCCGGCACGGCGTCAGTCCGACGTCGACGATGCGCCGGTCGGAGACGACCGCGCTGGCAGCCGAGAACCGGCGCGCGCCCCGCGGGCGTCGTGCGACGACCCGGATCGACGGCTCGTCCGGATGTCGTCCGCGCCACGATCACCCCCGACCCCGCCTCCTCCGTGCGCCACGTCGCGCGGCTCGTGGTCGAGGTCTACGCGCTCCCGGCGACGATCCGCCTGCGTCCGCCCGGCGGCCACGTGAACAGTCCCTTGAATCGACCTGCACGGCGGCGGACCGTCCTCCGGCGCGGCGCGGCGCGGCGCGGCGCGCCGCTGATGCGCGCTCAGCGCCGGTCGAGGTCCTCCGGGTCGACGTCGGCGAGGTAGCCGATGGCCAGGTCGTCGCCCCCCTCGGCAGCGCGCCAGACCCACTCCTGAGCCTCGTCGCCGCGATCGGTCTCCCACAGCAGCACCGCGAGGTTCCACGCCGAGTACGAGTCACCCGCGGCGAACGCGCGGCGGTAGAGCGCCTCGGCGGCGTCCTTCCGGCCGTCCTCGCTGAGGACGTTCGCCAGCGGGAGCATGCACGCGACCTGTCCCGCCAGCACCCCGTCGGACAGCGTGCGCGCCCCCTCATCCCGGCGTCCCGTCGCCATGAGCAGGTGCGCGAGGTCCGCCCTCGCCTCGGCGTAGTCGGCCATCCCGATGCGCAGCATCGACTCGACGGCGACGTCGTTCCGCGACTCCCAGCGCCAGTGACCGGCGACGCCGATCGCGTACCGGCGCTCCGCCTCGTCCTCGACGAGCGCAGCGACCTCCTCCATGAGCCCGATCGCGCGGTGGACGTCGCCGCGCCCGTGCTCGAGCCACGCCCACTCGAGATAGCCAGCGGAGAACCCGAGCTCCGTCACCGCTCGGCAGACCGCGAGCGCCGCTTCGATCGCACCGGCGGCCCGCAGCGCCTCCGCGTATCGGGCACCCGTCACGCCGTCGCGCGTCTCGAGCCAGTCGTCCCGCAGGAGCGAGAGATCCGCGTCCTCCGGCACCCGACCGACTGTAGGTCGTGAGCGCTGCTGAGCGAGGCGAGCGCCGCGCCGAGATCCACACCCGGATCCCAGGTTCGCGGCGCACCGTGAACGACATGAACGATGGACCGCGGATCCGGAGCCCGGACGAGTAGAGCGAATCACACGACGGACGCCCCGTCCTCCTCGCGGAGGGCGGGGCGTTCTCCGTCCTCCGGTGAGTCCACCGCGTGTGGCGACCTCGAGGACGGCGGCGTCCACCGACCCGTGCGAGGCCCGTTCGAGCCGACTTCCGGTGCGCGGAATCGGCCTCCGAACGATTGACCTGCCCTGGAAACCCATGGCACTCTCGCACCACTTGCGGAGGAACCGGGGTCAGGACCCCCGGACACCCCTTCCTCCGCGAGCTGCACACCCGGTGCGGCCACGCCATGCGCTGCCCCCAGACCGCGCCGGTGGAGACCTCCCGACCACCGTCAGGGTGGGCAGCGACGTGTCGAGCCCCAGGGATGGGACGAGCGGCGGCGGGCCCCCGGAGCGAACGCATGTCCCACCCGACCTTCCGCCGCGCCCTTTTCACCGCCCTCGTCGCGGCCGCCCTCGCGGCGAGCGGCGTGGTCGCCACGGCGGCGCCCGCCGAAGCCGCCGCTGGCCGCACGTGGGACCGGCTCGCGCAGTGCGAGGCGAGCGGCGACTGGCACATCGACACCGGGAACGGCTACTACGGCGGCCTGCAGTTCAGCATGGGGACGTGGCGTGCCCACGGGGGTCGCGGCAACCCCGCCGCCGCCTCCAGAGCGACTCAGATCCGCGTCGCCGAGCAGGTGCTGCGCAGCCAGGGGTGGAGCGCGTGGCCGGCCTGCTCCAGCCGGCTCGGCCTGCACGGGACACCGGCCGCCGCGCACCATTCGGCGCAGCGTCCGAAGCGCCACGCGAAGCGTCACGCCGTCACCCACCGTCATCCGGTCGCAGCGTCGAAGCGGACGGTGGTCGTCCGTGCCGGCGACACCCTCACCCGCATCGCGCTTCGGGCCCACGTGCACGGGGGATGGCGGCGCCTGGCGGCGGCCAACCCGCAGCTGCGGGACCCCGACCTGCTGCGCATCGGGCAGCGCCTGCGCCTCCCCGTCTGAGCGACCCCCGGTTTCCAGGGAGCGGAACCGGGTTCGACATCCGCCGAGATCGTGACAGCCTCGTGGCGCCCGGGAGGGATCCGGTGAACAGGAACCACCGCGACCCATCCCCTCCCGAGCTACTGCCCGGTACGGCCACGCCTTGCGCTGCCCCCAGACCGCACCGACCGAACGTTCGCAACACCAGGGTGGGCAGCGGCGCATCGAACCCCAGGGATGGGGGGAGCGGAGGCGGGCCCGTCGGAGCACGTACTCATGAAGATCCTGACCAACACCCGCGCCGTCCTCTCCGGTCTGGCCGTGGCGGGCATCGCCACCGCCGGCATCGCACTGGGCGCCGCACCTGCGCAGGCCGCACCGACGAGCGTCTGGGACCGTGTCGCCCAGTGCGAGTCGGGCGGCAACTGGCACATCAGCACGGGCAACGGCTTCTACGGCGGCCTGCAGTTCACGCTGTCGACGTGGCACGGCTACGGCGGCTCCGGCAACCCGGCCGACGCGAGCAAGTCGACGCAGATCGCCGTCGCGGAGCGCGTGCTCGCGGGACAGGGCTGGGGTGCATGGCCCGTCTGCTCGGTGCAGGCCGGAGCGACCGGGTCGTCGAGCTCCGCATCCTCGAGGGTCGTCTCATCGGGCTCGAGCAGCTCGTCGTCGCCGGCCTCCTCGTCGGGCTCGGCCCGAACGGAGTCGTCCAGCACGGAGTCGACCCGCACCGTCGCGCCCTCCGCCGCGGCCGCCGTGACCTCCGACGTCCCCGCGGCACCGGCTCGTCCGGCCGCGGTCACGACATCCGGCAAGACCTACACGGTGAGGTCGGGCGACTCGCTCTCGATCATCGCGAAGCACCTCGGCATCAGCGCCGGGTGGCAGCGGCTCTGGGCCGCCAACCCGAAGGTCGCCGATCCCGACCTGATCTACACGGGCCAGAAGCTGCAGCTGCCGGTCTGAGTGCCGGATCGACC
>JABBOB010000021.1 GCA_019352055.1 Acidobacteriota bacterium
TCGCTCGAGGCGATCTTCCTGTCGACGTTCGTGATGATCGGTCAGAACCGTCAGGCGGCGTTCCAGCAGGACAAGGCCGACCACGACTTCAACGCGCAGGAGAAGGAGCTCGAGGAGAACACGCAGCTCACCCGCGAGATCCACCGCCTGACCGTGGAGCTGCACGCGCTCCAGACCGGCGAGCCCCAGTCGTAGCGGCGCGACGCTCGGCTCAGTGGGAGATCGTCACCCGCAGGCTCGAGATGACCTGGAGGCGGAGGTCCTCGGGCGCCGTGTCCCGGCAGGCGCGCTTCACCGCATCGGTGAGCACGCGGCCGACATGCACCTCATCCGAGCAGTCCGCGCAGTTCGCGAGATGCTCCGAGATGTCCGCGTACTCACGGCGTGCCAATTCGTGGTGCAGGTACTCCTCGAGATCCGACTTGGCCTTCTCGCAACCGCAGTCCGTCATCGCCCTCAGGCTCCCTTCCTGGTGGGGGCGGTGCGGCGCGACACTGCGCCCATCGCGATCCCACGTTCCTGCGCGTACTCGGTCAGGCGCTCGCGGAGCAGGCGACGGCCGCGGTGCAGGCGGCTCATCACGGTCCCGACGGGCGTGTGCATGATGTCGGCGATCTCCTGGTACGAGAACCCCTCGACGTCGGCGAGGTAGACGGCCAGTCGGAAGTCCTCGGAGATGGACTGCAGCGCGTCCTTCACCGTCGAGTCGGGGAGGTGGTCGATCGCCTCCGCCTCCGCGGACCGGGACGTGCGCGACGCCGAGGTCGTCGACTGCGCGGCGCCGAGCTGCCACTCCTCGAGATCGTCGGTGCTCGCCTTGTACGGGTCGCGCTGCTTCTTGCGATAGCTGTTGATGTAGGTGTTCGTGAGGATCCGGTACAGCCAGGCCTTCAGGTTCGTGCCCTGCTGGAAGGACCTGAAGGCGCCGAACGCCTTCACGAACGTCTCCTGGACCAGGTCCTGCGCGTCCGCGGGGTTGCGGGTCATCCGCATCGCGGCGCCGTAGAGCTGATCGATGAACGGCAGGGCCTGCTCCTCGAACAGCACCCGCAGCTGCGCCTGATCGGGCTCCGCGTCGTCGAGCCCCTCCTCGACGGTGTCCGCGACGGTCTCCTCCTCGACCCCATCCGGGCTCGCAGCGAGGTCGGCCGCGTCGTCGATGTCGTCGTCCGCCGCGTTCTCGTCGACCGGGTGGAGGAGGTCGTCGTCCGCGTCGTCCTGGCTGGCGACGAGCGACGCCAGCTCGGCGGCGGCGTCGGCAGCGGAGCGGACCGGCTCGGACGGGGAGGACATGCCGAGGGAGTGTAGTTGTGCGAGGAGATCCGTCTCCGGAGGTGCGGTCAGCAGGGTGAGCCCCATCGCTGCTCCTCACTGCTCGTGTCGGCCCGGTCCTAGGCTGGAACCGATGGTGCACGCGACCTATTCCGCCGACGTCTGGCCCGCGCCGACCGCGGACGGCCCGCTCGCGGCGACGGTGCGGCTGCCCGGCTCCAAGAGCCTCACCAACCGCGAGCTCGTGCTGTCGGCCCTCGCTGTCGCGCCGTCGCGGCTGCGCGACGCGCTGATCGCCAGGGACACGGACCTCATGGTCGCCGCGCTGCGGTCGTTCGGCGCGAGGATCGAGCAGGAGGGCGACGACCTCGTGGTGACACCGGGACCGCTCACCGGGAGCACCTGCGTCGACGTCGGGCTCGCCGGAACCCTGATGCGCTTCCTGCCACCGCTCGCCGCCCTCGCGGACGGTCCCGTCCGGTTCGACGGCGACGAGCGAGCCCGCCTCCGCCCGATGGCGACGACGATCCTGTCGCTCCGCGCTCTCGGTGTGCAGGTGGACGACGACGGGCGCGCCACGATGCCGTTCACGGTGCGAGGAGCGGGGCGGGTCGCGGGAGGCCCGGTGCTCCTCGACGCGTCCGAGTCCAGTCAGTTCGTCTCGGGGCTGCTGCTGTCGGGTGCCAGGTTCGACGAGGGCCTCGAGGTCGAGCACCGTGGCGCTCGCCTCCCCTCCCTCCCCCACATCGAGATGACGATCGACGCGCTGCGCCGCCGTGGGGTGCAGGCGGCCTCCGAGGTGGTCGCGGAGTCGGGCGCCGCACGGTGGAGCGTCCCGGCGCACGCCATCGCGGGCCGCGACGTCGCCATAGAGCCGGACCTCTCGAACGCGGGGCCGTTCCTCGCCGCGGCGCTCGTGGCCGGCGGCCGGGTCACGGTGCCGGGGTGGCCGGATCGGACGACCCAGGTCGGCGATCGGCTGCGGGGCTGGCTCGCCGAGTTCGGCGCGGAGGTCGAGCTGGGGCGCGGCGCGCTGACCGTCGCGGGTCCGGGCGTCGCCGCCCACCCGCTGCGGCCCGTGGACCTGGACCTCGGCGAAGGCGGCGAGCTCGCCCCGACGCTCGTCGGCCTCGCCGCGTTCGCGGACGGCACGTCCACCTTCACCGGGATCGGGCACCTCCGCGGCCATGAGACGGATCGGCTCGCGGCGCTCGCCACCGAGCTCGGGGCGGTCGGGATCGCGGTCGAGGAGACCCCGGACGGGCTGAGGGTGCACGGCGGCCGCCCGGTGGCGACCGACCGGGCCTGGCGCAGCTACGCCGACCACCGCATCGCGACCACGGGGGCGCTGCTCGGCCTGGCGACGCCCGGTCTCGCCGTCGAGGACGTCGCATCGACCGCGAAGACGCTGCCCGGATTCGTCGACCTGTGGGCCCGGATGCTGTCGTGAGCTGGTTGACGGAGGAGGACGAGCCGTACGAGGACTATGACGAGTCCGACGTCCGGGTCCGGCCCAACCGGAAGGGCACGCGCCCGCGCACGAAGCAGCGGCCCGCACACGACGCGGCCGTCGCAGGCCGCGTGTTCGCGGTCGACCGCGGCCGCATGCAGGTCCTCGTCGACGAGGACGGCCCCGACGAGCGCGCCGTGCTCGCCACGCGCGCCCGCGAGCTCGGCAAGGAAGGGGTGGTCGTCGGCGATCGCGTCGACATCGTCGGCGACCTGTCCGGAGAGACCGGGTCGCTCGCCCGCATCGTGCGGATCGTGCCCCGAACCACGGTGCTGCGGCGCAGCGCCGACGACACGGACGAGGTCGAACGGGTCGTCGTCGCGAACGCGGATCAGCTGCTCTGCGTCGTCGCGGCGGCGAACCCCGAGCCGCGGCCGGCCCTCATCGACCGCTACCTCGTCGCGGCGTTCGACGCGGGCATCGACCCGCTCGTCCTCGTCACCAAGACCGACCTCGCCGATCCGAGCGACCTCATCGCGGAGTTCGCGCCGATCGACCTGCCGTTCCTCACCACGCGGCAGGGCGCGGACCTCGGTGCTCTCCGCGCGCTGCTGCTCGGCAGGACGACGGTCGCCGTCGGGCACTCCGGGGTCGGGAAGTCGACGCTGGTGAACGCGCTCGTGCCCGATGCGCTGCGGGCGACCGGTGTCGTCAACGCGGTGACCGGGCGCGGCCGGCACACCTCCTCGTCGTCGGTGGCCCTGCGGCTGTACGCGACCGCCGAGGAGCGGGCAGCGGGGCTCCCCGCGGCCGGCTGGGTCATCGACACCCCCGGGATCCGCTCGTTCGGGCTCGGCCACGTCGATCCGGCGAACATCCTCCGCTCGTTCGCCGCCCGGTCCCGGCCGGTCACCGACCCGCCGGACGGCATCGCGCTCGCCGACGCCCACGACTGGGAGATCGTCGACCGCGTCACGGCCGGGGAGCTCGGCGATGCCGGTCGCCGCCGTCTCGAATCGCTGCAGAAGCTCCTCGACGCCCAGGGTGGCCGGGTCATCGGCGCCGACGACCCGGAGTAGTCGCCGGCCCGAGCGGCCTCAGAGCCCCGCCCGCGCGAAGAGTCGGACGTGCATGTCGCGCACGACCGCCTCCTCCCGGGCGTCCGTACTGCTCCACACCACCGCCGGCGGCCGTGGTCGCCGCGGAGGCGGATCGCTTCGCCGCGTCAGCAGCGATCCGTCCATCGATGTTCGTCCTCGCCGAGTTCCGGCCGGGACTGGGCGGCCCGGAACTCCGCAAGGATGAGCACCGTGCCGGACCTCGCCGACGACCTCGCCCTCGCGCTGCGCCTCGCGGACGCCGCCGACGCCCAGAGCAGCGCCCGCTTCCGCGCGGCGGACCTGCGCATCGAGACGAAGCCCGACCGCACGCCGGTCACCGACGGCGACAAGGCCGTCGAGCGGGCGATCCGCGACATCCTCGCCGTCGAGCGGCCGGACGACGCGATCCTCGGCGAGGAGTTCGGCGGGGCCCGCGAGCCGGGTCGGCAGTGGATCGTCGACCCGATCGACGGCACCACGAACTTCCTCCGCGGCCAGCCGGTCTGGGGCACCCTCGTCGCGCTCGCGGTCGACGGCGTGCCGGTGGTCGGCGTCGCGTCCGCACCGGCGCTCGGCCGACGCTGGTGGGGCGCGACCGGGGAGGGCGCGTGGGCCGCGTCCCTGCCCGCTGGCGACCCGCAGCCGATCCGCGTCTCCGGGGTGCGGCGCCTCGAGGACGCGTTCATCAGCTACAACGCGATCCAGGGCTGGGACGACGCGGGATGGCTCGAGCCGCTGCTCGCGCTCACCCGCGCGTCGTGGCGCTCCCGCGCGCTCGGCGACTTCTGGGCGTACATGCTTCTCGCCGAGGGGCAGCTCGACGTGGTGGGCGAGCACGACCTGAAGGTCTATGACCTCGCCGCGCTCGTCCCGATCGTCCAGGAGGCCGGCGGCACCTTCTCCTCCCTCACCGGCGAGCCCGGGCCGTGGGAGGGCACCGCGCTCGCGACGAACGGGGTGCTGCACGACGAGGTGCTGCGGATCCTGGGCTCGCGCGACCCCGCCTCACATTCCTCCCCCTCAGCCCGTTGACCTGATGTGAGGGAACCCTTCGAGCACGTCGTCGCCGAGCACGGCGAGACCGTCTGGCGCGTGTGCCGGGGCCTGCTGCCCGAGCACGACGCCGAGGACGCCTGGAGCGAGACCTTCCTGTCAGCGCTCGGCGCCTGGGACCGGTTCGAGGGCGACCGGGTGCGCGGCTGGCTCGTCACGATCGCGCACCGCAAGGCGCTCGACCTGCTGCGGGCCTCCTCCCGCACCCTGACGCCGGAAGAGGGCGTGCCCGACTCCCCCGTCCCTCCCCGCGGCCGCGACCTCGACCTGTGGGCGGCGCTCGCGCGCCTGCCCGACGGCCAGCGCGCGGCCGTGGTCCACCACCACATCGCGGGCCTGCCCTTCGACGAGGTCGCCCTCGTCACCGGCACCTCGTCGGTCGCCGCACGGAAGGCCGCGTCCGACGGCGTCCGACGACTGCGCACCCTGCTCGTCCTGGAGGACGCATGACCACGAGGTTCACCCCACCGACCGACCCCCGGCTGCTGGCGCGCCTGCACGAGCGCCTCGAGTCCCGTGCGATCGGCGTCCACGCTCCCGACGTGCACTACCGGACCGTCGACTCCCCCGTCGGCCGGCTGCTCATCGCCGCGACGGAGGCGGGGGTCGCCCGGGTCGCGTTCGAGCGGGAGGACGAGGAGGCGGTGCTGCAGTCGCTCGCCGACCGGATCGGCCCGCGGATCCTCCGCTCACCGGCACGGCTCGACGCCGCCGCCCGCTGGTTCGACGCGTACTTCGCCGGCGCGCACGATCCGTTCCGGATGCCGCTCGACACCAGGCTCGCGCGCGGGTTCCGCTTGGAGGTGCTCGGGCGCCTGCAGGACGTGCCCTACGGGCAGCGGGTCAGCTACGCGGCGCTCGCGGCGCGGACCTCCTCCCCGCGGGCCGTCCGGGCCGTGGGCACGGCGTGCGCGACGAACCCGCTGCCGCTCGTGATCCCGTGCCACCGGGTCACCCGCTCGGACGGCTCGGTCGGGGCGTACCTCGGCGGCGCGGAGACGAAGGTCCGCCTCCTCGCGCTCGAAGCGACGGGCGTGCTCCCCTCCTGACTTCGCTCACGGGGCGCGCCCATGCATCGGACGGCTGGCGCACGGCCCGCACGGGCGTGGCGTTCAGGGGGATGCAGTGGGCTGAGCGGATGCGCGCACTGACCTGGCAGGCCACCACCACCGTCTCCGTCGAGGACGTCCCCGACCCCCGGATCCTGCAGCCGACGGACGCGATCATCCGCGTCACGTCGGCGGCGATCTGCGGCTCCGACATCCACCTCTACGACCTGTTCGGGCCGTTCCTCAACAAGGGCGACGTACTCGGCCACGAGACGATGGGCGTCGTCGAGGAGGTCGGCGCCGACGTGACCCGGGTCCGGGTGGGCGACCGGGTCGTCATCCCGTTCGTGATCGCCTGCGGCGACTGCTTCATGTGCCGGCGCGGCCTGCACTCGCAGTGCGAGACGACTCAGGTGCACGAGCACGGGACCGCTGCGGCGCTCTACGGCTACACGGAGCTGTACGGCGAGGTCCCCGGCGGTCAGGCGGAGCGGATGCGCGTGCCGCTCGCCGACTTCAACGCCACCGTCATCGCCACCGAGCTGCCGGACCTGCGGTACCTGTTCCTCTCCGACATCCTGCCGACTGCGTGGCAGGGCGTGCAGTACGCCCAGGTCCCCGAGGGCGGCACGCTCGGCGTCCTCGGCCTCGGGCCCGTCGGGCAGTTCGCCGTGCGCGCGGGAAAGCACCTCGGCTACCGGGTCGTCGCCACGGACCCGGTGCCGGAGCGTCGCGCGCTCGCCGAGCGGTGGGGCGCGGAGGTGTTCGACATCGACGGCGACGTCGTGGCCCGGCTGCGGGACGCGACCGACGGTCGCGGGCCGGACGGGATCGTCGACGCCGTGGGCATGGAGGCGCACGGCGAAGGCGCCGTCGGCCTCGTGCAGAGGGCCGTCGGCCTGCTCCCCGACCCCATCGCGCAGAAGGCCATGACCACGGTCGGCATGGACAAGCTCGTGGCGCTGAACACCGCTTGGGACGCGGTCCGTCGCGGGGGCACGGTGTCGCTCTCCGGCGTCTATGCCGGCACCGCGGACCCGACTCCGCTGATGACCCTGTTCGACAAGCAGGTCAGCATCCGGATGGGTCAGTGCAACGTGCAGCGCTGGCGGGACGAGCTGCTGCCGCTCGTCGAGGACGAGCGAGACCCGCTCGGCACCATGGACCTCGTCACGCACGAGGTGAGCCTCGAGCGCGCACCCGAGATGTACGAGACGTTCCGGGACAAGAAGGACGGCTGCATCAAGGTGGTCCTCCACCCCTGACCGCTCCCTCAGCGCGACAGTGACCCGAATGGTTCGTGGAGATGGGGGGAATCGAACCCCCGTCCACTGCTGAGGAACCACGTCTTCTCCGGGCGCAGTCTGCGTGTGTCGTTCTGCTCGGCTCCGATCCTTACCGCAGACGGATTGCGATCGACGAGCCCAGCCCCGGTTGAAGTCCCACGGCGCCCCAAGGCGGAACGTCCGTAGCGAGCCCCCTAGCTGACGTCGGCTACCGGGTCGGAGGCGACACCCGGGCCAACGGCGTCACTCTGGCTTAGGCAGCGAGAGCGAACGCGGTGCGAGACTTACTGGCACCTATTGTTTGCGTGCGTCGTTAACGAGATAAGCACACATCCTCGGCCCGCTTCCCGTCGTTGAACAGGCAATGTCGAAACCGATCATCCCCTGGCGGAAACACGGAGCCACTGTCGCGCTGTGGAGTTGTGGGTCCGAGCGATGAATACCGCTCGGGCCTGACGAGTGTAACGACTGCCGAGGATGCCGTGTTCCTCCCGCGGGAAGCACTTCGGCAGGCCACGCCAACTCCGGCAGGCCGACAGCGGTCCTCCGAGCCTGCTGAAGCGCAGCGGGCCTGCCCAGGTGCGCGAGCGGCCCGCCGCAGCGCTGATGCGCCGCATCCTCCTCGCGCAGGCGGCGAGGAGAGGGAGGGTCCCGTCCGCGGCGAGCGGAGGCGGGCGTGCACGCGCTCCGGCGGCGAGGTCCGCGGAATGTCCGCGAGGTGCTCGTCGAGCAGCGCCCGCATGTCCGGGACGGCCGGATCGTCGGGAGCGACGTTCACTCGCCGAGGTGCCGACGGGTGGACATCGCGCGCTGCGCCTCGCGGTTGTCCTGGCGCTCCCGCAGCGCCTGGCGCTTGTCGTACTCGCGCTTGCCCTTCGCGAGCGCCAGCTCGACCTTCGCGTTGCCGTCGGAGAAGTACAGCGACAGCGGGATCAGCGTGTAACCGCCCTCTCGCACCTGCGAGTGCAGCTTGAGGATCTGCTGCTTGTGGAGCAGCAGCTTCCGCACCCGCCGCGGCGGGTGGTTCGTCCAGGTGCCCTGGTTGTACTCCGGGATGTGCACCGCGTCGAGATACGCCTGGCCGCCGTCGATGTACGCGTACCCGTCGACGAGCGACGCGCGACCCTGGCGCAGCGACTTCACCTCGGTGCCGGTGAGCACCAGGCCGGCTTCGTAGGTGTCCTCGATCGTGTAGTCGTGACGCGCCTTGCGGTTCGTGGCGACGACCTTGCGGCCCTGCTCCCTGGGCACGACGCACCTCCTCGACCGACGACGCTGCTGATCGCAGCCCGTCATCCTACCGGGAGTCGTGACCCGGGGCGGTGGCGCCGTTCGACTCAGACCCGCAGGTAGCGGCTGATCGCCACGTTCGCGCTGACCGCGGCGAGCACGACGCCCGCTCCGATCAGGATCGGCACCACGATCAGCGCGTCCGGCACAGTGACGAACGCGATGTCCTTCTGCGCCTGCGCCAGGTAGCCCTGCACGAAGAACTGGACGATCCCGACGGTCGCGGCGGCGGCGAGCAGCGATCCGATCAATGAGGCGAGCACGCCCTCGAGGATGAACGGGGTCTGGATGAACCGGTTCGAGGCGCCGACGAGCCGCATGATCCCGAGCTCCCGCCGTCGCGAGAACGCGGAGAGCCGGATGGTCGTCGAGATGAGCAGCGCCGCCGCCACGAGCATCAGCGCCGCGATCCCGGCCGCCGTGATGGAGGCGGTGTTCAGCACCGCGAAGATCTGGTCGAGCAGCCGCCGCTGGTCGGTGACCGCGTCCACGCCCGGCATGCCGCTGATCGCCTCGCCGATGACCGCGGACTGGCTCGGGTCCTTCAGGTTGACCCAGAACGCCTCGTTGAGCAGGTCGGGAGTCACGTAGTCGGCGACCGGGTTGCCCTTGAACTGTCTCTTGAAGTTCGTGAAGGCCTGCTGGTGGTCCTCGAAGTAGAACTTCTGCACGAACCCGTTCACCGGCGGGGTCGTGAGCGCCTTCTTGATCGCGGCGATCTGCGCGGCGGTGACCCCGCCGTTCGGCCCGGGGCAGTTCGTGCTCTGCACCGCGTCGTTGCAGAGGTAGATCGCGACCTGCGCCTTGTCGTACCAGAAGCTCTTCATCTGACCGATCTGCAGCTGCATGAGCGCCGCCACGCCGACGAAGGTCAGCGACACGAAGGTCACCAGCACGATCGACACGACCATGGAGAAATTTCGACGGAGGCCGCTCGCGGCCTCCCCCAGCACGAGTCCGAGTCTCATGAGGACGGTCCCACCTCGTCGTCTTCGCCCTTCCTCCCCCGCAGGCCGAGGCCCGTGATGAAGTCGAGGTGCTCGGGCAGCTGGTCCCGCTGGCGCGCGACGCCGCGGAGGTCCGTCTCGTCGCCCGGGCCCGTGCCGGCCGGTGCCGGCGCGCCGCGAAGCGGTGTGGCGGCAGAGCCGGTGGGGATGTTCTCGAGGTCCGGGGTCGCCACGGCGGGGCCGGGCTCGGGCTGCACGACGGGGACGGCCCCCGTGTCGATTCGTTGCGCGGGCACCGGAGCCGCGAAGAACAGCGACCGGCCGTCGGGGTGCTCCTCCTGGGCGGGCGGCGCGACGGGCGCAGCGCGCCACGGCGCGTGCTCCCCGGGCAGGAGCACGGGGCCGGTCTCGGCGCGGACCCAGATCGGCGGGTTCGCGGGCGTCGCCGGTCGGGCCACCGGCTGCGCACCCGTCGCCGGGCGCTGCACCGGGAGCGACCCGGTCGCCGGGCGCTGCTCCTGCACGGGATGCGCGCCGGTCACCGGCTCGACGGCCGGCTGGCCGCGCCTCGCCCACAGGGGGGTGGAGCCGTCCCGCTGGATCGGCGTCGCCGCAGTAGGGGGCTTCGGCAGCTTGATCGAGCTGGTGACGTAGGTCGCCTCGTGCTCGTCGCGGATTATCCTGCCCTGCACCAGCTCGACCACCCGCTTCTGCATGCGGTCGACGATGGTCACGTCGTGGGTCGCCATGACGACCGTCGTGCCCTGCTGGTTGATGCGCTCCAGCACCTGCATGATGCCCTCGCTGGTGCGGGGGTCCAGGTTGCCGGTGGGCTCATCCGCGAGCACGATCGACGGCTTGTTGACGACCGCGCGCGCGATCGCGACGCGCTGCTGCTCACCGCCCGACAGCTCACCCGGGAAGTTCGACGACTTCTCGGCGAGGCCGACGGTCTCGAGCACATCCGGCACCGTCGTCTGGATGAACCCGCGGGACTTGCCGATGACCTGGAGGGTGAAGGCGACGTTGTCGTAGACGGTCTTGTTCGGCAGCAGGCGGAAGTCCTGGAAGACCACGCCGAGGCTGCGACGGAAGTAGGGCACCTTGCGCGTCGAGATCGACGTCAGCCGCTGGCCGAGCACGTGGATCTCGCCCGACGTGGGCTTCTCCTCCCGCAGCATCAGGCGCAGCAGACTCGACTTGCCGCTGCCGGAAGCACCCACCAGGAAGATGAACTCCCCGGCGCCGATCTCGAGCGTCACGTCGTCGAGCGCCGCGCGCGGAGCACCGCGGTACCGCTTGGTCACGGAGTCGAAACGGATCATGTCGGCAGCCACCATAGGTGGGGAAACAGCGCCGAGCGGCAGCGACAGGCGAACTCCATCGCTGACATTCATGTTGCACGGGCGGGAGCGGCCGCCCCGTGCGGGTGGTCCCCCTACGCCTCGGGGTCCCGCTTCCGCCATCGGATCCCGGCGGACAGGAACCCGTCGAGCGCGCCGTCGAACACGTTGGAGGGGTTGCCCTCCTCGTGCTCGCTGCGCAGGTCCTTGACCATCTGGTACGGCGCCAGGACGTAGTTCCTGATCTGATCCCCCCAGCTCGCGGTGATGACGCCGGCGAGCTCCTTCTTCCTGGCCGCCTCCTCCTCCCGCTTCTGGATCAGCAGGCGGGACTGCAGCACCCGCATGGCCGCCGCACGGTTCTGGATCTGGCTCTTCTCGTTCTGCATCGACACGACGAGGCCGGTCGGGAGGTGGGTGATCCGCACCGCGGAGTCGGTCGTGTTCACGCTCTGCCCACCGGGGCCCGACGACCGGAACACGTCGACGCGGATGTCGCTCTCGGGCACCTCGATCTCGCCGCTCTCCTCGAGCAGCGGGATCACCTCGACGGCTGCGAAGCTCGTCTGGCGCTTCCCGGCGGAGTTGAACGGGCTCATGCGGACGAGCCGGTGCGTGCCCGCCTCGACCGACAGCGTGCCGAACGCGTACGGCGCGTCGATCTCGATCGTCGCCGACTTGATGCCCGCCTCCTCCGCGTAGGAGGTGTCCATCACGGTCGCGGAGTACTTGTGCTGCTCCGCCCACCGGAGGTACATGCGCATCAGCATCTCCGCGAAGTCCGCGGCATCGACGCCACCGGCACCCGCGCGGATCGTCATCACGGCGGGCAGCGGGTCGTACTCCCCGTTCAGCAGGGTCTGCACCTCGAGCTCGTCGACCATCGTCTGCAGCTGCGCGAGCTCCGAATCGACCTCCCCGACGGACTCCGCGGCCTGCGCCTCGTCCTCCTCCGCGTTCACGAGCTCGATCAGCACCTCGAGGTCGTCCAGGCGCGCCTCGACGCCGGTGACGCGGGCGAGCTGGGACTGCGCGTGGCTGAGCTCGCTCGTCACCTTCTGCGCCGCCTCCGGGTCGTCCCAGAGGTCGGGGGCGGAGGCGCGCGCTTCGAGCTCGGCGATTCGGGCGCGGAGCGAGTCCACCCCCACCACCGCGACCACGTCGCCGAGAGTGGAGCGGAGCGCCGCGATACGGGGGCCGAGGTCGAGTTGCACGGGCCGACAGCGTAGTCGGCCGGCCCATCGGCGGCGCGGGCGTACGGTCGGGTGCGATGACGTCCACCGCCTCCGGCTTCCGGCTCGGGTCAGCAGCGTTGCCGGTCTACCTCCCGAGCCTGCTGTTCGCGATCGGCGAGGGCGCCGTGCTGCCGATCATCCCGATCGACGCCGCGCACCTCGGCGGCTCGCTCGCGCTGGCCGGGTTCGTCGCCGCGCTCATCACCGTCGGCACCCTCATCGGCGACATCCCGAGCGGCTGGATCGTCGCGAAGGTCGGCGAGCGGAACGCGATGCTCGGATCGTCCGTCGCGGCGCTGATCGGCCTCGTGCTCTGCCTGCTGGCCGCGAGCCCGGCCGTGCTCGGCGTCGGCGTGCTGCTGCTCGGCATCGCCACCGCGTCCTTCGCGCTCGCCCGCCAGGCGTTCATGACGACGTTCGTGCCGCTGTCCCACCGCGCAAGAGCGCTTTCCCTGCTCGGCGGGATGTTCCGCGCCGGCTACTTCGCCGGACCGTTCCTCGCCGCGCTCGTGATCGGCGTCACAGGGTCGACCCGTTCGGTCTTCGTGATCGACCTCGTGGCCTGCGTCGTGGTCGCGATCGTGCTCCTCGTGCTCCCCGACCCCTCCGCAGTGCTCGCTGAGCGCCGGGAGGCGCTGCTCACCGCGACCGCCGCGATCCGCGTCGCCGAGGGCGCGGTGCAGCGCGAGGGCCTGTTCCGCACGATCGGGCGGCACCGGGAGGTGCTCGCCCGGATGGGGCTGACGGCCGCGTTGATCGGCGGCCTGCGGTCGAGCAGGCAGGTGATCCTGCCTCTCGCGGGAGTGAGCCTCGGGATGCAGGAGAGCGGCATCGCGCTCGTCGTCGGCATCGCGGGCGGCGTGGACCTCGCCCTCTTCTTCACGAGCGGCCAGATCATGGACCGCTTCGGCCGGCTGTGGAGCGCTCTGCCGTCGGTGGTCGGCCTGGGGCTCGGACACATCGCCCTCGCGATCGTCGTCGGCCTCTCGATGAGCGTCGCGTCGGCCGGCTCCGTCGGCTGGTTCGTGGCCGTCGCTATCGGGATGTCGCTCGCCAACGGGGTCGGCAGCGGGATCCTGATGACGTTCGGCGCCGACCTGGCGCCGAGACACGATCCCGCGCCGTTCCTCGGGGCCTACCGGTTCACCGGGGACGTCGGGAACGCCTCGTCCCCGCTCGCGCTCTCCGCGCTCACCGCGCTCGTCTCCCTCCCGTTCGCCGCCGCGACGATCGGCGTGATCGGTCTGGTCGGCGCCGGGCTGCTCGCCCGCTGGGTCCCCCGGTACATCCCACGCGCGGCCCGCGCGGGTTAGCGGAAGCGGGCCGCCGCCGTCGAGGTGACCGTCACCGGCAGACCGGCCGGCAGCAGCGGGCCGAGGATCGGCGGGTGCCAGACCGCTCGCAGCCGTACCGTCGCGCTGCGCCCGTCCGCGGTGGCCGCCTCGACCACGGTCAGGGCATCGAGGTCGCCACGACCGTGGCCCGCGACGGCCTCGTCCACCGCCGCCCGGACCGCCGCGGAGGTGAGTGACGGCACCACGGCGTCCCCGTGCACGGCGACGTCCGCGACGCGGAACGACTCCGCCGCGGCGAGCGCAGCCTCGTCCGCGACCGTCAGCAGCCGCAGGTGCTCCAGATGCAGGCTCGTGGCCGCCGCGGCGACCACGACGAACCCGACTGCGATCGTGAACAGGCCGATGATCAGGGGCACCGCTGCTCCGTCCTCGTGCCGGGTCACGGACTCGCCGCGAACATGGAGACGCGCTGCACCGAGCGCGCGTCGACCGGCACGGTCGCCGGCGCATCGATCTCGAGCGCCGGCGGCAGGAGGGGCAGTGCCGCTGCGACGCGGACGCGCACGTCGACCGTACCGAGTGGGGTGCCGCAGCGATCGGGATCCGGGGAGCACCGCACAGTGAGCTCCGCGGCGGCCGGGTCGACGTGCCAGTCCGCGAGCGCGACGGTCACCGCGGACTCGGCGGCGGTCCTGCCCTCCGCGTCCGTCGTGGCGAGCGCGATGCTGCGCGCCGCCTGACGCGCGGCGCCCTCCGCCGCGAAGGCCGCGCTCTGCAGCGCCGCGACGGTCAGCACGAGGTAGACGAGCGGGACGAGCAGCAGGACGCCGAGCACGAGCACCTCGACCGCCGCCGAGCCCAGCTCAGGGCTCGGGCTCGACCGCCGCATGACCGGCGACCTCGATCCCGGCGGGGGGCCCGAAGAGACCGATGACGGGCAGCGGGATCCGGGCGCGCACCTCGGTCGCGGCCTGCTGATGCCACCGCGTGCGGGTGGCGGTGACGGCCGTCGCATAGGCGGGTCCGAGGCTGTCGCTGAGCACCCGCCGGGCCCGGGCGACGCCGTCCGCGTCGGTGTTCCCGACGACCGCAGACCACCTGGCTCCCTCCGCCACCGCGTCGAGCGCGGTGTTGCGCACGAGCAGCACCGCGCCGACCTGCAGCACGCCGAGCACGAGGACGAGCAGCACCACCGCGGTGAGCACGAACTCGGCCGGGGCGCTGCCGCGCTCCGCAGGGTTCACAGTCCGGAGACGCTCGAGATCGCCTGGTTGAACAGCCCGGTCAGCGCGGGCCCGGCGACACCCCAGAGGAGGACCACCAGCCCTGCCGTCATCATCGTGACGAGCACCCACCCCGGCACGTCGCCGCGCTCCGCGTCGTCCGTGGTCGGCATCGCAGTGCGGGTGCGGGCGAGAAGCGTCTTCATCGGGACCTCCGGATCGAGCGGCGTCCCGTCAGTGTGCCCATCCGGCCCGGTCAGCGTCGGAAGTTGTCCACAGGGCCGCCCCGTTCCGGCACGGCGGTCCGGATCCGGTCAGGCGTTCACGGTGACGAGGGTGCCGATCGGCGCCCAACCGTAGAGCGCAGCGACGTCGTGCAGCGACATGTGCACGCAGCCGTGCGATCCCTTGGTCTTGTAGAGCGGGCTGCCCAGCGGGAAGGTCTGCCACGGGGCGTTGTGGAAGCCGTCGCCGCCGTTGAAGGGCATCCAGTACTTCACCGGGTCGTTCCAGGAGCCGTTGACGTCGGACCCGGACAACACGGTGTTCCGCATCTTGTTCGTGATCCGGGAGGTGCCGATCGGAGTGGCGTCGTTCACGTTCGTGAGCGCCGATGCGCCCGTGGTGACGGCGCCGTCCAGGAAGAGCGTCCGGCCCGAGCACGCCCAGAGGTGCTGGGAACGGATGCTCACGTAGATGTGCTTGGTTCCCGCTGCGGTGTGCGCGCAGGCGACCGCGGCGACCGAGGTGGCCTTGACCGTGGGCTTGGGGGTCGGCGTGACCTTCACCGCCGCCGGGGTCGCGGTGGACAGGGTCGGCGGTGTCGCGCTCGACGACCCGGACGAGGGCGCCGTTGCGCTGCACCCCGTCAGCACGGCCGCGATCGTCGCGGCTCCGATCAGCAGTCCAACCCGTCGCGATGCGTGCATGCGGCCCCACCCGTTCCCACTCGAGGCCGCCGAGCGAGATCCCCTGCGGCCGCTACCAGTGTGCGGCGTCGTGACCAAGGAACGACCAAGCGGGCCGATCGCGCCGCGTGCGTTCAGGTGCGTGCAAGGTTGCGTCCGCCTCCGTCCTCCCATGGCCCGGTGTCAGCGCGCGTCCGCGCCCAGCTCGAGCGCCCTGCCGCAGACCGCTCGGTCGATACCGCGGAGCGCTCGGGCGGCTACCGGCAGCACCGCGCGCTGGCCCTCCTCAGCCCGCTCGCTGTCGGAGCCCTCGCGACGGACGCAGACCTCAGCGGCGCGCCCGCGGTGGTGGTCGTGACGTCGCTCGGGCTCGCGGGACTCGGCCTGCCTCGACCGACGCCGCGGGCGACCTCCCGGTGACGTGCGCGGAGGGCATACGGTCGGCCGTATGACGGATGGGGCGACGGTGCGGCCGATGACCCGGGCCGAGTTCGACGAATGGATCGTCGTCGAGACCGAGACCTATGCCGCGGATCTGGCCAGGGCGACCGGTCAGACGATGGAGGAGGCGCGGGGCGGAGCGGCCGAGCAGCTGCGACGGTTCCTGCCGCAGGGCTCGCTCACCGACGGCGTGTTCCTGATGCGGGTGCTCGACGGCGTCGGCGAACCCGTCGGCAGCCTCTGGCTCGGACCGTATCCCGAGCGGGCCGGCGCCGGCTGGGTGTACGACGTCGAGATCGACGAGAACCGTCGCGGCGAGGGGCTCGGACGGGTCGCGATGCTGGCCGCGGAGCGGATCGGCCGCGAGGCCGGCTGGAGTGCGCTGGGTCTCAACGTGTTCGGCCACAACGCTCGGGCGCGCGCCCTGTACGACTCGCTGGGCTACGCCGTCGCGGCCACGACGATGATGAAGTCGCTCACGGATTGACGAGCGACCGGCGGCGTGGTCCCCGGTCAGAGCCGGGTCTGCAGGACCAGGATCCCGGGGAAGACCGCGATCACGACGGTCGCCGGGAGGATGAGGAAGACCAGCGGCACCATCATCCCGATCTCCTTCCTCCCCGCCGACTCCAGCAGGGAGCGCCGGGCGTGCTCACGGGCGTCCGCGGCCTGCACCCGCAGCACCTCCGCCAGCGGCGAGCCGCGGTCGAGTGCGGCGACGAGGTGCGTGAGCGCCCGGGTCAGGGCCGGGATCCGCAACTCGTCGCCGAGCCCGGTGAGCGCGACCGAGAGGGGCACCCCGACCGCCGACTCGTCGACGACGCGCTGGATCAGCTCGACGAGGGTGCCCGATCCGACGCGGGCGACTCGGCGCAGCCCGTCGCGGATCCCCTCCCCCGCGCTGAGGCTCAGGGCCAGGAACTCGAGGACGGTGGGGAGCTCGCTCTCGATCCGCGCCGCTCGGCGCGTCCCCTCGGTGACGAGCAGCCGGTCACGGAGCAGGGGCCCCGCGAGCGTGCCGACCACCGGCGCAGCGACGATCGCGGCCGGGCTGCCGTTCGCGGCGGCGAGCGCGCCGATGCCCGCGCCGACGAGGCCTGCGGCGACCGCCCAGAGGAGCTGGCGCAACCGGTAGCCCTCGACCGACCAGTCCCGGCCCGCGCGGGCGAGACGGACGGCCGCGCCGCCGGAGCTGCCGAGCAGTCCGCCGAAGGCGCGCTGGAAGACGTCGAGCGCCGGGGCGGCCACGAGGCCGAGCACCGGCACCGGGTCGACGACGGGCGGCCGCTGCATCCGCCGCGCCTCCGCCGATACATCCATCAGGGAGGGCGCGAGGCGGCTCGCGAGCCGCGGACGTCCCAGTGCGGGCAGGCGCGCGGTGACGCACCAGAGCCCGACTCCCGCCGTCAGCCCGAGCGCGAGCGCGACCCACAGCTCGGGACTCACCCGAGCCACCGGCGGTCTTCGGGCAGCCGCGCGATCACGAGCATCACCCGGTACGCGAGCAGCGTCAGACCGGCCGCTCCGAGCAGGAGCAGCGTGCCCTGCGCGGTGGCGTACGCCCTCGCCGCCTCCGGCCTCGTGGCGAGGAGGGCCAGCACGATCCACGGGGCCGCCAGCCCGAGCTTGCCGGCGTTCGTCACCCAGCTCTGCCGCGCCTCCAGCTCCGCCCGCAGGGCGAGGTCCTGCCGAAGGTGCGCGGCGAGGTCGCGGAGGACGGTCGGCAGCTCCGTGCCGCCCACGTCGCGGGCCATCCGCAGCACCTCGATGAGCCGGTCGGCGGTCGGGTCCGCGAAGTGGGCCTTCAGGTCGTCGAGGGCTGGACCGACCGTGCCGGTGCGCCGCCAGCGCTCATCGAACCGGAGGAATCCCGGGCGCAGCGGTGCGGGGCCGTGCTCCGCGAGCGACGCGAGCGCATCCGGCAGCGGCATTCCGGCGCGGATCGAGGCGACGAGGTGGTCGACCACCTCGGGCCACAGACCGCGTACCGCCTGCCGTCGACTCCGCGCCCGCCAGCCGGCGATCGCCCACGGCGCGCAGCCGGCGGCCACCAGGGACAGCGCAGCGACGGCCGGCAGTCCCGTGACCGCGAGAGCGAGGGAGGCGCTCACCGCCCCGATCACCCCCGACATCGCGACGAAGACCCCCGGAGCCATCCGGGGGAACCCGGCCCGCGCGAGCCGGTGGGCGATCCGCGACGACCACGCCGGTCGCGGCACGTGCCCGGGTGAGCGCGTCGGCCAGAGCCATGGCGACACCAGCAGCACCACGCCCGTGCCGCCCATCGCGCCGAGCAGCGGGATCACGCGGTGCCCTGTACCAGCCTGGCCGGGTCGAGGCCCGCAGCGAGGAACTTCTCCTCCTTGGGCGGCAGCCCTCCGGTCGCGCGGAGGACATCCCCGTCGAGCGCGAACAGCCGTACCGCCTCGATCACGCCGCCCTCCACGGCAGGGGCGCTCAGCGCTCCCGTGGGCGCGAGCACCTCGGTCACCCGTCTGCGTCCGCTGCGCTGCAGCTCGCAGTGGACCACCAGGTCGACGGCGGACGCCACCGTCGGCATGACGAACGACGCGTCGATGTTGCGCCCGGCGAGCAGCGGGAGGGTGCAGAGCTTCACGAGCGCGTCGCGCGCCGAGTTCGCGTGGATGCTGCACGCCCCGGGGATGCCGCTGTTGAGCGCGATCAGGAGGTCGAGCGCCTCCGCCTCCCGGACCTCGCCGACGACGAGTCGATCGGGTCGCATGCGCAGCGCCTCCTTGATGAGGCGGCGGAGGGTGACCTCCCCGGTGCCCTCGAGGCTCGGCTGTCGGCACTGCATCGCGACCGCATCGCGGCCGGGCGCCTTCAATTCGAACGTCTCCTCGACGGTCACGACCCGGTCCGAGGGCCGTCCCGCCGCGAGCAGCGCGTTCAGCAGGGTGGTCTTGCCCGCCTGCGTCGCCCCGGAGACGAGCACGTTCAGTCCGGCCCGCATCGCCGCGGCGAGGAACGCGGCCGCGTGCGGCGGGACCGATCCCCTCCCGACCAGGGCGTCGAGGGTGGTGACGCGGTCCGAGAACTTGCGGACGTTGATCGCCCAGTGCCGCCGGGTCACGTCGGGCACGACGACGTGCAACCGTGACCCGTCGGGCAAGGACGCGTCGACGAACGGCGAGCTGAGGTCCACGCGTCTGCCGCTCGAGACGAGCATCCGCTCGACGAGATCCCGCACCTCCTGCTCGCCCAGCACGATCGACGTCAGCTCGCTGATCCCGCCCCGCGCGACGAAGACGCGGGTCGGTGCGTTGATCCAGATCTCCTCGACGGTCGGGTCGTCGAGCAGCGGCTGGAGCTGCCCGAACCCGATCAGGTCCGCGACGATCTGCCGCCCAGCCCGCTGCTCGTCGGCGATCATCGGGACGTCTGCGGCGAATGCGTGCTCGGCGTAGTGCTGCAGCTCCTCCTGCACCGCCGTCTCCGGGCCGCCGCCGAGCGAACCCCGACGAGCCCGCGAGCGCACGGAGTCCGTGATCACGCGCACCGGGTCGGTCATGCGCGCCAGTGTGCCGATCCCGCGCGCCCGACGTCGCCGGTTCTCCACAGGCCCTGGCCGGGCGCGGCCGGAGGGGCGGTGTCCGCGCTCCGGGGGCGGCCGATACACTGGGGCCGCTTCCGGCGGGAGTGGTGGAATTGGCAGACACGCAGGATTTAGGTTCCTGTGCTTCGGCGTGAGGGTTCGAGTCCCTCTTCCCGCACCGCCGGGACGGTGGCGGAGGGAGACGGACGATGACGACCGTCGATGCCCTCTTCCCGTTCCTGGATCAGCAGAGCCTCGCGGCGCTGGGCCCGATCGGGCTCCTCATCGTGTGCGCGGTGATCTTCGCCGAGACGGGCCTGCTGATCGGCTTCGTCTTCCCGGGCGACACGCTCCTGCTCATCACCGGCATCAGCGCCGAGCAGGGTCTCGGCATCAGCATCTGGATCGCCGCGCCCGCCATCGCGGTCGCCGCGTTCCTCGGTGGCGAGCTCGGGTACTACATCGGGAAGAAGACCGGCCCTCGCATCTTCGAGCGGAGGGACTCCGGCCTCTTCAGCAGGGCGCAGGTCGCGCGCACCAACCGCTTCTTCGACCGGTGGGGTCCGCTCGCGGTCATCCTGGCCCGGTTCGTCCCGATCGTGCGGACCATCGGCCCCATCGCTGCCGGGGTCGGGCGGATGAACTACCGCCGCTACAGCCTGTTCAATGCGATCGGTGCACTCGGTTGGGGCTTCGGCGTCACCTTCCTCGGCTACCTGATCGGCTTCATCCCGCCGGTCGCAGCCTTCGTGCAGCACAACATCGAGCTGATCCTGCTGATCGCGGTCCTCGTGACGCTCGTCCCGACGCTCTTCCACGTGTGGCGGAACCGGCGCGCGGCGAAGCGCGCCGACGAGCAGAGCGTCCCCACCGACTGACCACGCCGGGTCAGAGCGCGGCGATCCCCTCCGCGAGGGATTCGAAGGCCAGTCCGCGGTGGCTGATCGCGTTCTTCTCGTCGGGGCTCAGCTCGGCCGCCGTTCGGCCCCCTGCGTCCGCGGGGAGGAAGAGGGGGTCGTAGCCGAAGCCGCCGGTGCCGCGCTCGGCCGGAAGCACGCTCCCCTCCCATGACGCCTGCCGGGTGAGCTCGCGCTCGCGGTCGACGTACACGGCGGCGCACACGAACCGCGCCGACCGATCGACCGCGTCGCCGAGGCGCTCGAGCAGCAGCGCCCGGTTGTCGGCGTCGAGTCCGGTGCCGGCGTACCGCGCCGAGTGGATCCCGGGCGCACCGTCCAGAGCGTCCACCACGATCCCGGAGTCGTCGGCGATCGCGGGGAACCCCGTCTCGTGATGCGCCGCGCGCGCCTTGATCAGCGCGTTGGCAAGGAACGAGTCGCCGTCCTCGACGGGCGACGGCCCGTCGAACCGGAGGAACTCGACGCCCGGCAGTCGGGGCCCGAGGATCGCGGAGAGCTCCGCCACCTTGTGGGCGTTGCCGGTCCCGAGCACCACGCGGCGTGGAGCCCCCGTCACGCGATCGCCTCCAGCGCTGCGCGCTGGAGCGCAGTCAGCTGCTCGGTGCCTGCGAGCGCGAGATCGAGGAGGCGGTCGAGCTCCCGGCGGTCGAACGGGGCCCCCTCCGCGGTGCCCTGCACCTCGACGAACAGCCCGCGACCCGTCGCGACCACGTTCATATCCGTCTCGGCGCGGACGTCCTCGGTGTATGCCAGATCGAGCATGGGTTCGCCGTCGATGATGCCGACCGAGACCGCGGCGACGGAGTCGAGCAGCGGAACGGCCTTCTGGCCGATGAAGCGCTTCTCACGCCCCCACTCGATCGCGTCGTGCATGGCGACGTACGCACCGGTGATCGCAGCGGTCCTGGTGCCCCCGTCGGCCTGCAGCACGTCGCAGTCGATGACGAGGGTGTTCTCGCCCAGTGCCTTCGTGTCGACGACCGCGCGCAGCGATCGACCGATGAGGCGGGAGATCTCGTGGGTGCGGCCCCCGATGCGGCCCTTCACGCTCTCGCGGTCCATCCGGTCGTTGGTGGAGCGCGGCAGCATCGCGTACTCGGCGGTCACCCACCCGCGGCCCTTGCCCTGCAGCCAGCGCGGCACGCCGTTCGTGAAGGAGGCGGTGCACAGCACCCGGGTGCTTCCGAAGGAGATCAGCGCGCTCCCCTCCGCCTGGGTGCTCCAGCCGCGCTCGATGGTCACGGACCGGAGGTCATCGGCCGCCCGGCCGTCGCGTCGTTCGGTCATCTCGGGTCTCCTGACGTGGGAAGGCTGGTCGTGGGCAGCGCTATCGCGCCCGTGTGCACGAGGTCGACGCTCGCGACCTCGGGTCCGAGGAAGCGACGGGCGAGCCGGAGGAAGGTGCCCTCGCTCGTCCCGGTCGCCTCGAACCGGTAGGTGGGCGCCGCGGCGGTCGTGCGGAGCAGGTCGTGGTCCACCAGCTGCCGGTACACGTCGTTCGCCGTCTCCTCCGCGGACGACACGAGAGCGACGTCCGGGCCCATGACCAGCCGGATCGCGGCGGACAGCAACGGGTAGTGGGTGCACCCGAGCAGCAGGGTGTCGATGTCGGCGGCCTTCAGCGGGGCGAGGTACTCCTCCGCCGCGGCGAACAGCTCGGGCCCGGTCGTGACGCCGGATTCGACGAATTCGACGAAGCGCGGGCACGCCGCCTGAACCACGGTGACGTCGGGGTCCGCGACGAAGGCGTCGACGTAGGCCAGCGAACGGACGGTGCCCTCGGTGCCGATCACGCCGATGCGCTTGGTGCGGGTGCGCCTGGTGGCGGCGCGCACCGCGGGCAGCACCACCTCGACCACCGGGATGCCCGCGCCGATCGTGAACCGCTCCCGCGCATCGCGGAACATCGCGGCGGAGGCGGTGTTGCACGCGATCACGAGCAGCTTCACACCCTGGGAGACGAGGTCGTCCATGACCGCGAGGGCATACGCGCGGACCTCGGCGAGCGGCTTCGGCCCGTAGGGCGAGTGCGCCGTGTCGCCGACGTACAGCACGGACTCGTTCGGCAGCTGGTCGATGATCGCGCGGGCGACGGTGAGACCGCCGACACCCGAGTCGAAGACTCCGATCGGTGCGTCGGTCACGGCCGGAGAGCCTATGTCCTCCGACTCGGCGGCCCCTCAGCGGGCCCGAGCATCACTCCGCGTCGCGACGGCGGACCGAGACGGTGACGAGCGCGACGGCGAACGAGACGAGGACCACGGCGACGACGGCGGCGGGCATGACATCGAACGACTGCAGCGTGTTCGGGCTGCTGAGGAGATGGGTGAAGTCCTGGGTGAGGACCATCGGAGGGGGACCTTCCGGCGGGTGGGGGAACGCGTCGGCTGGGTGACCGAAGCGGCGGCCCGGCGGGGTGACCGGGCTTCGGATCACCCTACGGATCCCCCCTCCCGCACCCCAGGCCCCAGAAGGAGGGGAGCCGGGCGGCACGTTCCCGGACGGGGCCGACGCGCTCCTCCTAGGCTCGCAGGGTGACGAGCACCGCCCTTCTCACCGACCGGTACGAGCTGACGATGCTGGACGCGGCGCTGCGCGACGGCACGGCGGACCGCCCGAGCGTGTTCGAGGTGTTCGCCCGCCGGCTCTCCGGCGGGCGTCGGTACGGCGTGCTCGCCGGCACCGGGCGGGTGCTGGAGGCCGTGGAGCGGTTCCGCTTCGGCGACGCGGAGCTCGAGTGGCTCGCGGCCGAGCATGTCGTCTCGTCGGCCACGGCCGACTGGCTCGCCTGCTACCGGTTCGGCGGCTCGATCAGCGGGTACCGCGAGGGCGAGCTCTACTTCCCCTCCTCCCCCGTGCTCACGGTGGAGGCGTCCTTCGCGGAGGGGGTGATCCTCGAGACGCTGATCCTCAGCATCCTGAACGCGGACAGCGCGATCGCGACGGCCGCGGCTCGCATGGTGTCCGCAGCGGCCGCGCGCCCGATCGCCGAGATGGGGTCACGCCGGACCCATGAGCACGCGGCGGTCTCGGCCGCGCGCGCCGCGTGGATCGCGGGCTTCGCGGCGACATCGAACCTCGAGGCGGGGCGACGCTGGAGCGTGCCGACCATGGGCACCGCCGCGCACGCCTTCACCCTGCTGCACGACAGCGAGGAGGCGGCCTTCCGCGCCCAGATCGACGCGATGGGTCCCGGCACGACGCTGCTGGTCGACACCTACGACGTGATGACCGCGGTGGAGACGGCGGTGCGTGTCGCGGGCCCTGCGCTCGGCGCCGTCCGGATCGACTCCGGCGACCTCCCCGTCGTCGTGCAGGCGGTGCGCGACCGGCTGGACGAGCTCGGAGCGCCCGACACCATGATCACGGTCACGAACGACCTCGACGAGTACGCCATCGCGGGCCTGGCCGCATCTCCCGTCGACTCCTACGGCGCCGGCACCCGCCTGGTCGGCGGCTCCGGGCACCCGACGGCCGGCTTCGTCTACAAGCTCGTCGAGCGCGCGGACGAGGACGGCGCCATGCGTCCGGTCGCGAAGAAGTCGATCGAGAAGGCGGGTACCGCGGGCCGCAAGTGGGCGTTCCGGCTGCTCACGGACGGCGTCGCGACGCAGGAGCGCATCGTCGTCGCCGACACGGAGCCGCGGGTCGCCGCCGCCCGCGACCTCGTGGTGCCGCTCATCGTCGGGGGTCGCAACGACCCGGCGCACATCGGGCCGGCGGGAGCGCGCGCCGCGCGGGAGCACCACGCCCGCGTCATCGCGGAGCTGCCTCCGGTGGCCATGCGACTGTCCGGTGGCGACCCCGCGATCCCGACCGTGCTCGCCTGAGGTTCACCCGCACGGAGCGCGGGCCGGGCGGAGGCCGGCCAGAACCCGGGAGCGATGCGAGCCCGCTACTTCAGGCGGTCGTAGATCTTCTTGCAGTCCGGGCAGATCGGGAACTTCTCCGGGTCGCGCCCAGGCACCCAGACCTTTCCGCACAGGGCGCGCACGGGCTTGCCGGTGACCGCCGACTCGACGATCTTCTCCTTCTGGACGTAGTGCGAGAAGCGATCGTGATCGCCGTCCTCGGTGATCTCGCCGTTCAGCAGCTCCTCGAGCTCGCGGTCGAGGGTGGACGTCCCGCCGCCGGGATCGGTCACGGAGTCGCGCACCATGCGGACAAGGGTAGGACGCGCGCGGGGCGGGATGCGCGCGGGCCGCGAGATCAGGCTCGCAGCGCCGAGGCGAGCAGCTCCGGGCCGCGTCGTTCGAACACACGCCCTCCCCACGCGGTGCCCGACCACAGCACCACGACACCGACGACCACCCCTGCGACGAGCGACCACCACGCAGCGGCCACCGACCCCTCGATCGCGACGAGGCCGAGCAGGATCGCGGGCGCGGCGGCGGCGAGCTGGAGGAGGAACAGCACCGACTGCACGACCGCGGCCACCCCCGTCGTGGAGTTGGGCTGCTGGAACGGCGACGAGCCCGGCCGCGGCACGGGGTAGGGCATGAGGGCCGAGCTGACACCCCCGATCCCCGTTCCGGCGAGCAGGAGGCAGACCGCGACGCCGATCAGCGGCGCGGCGAGGAGGGGGCGACCGGCGATCGCGGCGCTCACGAACGAGCCGGCCACGAGCACGGGCAGACCGACGACCAGCACGGGGGCGAGCCGGCCGAGGCGGTCGTCGACGCCCCGGACCCCTGCTGCGACGTGGAGCCAGATCGCGGTGTGGTCGTAGGCGATGTCGTTGTGGCTCGCCCAGCCGATGAACAGGGCGACGACCGGTACCGGGATCAGCGCGAGCACGGGGCCGGGCACACCGGCGAGGCCGAGCACGAGGACCAGCACGATCGGGGTGACGGGGATGCTGATGATGCTCACCCGGTACCGCACGTCACGCGCCCAGTAGGAGATCGCCCGCGCGGCGATCGCCCCCCTCGGCGTGGCGGGCAGCCGGCCGAACCAGCCGATGCCGGCGAGGGTCTGCGGCCGGGCGCGGCGCCCCGTCGAGACGAGCGCGACACCGACGAGCTCGCGCCAGAGGAGGCCCAGCAGTACGACCGTCGCCAGGGCGACGAGCAGCTGACCGAGTCCCGCCGCGTCGCCCCCGGCGATGCTGGCGGGCGCCGCCCATGCCGCGCCCAGCGGTGTCCACGCGAGCACGGCGACGACGGACCCGATCGCGGTGAGCGCCTGCCGGCCGAGCTCGAGGTTCGTCAGCAGCACCATGAGCGGCGCGAGCAACGACAGACCGACCACGAGGACCGCCGCGACCGCCTCCCGCGAGCGGCGCGTGGACAGCAGCAGGCCGGCGCCCGTCGCCCCGATCCTGGACAGCAGCACGCCGGTCAGCACGATGCAGGGCACGCACACCAGCGCGACGAGGATCGCGGCGGCCGACCGGGACCAGGTGGCGAGCGTCGCGAAGGAGACCAGGAGGAGCGCGAGCGCCGGCACGCCGACGACCCCCGTGACAGCCAGCCCGACGGCGAGCCGCGTGCGCTCGATGCCGAACAGCGCGAAGCGGCGGGGGTCGAGCGTGTCGTCGATGCCGACGAAGATCGGCACGACGAGGAAGGCGAGCAGGGCGATCGAGCCGCCGCCCACCACCACCGCGGTCGAGATCGCGGTCGGCGCGAAGCGCAGCGCGACCAGGGTCACGACGAGCAGCAGCGTGATGCCGGCGCCGTAGAGCAGGGCGAGCGCGAGCCCGGCGACCTGCCACGGGCTGCGCCGGAACTGGTTGACCAGCAGTCGCAGCTTCAGTCGGACGAGCGCGGCGGTCATTCGACGAAGGAGTGCAGCCACTCCATGCCCGCGGCGGCCCGTCGACCGCCGGCGAGCGCGACGAAGCGCTCCTCCAGCGACTCGCCGCCACGGACCTCGTCCGTCGTGCCGGCGGCGAGCACCTTGCCGCCCACGATCACCGCGACGTGGTCGCACACGCGCTGGATCAGGTCCATGCCGTGGCTCGAGAGCACCACGGTGCCGCCCGCCGCGACGTAGCGCTGCAGGATATCGACGATGTTGGCCGCCGACACCGGGTCGACCGACTCGAACGGCTCGTCGAGCACCAGGAGGCGCGGCGAGTGGATCATCGCCGCGGCGAGCGCGATCTTCTTCGTCATGCCGGCCGAGTAGTCGGCGACGAGCCGGCCCGTGGCGTCCTCGAGCCCGAACGCGGCGACGAGGTCCGCGGTGCGCTGCCGCACGGTCGCCGCGTCGAGGCCGCGGAGCACGCCGGCGTAGTGGAGCAGCTGCGCGCCGGAGAGCCGGTCGAACAGCCGCAACGCGTCCGGCAGCACGCCGATCGCCCGCTTGGCGCGGTCCGGCTCGGCCCACACGTCGATCCCGTGCACGAGCACCGTGCCGCCGTCGGGGCGCAGGAGACCCGTCACCATCGAGAGCGTCGTGGTCTTGCCGGCGCCGTTCGGGCCCACGATCCCGGTGAACGAACCCGCCGCGACGGCCAGGTCGATCGAGTCCACCGCGACGGTGTCGCCGAAGCGCTTGGTGAGGCCCCGGAGGTCGAGGACGGTCTCGACCGCCCCGGGCTCCTCCGGCACCTCCGTATCGGTGCTGGACTGGGGAAGCTCCGGCGCCGTCACGCGCTCGACTGTATCGACCGGGCCCGTGCGTCGCCGAGGAGCGCGCTGGGGTCCGCGTGGCACCGGCCCCCTCCCAGGACCTCGATTAGCATGAGCGACCGGCGCGGCGGCCGCCGCCCCCACCCGATTCGCCGCCCGAGGATGTCCGTGACCACTGCCGTGTCCGCGCCCCGCGTCGCCCGACCGGCGAAGCGCACGACGTACTGGTCGCGCTACCGCCAGGCGCTCTGGCTGCTGACCACCCGCGACCTCAAGGTCAGATACACGACGAGCGCGCTCGGCTACGTCTGGTCGATCCTCGATCCGCTCCTGATGGGGCTGATCTACTTCGTGATCTTCGGGTTCGTGTTCCACCGCGGCGGGGTCAACGACCAGCCGTACATCCTGTTCCTGCTGATGGCCGTGCTGCCGTGGACGTGGTTCAACGGCAACCTGTCGGACGCGACCCGCGCCTTCCGGCAGGAGGGCAAGCTGATCCGCTCGGTGAAGATCCCCCGGAGCATCTGGATCCTGCGCCAGATCGCGTCCAAGGGCATCGAGTTCGTGATCAGCCTGTCGATCATCGTGTTCTTCGCCCTGTTCAACCTCACGGCGCCGAGCCCGTGGACGTTCGTCTACCTCCCGCTCGCGATCGTCCTTCAGGTGCTGCTGACGGTCGGTTGCAACTTCATCATCGCGCCGCTGGCGGTCTTCTACCGGGACCTCGAGCGCGTGGTGAAGCTCGGCCTGCGCGTGCTCTTCTACGGCGCCCCGGTGCTGTACCACCTGGAGATCGGCAACCCGGTCCTGCACTTCGTCTACGGGCTCGACCCGCTCGCGGGGATCCTCGACATGTATCGCGGGTGCTTCTTCCCGGACAACGTCGACTGGGTCTACGTGATCGAGGGCACCGTCGTGTCCGTGCTCATCTTCACGGTCGGCGCCGTCGTCTTCCGGCGCTCCGTGCCCCGCGTCCTGAAGGAGCTGTGATGCCGGCTCCGGTCATCTCCGTGCACAACGTGGGCGTGCGCTTCCAGCGCGACCGCGGACAGCGGCGCGGCCTGAAGGACATGCTGTCGGGCGCGAAGAACCGACGGCCGCCGGAGGAGTTCTGGGCGTTCCGCGGCGTCAGCTTCGACGTCGCCCAGGGCGAGTCGATCGGCGTCGTGGGACGCAACGGCCAGGGCAAGTCGACGCTGCTGAAGATGGTCGCGGAGGTCCTGATCCCCGACGAGGGCACGGTCGCCGTGCGGCAGGGCGTCGCCCCGCTGATCGAGATCACCGGCGGCTTCGTCGACGACCTGACCGTGCGGGACAACGTGTTCCTCGCCGCCGGTCTGCACGGCAAGTCGAAGGCTCAGATCGCCGACGAGTTCGACGACATCATCGACTTCGCCGAGATCAAGGACTTCGTCAACACCCCCTACAAGCACCTGTCGAGCGGGATGAAGGTGCGGGTCGCCTTCGCCGTCGTCTCGCGGCTCGACGAGCCGATCCTGCTGGTCGACGAGGTGCTCGCGGTCGGCGACCGCGGATTCCGGCGCAAGTGCTACACCCGCATCGAGGAGATGCTGGCGGAGGGGCGGACGATGTTCTTCGTCTCGCACAACGACGGCGACCTGAAGCGGTTCTGCACGCGCGGCATCTACCTGGACAAGGGGTCGCTGCAGTTCGACGGCGCGATCGACGAGGCGTTCGAGCGGTACACGACCGACTACGCCTGAACGATCAGGAGGCGGCCGGGAACGGCTTGCCGGCGAAGAACAGCGCGTAGGTGTCGCCGCCGGCGGCCGTCGGCTTCAGCTCGAGCGTCTTCGGCGCCCCGGGGTGCTGCAGCCGCAGCGCCTCCGCGACCGCAGGCAGCGACTTCGGCGGCTTGCCGTTGTCGACGAGGTCGCCGACCTCACCACCGGTGAGCTGCAGCCCGTAGATCCGCTGGATCGACGCCTGCACCCGGGCGCGCTCGTCGCCGAGCGTGCGGAAGCCGGTGGCCGCCAGCACCACGGTGCCGGCGAGCCCGATCAGGGCCAGCACGCCCGCCACGGCGAGCAGGGGCACCCGGCGCCGAGACCGGCGCAGCGAGGGCGCGAAGACGATCGGGAGGCAGATCACCACGGTCGAGGCGAGCAGCGCGAGCAGCGCCGGGATGAACACGACGTTCTGGTTCGTGCCGAAGTACGGGATCGTCAACAGGGGATCTCTCCGAAAGGATCTGGGTCGTCCCCTCCGGGACCGCCCGACGCTAGCACCGGGTCGACGCGGAGCAGTCGCTCGGCACGGCTTCCTATGATCGCCTGCACCATGAGCGAAGATCCCCAGGACGACGACGCGACCGGCTGGACGAAGCAGGGCTTCGACCGACTGCTGTCGGTGCACCGCCCGGTCGTCCTCGCCCACCTCCGATCGATCCGGAAGCGGAACCCGACCGCGTCGCCGGACGAGGTCGTCCGGATGCTCGAGAAGCGCTACGTCGCCGCGGTGACGGCCGGCGGCGCGGCCACGGGCGCCGCGGCGGTCATCCCGGGCGTCGGCACGGTCGCCGCCATCGCGATCAGCGGTGCGGAGACCGCCGGGTTCCTGGAGGCGAGCGCGCTCTTCGCGCAGTCCGTGGCGGAGGTGCACGGGCTCTCGACGGCCGACCCGGAGCGCGCCAGCACGCTGGTGATGGCGCTGATGCTCGGACCGGCCGGCGCCAATCTCGTGCAGCAGTTCGCCGGCGAGGTCACCGGCACCGGCAAGCCCCGAAGCGCCTACTGGGGCGAGCTCGTCACGAAACGGCTGCCGTCCACGGTGCTGAAGTCCCTCACCGATCGGGTGCGGAAGAGCTTCGTCCGACGGTTCGCCACCCGGCAGGGCGCGAGCATCGTGGGTCGGGCGGTCCCGTTCGGCATCGGCGCGGTGGTCGGCGGCGCCGGCAACCGCATCGCGGGCCGGCGCGTCGTGTCGGCGACGCGGGACGCGTTCGGGCCGGCGCCGACGAGCTTCCCGCACGAGATCCGGCTTCCCGATCCGCCGCGGGCGATCGCGGGCTGACGCGCACCCGACGCCGGTCGTGGACCGCGAGCAGCGGGCGTCGGGCCCACTCGGAGCCGATCTACAGTTGGAGCCAGAGGAACTGCAGCGGCGCGAGGGGCAGGTCCGCCCAGAGCTCGACGTCGACGTCGGTGATGAGGTCGTGCGCCATGGCGGGCATCGCGGCGAACGCCTCCGACGGCACGACCCGCTCCTGCTCCGACAGGTTCGCCAGCACGAGCACCGTCCCCTCGGCGCCGGGCCGCTGGTAGCCGAGCACGTGCGGATCGTGCGGATGGAACCCGACCAGCGCACCGCCGGCGAACTGCGCCGTCTCGCGACGCGCCTGGGTCAGCCGGCGGAGGCCGAGGTAGATCGCCCCTGCGTCCGTGTCGGGGTCCGTCCGCTCCGCGGAGCGCTGCGCCGGGTAGGGCGGCCGGTGCACCCAGCGGCTGTCCCCCGCGTGCTCGGGGTCGGCGAGGTAGGCGTAGTCGTTCAGCTGCCCGACCTCGTCACCCAGGTAGAGCAGCGGCAGGCCGCCGGTCGACAGGGCGATCGAGTGCGCGAGCAGCACCCGCTGCACACCGAACGGGTCGCCCGCCTCGACGCCCGCGAGCGACGCCGTCGTGCCGGAGACGCGGGCGTCGCCGGTCCGCGCGTTCTCCTGGAACGGCACCCCGCGAGCGAACGACCCCTCGAATCGGTTCACGTAGAAGGCGTTGAGGAAGCGGCGGTGATCGAACCCGTCGATGCCCAGCTCCGCCGCGTCCTCGTCGGCGAAGGTCCAGCCGATGTCGTCATGGCTGCGGACGTAGTTCACCCACGCGGTCCCCGGGGGGATCGCATGTCTGCGCTCGAGGGCCTGCTGCAGCAGGCCCGCGTCGCGGGTGGCGAGCGACTCCCAGATCAGCGCCATCTGGAGCGGATTGTAGGAGAGCTGGCACTCCCCCGGCGAGATGTACTCCGCCACCTGATCCGGGTGCACGATCGCCTCGGACTTGAACAGCACCGCCGGTGCGGCGATCCGGCAGACCGCGTTGAACGCCCTGATCAGCGTGTGGGCCTGGGGCAGGTTCTCGCATGCGGTGCCGAGCCGCTTCCAGATGAAGGCGACCGCGTCCATGCGCAGCACGTCCACGCCGACGTTGGCGAGGAAGAGCATCTCCCCCGCCATCGCGGTGAAGACGGCCGGGTTCTCGTAGTTCAGGTCCCATTGGAAGTGGTAGAACGTCGACCAGATCCATCGCCCGTCGGGCAGCTGGACGAACGACCCGGGATGGTCGTCCGGGAAGACCTCGCGCGTCGTCACCTCGAACAGGTCGGGCAGCGTCCGGTCCGGGTAGATCCGGTAGAACTCGGCGTACGCCGGGTCCCCGGAGACCGCACCGACGGCCCAGTCGTGCTCGTCGCTGGTGTGGTTGAAGATGAAGTCGACGACCAGGGAGATACCCGCCGCGCGCAGGTCGGCGGCGAGCGAGCGCAGCTGCTCCATGTCCCCGAGGGCCGGGTCCACCTCGCGGTAGCTCGAGACGGCGTAGCCGCCGTCCGAGTCCCCCTCCGGGGCCCGGAAGAGCGGCATCAGATGGAGGTAGGTGAGCCCGAGCTCGCGGAAGTACGGGATGCGCGCACGGACCCCCTCCAGGTCCCCTGCGTACCGGTCCACGTAGCAGACCCCGCCCAGCATGCGGTTGTCCAGGAACCAGTCCGGGTCCGCCTCGCGCGCCGCGTCGAGAGCCCGGAGGTCGTCCGGCCGGGCCGCTGCGGCACGGGCGATCGCGACGACGAGCGCGGTGAGCTGATCGAGGCAGTCGGCCCGCTCCCCGTACAGCTCGGTGAAGTGCTCGAAGAGGCGGCCGAAGTGCCGGTCGAGCCGGCCGCGGAGCACGTCGTCGACGTCGACGCCCGCCTCCGCGAGCCGCCGATCGACGTGGCTCCTGACCGCGACGGCCTGCTGGGAGAGCGAGAGCATCTTCGACTTCCGTTCCTGGCGTTGCCGGAAGTCTATGGAGCGGAAGCCGGGTGGATCAGGCCGGCCGCTGGCTGAGCAGACCGATCCCGACGAGCGCGAGCCCGATGACCGCACCGATCGCGACCGTGCGCCACGACCCGTGGGCGAGCCGCTTGACTCGGAGGACGAACACGACGAGGAGCACCGCCAGCATGCCGACGACGGCGATGCCCCACGTCGCACCCATCGTCAGGACGTGGCGGTCGCGCCGAGCGTCACCGTGACCGTGTGCATCTGCCCGTCGCGGGCGTAGGTGATGGGCACCTTGGCGCCGGCCGCGTACGCGCGGACCTGGCCGGCGAGGTCGGTGTAGCTGGTGACCGCCACCTTGCCGACGTCGGTGATGATGTCGCCCTGCTTGATCCCGGCCTTCGCCGCGGGACCGTTGGCAGGCGCGGACGACACCTTCACGCCGGCGACCGTGCCGGTGATCGCAGTCTGGTTCGCCACGGAGGTGACGCCGAGCTGCCCGTGGCTGGGCTTCTTGCCCGCGATGAGGTCGTCGGCGATGCGCTTCGCGATGGAGGACGGGATCGCGAAGCCGACGCCGATGCTGCCGGACTGGCCGGACGAGCTGGAGTCCGTGCCCGCGATCGCCACGTTCACGCCGATCACGTCCCCCTGCGAGTCGACGAGCGCGCCGCCGGAGTTGCCGGGGTTGATCGCCGCATCGGTCTGCAGCACCGAGAGGTAGATGTTCTGGGTCTGCGCCTGGGTCTGGGAGCCACTCCCGCCCCCGAAGTTCCAGAAGTTGAAGGGACTGCTGCCGCCGGTGCCTCCGGAGCCGGAACCGCCCCCGGAGCTGCCGGAGCCGTTCGGCACCGCGGACGAGGCGACCGCGATGCTGCGGTTCAACGCGCTGACGATGCCGGTGGTCACCGTGTTCGGCAGGTCGAGGGGCGCGCCGATCGCGACGACGGAGTCGCCCACGTTCAGGTCGCTCGAGTTCCCGAAGGTCGCCGGCGTGAGGCCCGAGGCGTTCGTCAGCTTGATGACGGCGATGTCGTTGAGCGGGTCGGTGCCGACGACCTTGGCCCCGTAGATGTGACCGTCCGCCGTGGTGACCGAGATGGTGCCGCCGGAGGTGTCGCCCTCGAGCGTCACGACGTGGTTGTTCGTGAGCACGTAGCCGTCGGCCGACAGCACGATGCCGGAGCCGGTCCCGGACACGTTCGGCGCGGTGACGGCGATCGTCACGACGGAGGGCGCTGCCTTCGCCGCGACGGCGGAGACCGCGGTCGCCGTCGACGGGTTGTTGATCACGACGCCCTGGCTGCCGCCGCTCACCGAGCTGACGGTGGTGTGCGGGTTGACCGCGAGCGCGATACCTGCCCCGACGCCACCACCGATCAGTGCGGCGACGACCGCCGCAGCGACGACGGGGACCAGGATGCCGCGGCGCTCCTGGCGCCGGAACGCCGCACCGTCCGATGCCGCCGGCTCCTCGACTGCGGCGACCTGCTGCGGCGCCGTGGGCACGGACTGCTCGTACGACGCGGTGACGGCGTCGTCACCCAGGTGGCCGCCGTCGCCGGAGGCGGCCCCCGAGTCGGATCGAGAGGTGCTGTCGGTCATGGTGCTCCTTTCACAGCACACACAGGGTGCACCGACAACCCATGTGGTTCCTATGGATGGACAGAGCGGTCCCTACGATCGGGCCGCTCAGTAGGCTTCGGTGGTGAGGTCGGGACCGTGGCGACGCGCCGCAGCGGGAGCGGGGCTGCTGACCGCCGACGGGGTCCCGGGCACCACCATCTTCGCCGAGATGAGCGCGCTCGCCGCGGCGACGGGCTCGATCAACCTCGGGCAGGGCTTCCCGGACACCGACGGGCCGCAGGAGGTCCTGCGCGCGGCCCAGGCTGCGATCCGCGCGGGCATCAACCAGTACCCGCCCGGCCGGGGCGCGGCGGTGCTCCGCGAGGCGATCGCCCGGCACCAGCAGCACTGGTACGGGCTCGAGGTCGACCCGGACACGGAGGTGCTCGTGACCGCGGGGGCGACCGAGGCGCTCGCAGCCGTGCTGCTCGCGTTCGTGGACGACGGTGACGAGGTCCTCACCCTCGAGCCCGCCTACGACGCGTACGGCGCTGTGATCGCTCTGGCGGGCGGCGTCCACCGGACGGTGCCCGTCGACTGGCCGTCCTTCCGGCCCGACGCCGACCGCCTCCGCGACGCGATCACGGACCGCACGCGCGTGATCCTCCTGAACACGCCGCACAACCCGACCGGCACGGTGCTCGACGAGTCGCTGCTGCGCGTCGTCGTGGAGGCGGCGGAGCGGCACGACGCCCTGATCGTCACGGACGAGGTCTACGAGCACCTGGTGTTCGGCGCCGCCCGTCATGTTCCGATCGCGACACTGCCGGGGGCCCGGGACCGCACGATCACCATCTCGTCCGGCGGCAAGACGTTCAGCACCACCGGCTGGAAGATCGGCTGGCTGACGGGCCCCGCGGAGCTCGTGACGGCGGCGCTCGCGGTGAAGCAGTTCCTCACGTTCGTCAACGGGGCGCCGTTCCAGCCGGCGATCGCCGCGGGGCTGGACCTGTCGGACGCGGTGTTCGCCGGCATCGCCGCCGCGTTGCAGACCGGCCGCGACACCCTGGTCGCCGGGCTCGAGGCTGCCGGGCTGCCGGTCTCCCGGCCCGAGGCGGGCTACTTCGTGATCGCGGACGGCGCCGCGCTCGGCTTCCCGGACGGCGCGGAGCTGTGCCGTCGGCTGCCGGTGCTGGCGGGCGTGGTCGCGGTGCCCGTGTCGGCGTTCTGCCGCGGCGAGCAGGCCGAGCGGATGCGCTCGCTGGTCCGCTTCGCGTTCTGCAAGTCCCCCGCCGTGCTGGCGGAGGCCTCCACGCGCCTCGCGACCCTCGCCTCCCGCTGACCCCTGCACGGATCAGGCTCGTTTCGCGACACACCGTCGCGGAGCGGCCCCGATGCGGCGTGTCGCGAAAAGAGCCTGATCGGTGAGAAGTCAGCGCGGGAGGACGGTGTACCGCCGGAGGCGCAGCGCCGGGTTCGCCGCCCGGACCTCGTGGACGAGGGCCGGGTCGAGGTCGGCGATCGCGATGCCCCGCTCATCCTCCAGCTCGGCGAGCGTCGCGCCGGCAGGGTCGATGATCAGGCTCGTGCCCACACCGTCCGGCGGGATCTGACCGGCCGCCGCGACGAACGCGGTGTTCTCGATCGCGCGGGCGGCGAGCAGCGTGCGCCAGTGGTGCACCTTGCCCGGCCCCGGCACCCAGTCCGCGGGCACCAGGACCAGATCGACGGCGGCGTCCGCGAGCACACGGGTCACCTCCGGGAAACGCAGGTCGTAGCAGGTCTGCAGGCCGACCCGGAGGGCACCGACCAGGAACGTCTGCGGCGGCTCGAGGGCGCCGGCCTCGACCCAGGTGCTCTCGGCCGCGCCGAATGCGTCGTAGAGGTGCGTCTTGCGATAGGTCGCGATCACGCTGTCGCCCGAGACCGCCACCGCGGTGTTGCGGAACCGCTCCCCCGCCGCCCGCTCGACCAGCCCGAAGACGGCGACCAGCCCCGCGGCAGCGGCGGCCTCGCGCACTCCGTCGGTGAACGGCCCGTCGAGCGTCTGGGCGTGCGCCGCGAAGCCCGGGCCCATCCGGCGCTCGAAGTAGGAGGCGTACTCGGGCAGCACGACGAGCTCGGCGCCCCGTCCGGCGGATTCCGCGACCAGCTCCTGCACCGCCGCGAGGTTGGCGGCCACGTCGGCACCCGGGGCGAACTGCGCGACAGCGACCCGGACCATGCCCCGATCGTAGGAGGTGGGTCGCTCAGGACGGCCTCGGTAGCGTGCAGCGCATGGACCTCCAGCTGCAGCACAGGGTCGCCCTCGTCGTCGGGGGCACCGGCCTGATCGGGTCCGCGGTCGTGCGCCGGCTGCGGGAGGAGGGCGCCACGGTCGTCGCGGCGTCCCGGAGCACGACCGACGGCACCGTGCTCGACGGCCGGGACCCGGGCTCGGTCCGGCAGGCGGTCGCGTCGGTGCTCGCGGAGCACGGCCGCATCGACGCGCTGGTGGTGACGGCCGCCCCGTCCGCGCAGACGCTCGACCCGGCACGGAACAGCGACGCGGATCAGGTGATCGAGGCGTTCGACGCCAAGGCGATGGTCTTCCTCCGCGTCGCCGAGGCGGTGATCCCCGGAATGCGGGAGGCGGGCTACGGCCGCATCGTGGTGCTGAGCGGCCAGAACGCGTTCGTGACCGGCAACATCACCGGGTCGGTGCGGAACGCGGCGACGATCCTGGTCGCGAAGAACCTCGCGGACTCCCTCGCTGGCACGGGCGTGACCGTGAACGCGGTGAGCCCCGGGATCGTGAGCGAGAGCCCGGCGGCGGAGGTGCAGGCCGGCACGGCGGGGCAGTCCTCCCCCCAGCAGATCGCCGACCTGGTCGCGTTCCTCGCCTCGCCGCTCTCCGCGGTCTCGGGCGAGTCGATCGCGATCGGCCACCGGGTGCGCGGCGTGACGCTCCTCTGAGCGGTCCACCCGAGCGGCAGCGCGAGCACCGCGCGGGGCGCGCGGTCGAGAACCCGCAGGGCGTCGACCCGAGCCGGCCGTCGTCGTCCGGCCGGCAGGCCCCTCTGAGCATGGGCGGGTGGGGCACGAGCTGATGGAGTCCGCCCAGCGGACGCTGGACCGGTTCACCCGGGATCCGCTCGGCCTCCGCCAGCGAGCCGTCTGAGCGCCGGGGCGCCGACGGGGAAGGGTGGGACGGTGGACCAGCACCTGAGCCGTCGATCCCTGCTCGCCGGCGGCGCGGGCGTCGGTCTCACGGGACTGCTCGCGGCCTGCACGGACGGGGCGCCAGGGCCGACCGGATCTGCTGCGCCCACCGCTCCCGGCACCGCGACGACCGCCTCCGTCCCGACCTCCTGGAGCGCGCTCGCCGCGGCCACCTCGGGCGCGCTCCTCCGCCCGGGGTCCGCCGGCTGGGACGCGACCCGGTTGCTGCGCAACCCCCGGTACGACGACGCCGACCCGCTGGGCATCCTGCGCGTGGCGCACCCCGCCGACGTCGTCGCGGGCCTCGCGTTCGCCCGGGGCACGAGGACACCCGTGGCACTCCGCTCCGGCGGCCACTCATACACCGGATGGTCGGCAGGCGGCGCGGCCGGCACGGACGTGCCGAGGTCGCTGGTGATCAGCACGGCGGGCCTGGACTCGATCCGGGTCGCCGCCGACGGCGCGACGGTCACCGTCGGCCCCGGAGCGCACCTGCTCGACGTCTACGAGCGGTTGGCCTCGGCGGGACGGGCGATCGGCGGCGGTTCCTGCGCGACGGTCGGCATCGGCGGCCTCACCCTCGGGGGCGGGCTCGGCGTGCTGGTCAGGTCGTTCGGGCTCGCCTGCGACCAGCTCGTCCGGCTGACCCTCGTCACCGCCGACGGCCGGGTGCACGAGGTGTCCTCGCGCCAGGAGCCCGACCTGTTCTGGGCCTGCCGCGGCGGCGGGGGCGGGACGCTGGGCGTGGTGACGTCGCTGACGTTCCGCACGCGGGCGGCACCGGACGTGCTCATGTTCGAGGTGGTGTTCCCGTGGTCCGCTGCGGCGGGGGTCGTGGCCGCGTGGCAGCGCTGGGCGCCGGGCGCCGACCGGCGGCTGTGGTCCTCGCTCAAGCTGCTCGCCGGCTCGCTGCATCCGTCCGGGCCGCGGGTCGCGGTGATCGGCACGTGGACCGGCCCGAAGACCGGCGCCGACGCCTCGGTGGACGGGTTCGTCCGGGACACCGGAGCGACCCCCCTGAGCCATACGGCGACCGCGACGAGCTACGCGAACGCGATGCGCTCCTCTGCCGGCACGGGGGCACGGGTGTCGGAGGCGGCGACGTCGTCGATCGGTTCCCGACGGCTGAGCACCGCGCAGACCCGCACGCTGCTCGACCAGGTCGAGCGGGCGGCGTCGGTGCGGGGGCTGACCGAGGGCGGCGTCGCGCTCGATGCGCTCGGCGGCGCGGTCGGCGACATCGGCGCGGCGGAGACGGCGTTCCCGTGGCGCTCGGCGCTGTGGACGGCGCAGTACACCGCGTCCTTCGACGACGGCGCGGACCCTGCTCCCTTCGATGCCTACGTCCGCGGGTTCCGGGCGGCGATGCGGCCTGCCTGGGGCGACTCGGCGTACGCGAACTACTGCGACGCCGCGATCACCGACCCGTCGGCCTACTTCGGTGCGAACACCTCCCGCCTGCACGCGATCGCCCGGCGGGCCGACCCGGATGGGCTGTTCGCGCAGCCGCACTGGGTCTGAGGGCCGGGACCGCCTGCCGGGTCCCGGTGCGGCTCGCCGGTTCCGCCACCGAGCCGGAGGCGCCGCTCATCGAAGCGGCGCGCCCCGCTCGTCGAGCAGCCGCTGCAGGTGCCGCACGACCTCGCCACCGCTCGCACCGACGCCGTCGTGCTCCCACTCGTCCGTCACCCAGGTCGCCACGTTCGCGACCTCGCTCGCGGTCTGCAGCTGGAGATCGGCGTCGACGTAGAGGTCGTCGAGGTACACCGCCGCCGCCACCGGCACCGCGTTCGCGGCGAGCCGCGCGCGGTCGTACCGCGCCGGCCAGTCCGTGCGCTCCTGCAGCAGGTGGACCGCCGGCCCGAACGGCCTGAGCAGACGGATCTCCTCGAACATCCACGGGTAGAACATCTCGCCGGTGAACCGGAGCGGACGAGCCGTCTCCGCGAACTCGGGGTGCCGGTCGTGCTCGGCCTGGACCGCCCATCGGGTGGCGCCCGAGGAGTCGTCGGTGTACTCGGCCGCCTCCTGCAGCGCCGCCCAGAGGGGGTTGTCCGCGAAGGAGGTGACCGCGAGCGCGGAGGCGAGGAAGGCGTCGGAGAGCCGCCCGTCGCTGCCGAACGCGGTGTCGAGCAGCCAGTGCAGCTCCTCGAAGCCGTGCTGCATCCCGAAGCGGCCGCCGCCGAGGAACTGCAGGCGCCGCACCGTCAGCCGGTCGCCGTCCGGCAGGCGCACGACGTCGTCGGTGAGGAGGTCCGCGATGCGGGCGACGACGGCGCCGTCGCCCGGGTACCGCTGCTCGTATCGCTGGTTCTTCGCGAGCGCCCTCGGGTAGGTGCGCCGGTAGAGGTCCGCTGCGTCCGGCCGCAGCGCGGGCAGGCCGCCCATGACCATGGACGACGCGAGCCCCTCCGGAGCGGTGGAGAGGTACTCGAGGGTGATCCAGCCGCCGTAGCTCTGCCCGAGGGTCGTCCACCGTCGCCCGGCGTAGACGGTCTTCCGCAGGTGCTCCGCATCGCGGACGATGGAATCGGCGCGGAAGCAGGCGAGATGGGCGGCGCCCTGCTCCGCGGACGGGAACGACGCCATCCGCGCCGCGTCCACGCGCGAGCTGCGGCCGGTGCCGCGCTGGTCGAGCAGCACCACCCGGTACCGCTCCAGCAGCACCCCGATCCACCCCGAGCCGTCGAAGGGGCGCGGTGACTTCCCTCCGGGGCCGCCCTGGAGGAACAGGACGAGCGGCAGGTCCTCATGCTCCCGGCGCGCCGCGACCACCTCCCGCGCGAAGACGGTGAGCGTCCGGCCGTCATCCGGTGCGGACCAGTCGAGCGGCACCGCGATCTCGTGGTCGCGGACATGCAGCCCGGGCATCGTGTACTCCGCGGTGATCATGGAACGATCCTGCTCCAGCGCCTCGGTGCGAGCGGCCCGTGCGGAGACGGCGGTCCGAGCCCACCCCCAGCTTCAGTCCGACGGGCGGGTCGACACTCGGACCATGGCCGACGAACCCATCTCCTACCTCGCGCTCGAGGACGGGACCGAGGTGCGCACCGCCGACGGCACCACGATCGGCACGGTCGAGCACGTGCTGCAGGACGACGCCCTCGACTTCTTCGACGGTCTCGTCATCAGCACCTCCGCCGGCCGCCGGTTCGTCGACGCCGAGCAGATCACGGCGATCACGACCGGCGCGGTCGCGACGGCGCTGACCGACGACGAGGCCGCCCACCTGCCGAGACCGGACGGCTCGGCGCTCTACGACGCGGACCCGCAGCAGTTCCAGAGCGGCGAGCTGTCGCAGTGGTTCGGCCGGATGTTCTTCCGTGAGCACTGGATGCGCGAGACGGGCGACGACCCGGGGCGTCGATGACCGGGACCGGCCGGATCCGGACGGCGTGAGGCTGCCCGCGGGACCGCCTGTTCCGTCGGGCATGCGCGTGACGGGTCCCGGCAGCACCTCGACGAACCGGGAGGAGGTCCGCCGGGTCGTCGGTGCGCGCACATCCGCACGCTCTCCCGACGGGGCTCGGCACGGCTCCCGGAGAGCGTGTCGGCCCGGCGTGATGGAGTGCCGACGTGACCGAGACCGACCCGCGCACCCCGGCCCTGGCTGCGGTCACGTCGTCCTACGCGTCGTGGGCGCCCAGCTACATCGAGCGTTTCGGCTCGGCCGACCGTGCCGACCCGGAGGACCGCGCACTCATCGGCACCTGGGCGGACGGGCTGCGCGGGCCGGTGCTCGACGTCGGCTGCGGGCCCGGCCACTGGTCCGCGTTCCTGCACGAGCGAGGTCTGGAGGTGACGGGGGTCGACGCCACCGCGGACTTCGTCGAGCACGCCACGCGGGCGTGCCCGGACGTCGCGTTCCGGACCGGCGACCTGCGCACGCTCCGGCTCGCCGACGGCTCGCTGGGAGGCGTGCTCGCCTGGTTCTCGCTCATCCACAGCGATCCTCGGGAGGTGCCGGACATCCTGCGCAGCTTCGCCGATGCGCTCCGCCCGGGCGGTGGACTGGCGCTCGGGTACTTCAGCGGCGACCGTCTGCAGCCGTTCGCCCACCGGGTCGTGACCGCGTGGGCCTGGCCCGTGACGGCGATGGTGCGGGCGGTCGAGGATGCCGGCCTCGAGGTCGTGCGCACCGAGGAGCGCCCGGCTCCGAACGGTCGGACCTCCGCAGCGCTGACCGCTCATCGACACGCCTGAACGACGGGCTGCCCGACGCTCCAGCCTTCAGAGCGACACGATCGGCGGGATCCCGAACCGGTGCGAGCCCGACGCCTGGTCCTCCCCGTGATCGGTGTCGTCGGTGTCCTCGCCCAGCACGCCGTTGGTCTGATCGAACAGATGAGCGGCCGGTTCGGGGTCAGGCGGGGTGGGGCGCATGCCTGCAGGGAACTCGCCGGATGCGCCGTTGTCAACCGGCCGACGCCTGGGACGCGGCCGGCCCTGCTCAGCGGACCGCCGCAGGCCGTCCAGCGTCTTGACTTTGCTTCGCAGACCGGCATAGCTTTGCAATGCAAAGTCAGGGAGTCGATGATGCGACGCACATCCGGCATCGGTGGGGCCGAACCTCAGATCGACGACGAGCTGGATCCACGGGTCGCCGCGGGACTGCTCGAACAGACGCGGAGAGCGGCGGAGCGTGACCTGAGCTTCCGGTCCCCGTGGTTGACCGCGATGGCTGCGATCGTCGTGCTGATCGCGTTCGGCGCGGCGTGGCTGTCGGTACTCGGACAGCGCCCCTACCAGGGTCCGACGTGGGTCGCTCTCGTCGTCTTGTACGCGGTCGTGCTGGTCCGCGTCATCACAGTCGCTCTGGCACATCATCGAGCTCGCTCCGGCATCAGCGGGCGCACGACGGGGCAGCAACGAGCAGAAGCCGTCGTCGTCGTCGTGGTGCTCCTCGCCGTCTACGCCGTGATGGCGGCACTGCTGGTCGCCGGCGCGAGCGACGCGATCGTCTACGGGCTCTATGTCACGACCGCGACCCTGCTCGCTCTCGGCACCGTCTGGGCAGCCCGATCAGCCGTCCGAGAGGACTGGCTGCAACTCGGCACCGCATTCGGATTCATCCTGGTCGCGGCCGTCAGCGCCTTCGCCGGCCCCTACGGCGTCTGGCTGAGCGACGGGGTCGGGTGCTGCATCGTGCTGCTCGCACTCAGCCTTGCGCAGGTGCTGCAGATCCGTCGCGATCGATCGGCAGCATGAGCGTCCCGCCGCTGGACCCCACCATTCACGCCCCCGCGCGGTTGAAGATCGTGGCGACGCTCGCTGCACTGCCGGAGGGTGACGCCCTCTCGTTCTCGCGCCTGCAGACGATGATCGGACTCACCGCCGGCAACCTGATCACCCATCTGCGCAAGCTCGAGGACGCGGAGTACGTCGCAACCGAGAAGACCGGCAGCGGGTCGGCAGCTCGGACCGCAATCGCCCTGACTCGCACCGGGCGCGTCGCGCTCGACGACTACACCGCGGCGCTCCGGAGCCTCCTCGCAGGACTCTGACCACCGACGTTCCGCCAAGACGTTCGAAACTCGGGCCATCCAGGGCCGGAGCACCGGGAGGCACCTCGAGCGTCTCCGAGTGCGACCTACGCAGGATGCGGTAGACGAGATCAGTCCGGCGCTGATGCGCCGACCGGGCCGGTGCTCGCACACTCACCTCATGACGACGCCGCAGGGGCATCCGGTCCGGGACGCCGCTCGACTGGCCGAGAACGCGCCCGTGCCGCGCTCCGAAGCCCTCGCGCTGGACAGGGTGCGGAAACGGTACGGATCCGTGACGGCGGTCGACGGGGTCGACCTCCATGTCGCCCGTGGTGAGGTGGTCGCGCTGCTAGGGGCGAACGGGGCCGGGAAGTCGACGCTGATCGGGATGCTGATCGGCGCGGTCGCGCCGACGTCGGGCTCGGTGACGGTCTGCGGGATGCCGCCGAGGGCAGCGGTTCGGGCCGGGCGTGTCGCTGCGATGCTGCAGGACACCGGGATGATGCCGGGGCTGAGCGTGCAGGAGCACGTCGAGCTCGCGGCGTCGCTCTACCCGCGTGCACGGGACGTCGGCGACACGATCGAGTCGGCCGGACTGTCCACCGTCCGCCGGCGGAGCGCCACACGCCTGTCCGGCGGCCAGGCGCAACGGTTGCGCTTCGCCCTGGTGGCGGTGGCGGGCGCCGAGGTGCTCCTCCTCGACGAGCCGACTCGGGCGTTGGACGTACAGGCGCGACGTGACTTCTGGGCGAGCTTGGCCGGTTTCGTGGCCGACGGCACGACGGTGCTGTTCGCCACGCACTACCTCGAGGAGGTCGAGGACAACGCGGACCGGATGATCGTCGTCGCGCACGGTGGGCTCGTGGCGTCCGGGCATCCCGCGGAAGTACGAGGGGCGTCCGGCCCGTCGCGGGTGCGGATCCGCACCGATTCCGCGCCCGAATCGTTCGCCGCGCTGCCCGGCGTCGTCGCCGTTCGGCCGGCTCACGACCGGACGGAGCTGTCCACCGTGGATGTGGACGCGACCGTTCGCGCCCTCTCGCATCGGCCCGACTGGAACGCCCTCACCGTGACCGCACCGGGCCTCGAGCAGTGGCTCACCGAACCGGAAGGACAGCACCCATGAGCAGCATGTATCTGCGGCTCGAGATCCGGCGAGCACTGCGGGACCCGAAGTTCCTCGCGCTCGGCGTCGCGGCGCCGGTCGGGTTCTACCTGCTGTTCTCCTCGATCTTCGGCGGCCAGCACCGCCCTGGACAGCTGGACGCGGAGACCGAGATCATGGTCGCGATGGCGGCGTTCGGCGCCATGTGGGCGGTGCTCTCGAGTACCGGTCCACGGATCGCGGAGGAGCGACAGAACGGATGGGCCACCCAGTTGTCGGCCATGCCGATCCGCTCCAGCAGCGTGCTGGTCGCCAAGCTCGTCTCGGCCGTGCTGGTGGCGCTGCCG